>NZ_JAMYRV010000033.1:0-75105 GCF_040321555.1 Mesorhizobium sp. M0317 | reverse complement strand
CGCCGTTCTTCACCAACTACCGTCCGCAGTTCTACTTCCGCACGACCGACGTGACCGGCATCGTGTCGCTGCCGGAAGGCACGGAAATGGTTATGCCCGGCGACAACATCACGGTCGATGTCGAGCTGATCGTGCCGATCGCCATGGAAGAGAAGCTGCGCTTCGCCATCCGTGAAGGCGGCCGCACCGTCGGTGCCGGCATCGTCGTCACCATCAAAGAGTAATTTGGACTTAAACCGATCTGTCGCGGGCGCAGGATTTGCCCGCGCCGCGCCAGAACAAGGAAGTGACGCATGAACGGACAGAATATCCGCATCCGCCTGAAGGCGTTTGATCACCGCGTGCTCGACGCCTCGACGAAAGAAATCGTGTCGACGGCCAAGCGCACCGGAGCAAACGTCCGCGGCCCCATTCCGCTGCCGACGCGGATCGAAAAGTTCACGGTCAACCGGTCGCCTCACGTCGACAAGAAGAGCCGCGAGCAGTTCGAGATGCGCACGCACAAGCGTCTGCTCGACATCGTCGATCCGACCCCGCAGACGGTCGATGCTTTGATGAAGCTCGATCTGGCCGCCGGTGTCGACGTCGAGATCAAGCTCTAAGGGAATGAGAGCGCGGTAAGGGGCGGTGCCCCTGGCCCGGAACTCTAAAGGAATTGAACCGATGCGTTCAGGTGTGATTGCAAAGAAGGTGGGAATGACCCGCATCTATAATGATGCCGGGGAACATGTTCCCGTCACCGTTCTCCAGATGGAGAACTGCCAGGTCGTGGCTCAGCGCACGCAGGAGAAGAACGGCTATACGGCCGTCCAGCTCGGCGTTGGCCTTGCCAAGGTAAAGAACACGTCGAAGGCGATGCGCGGCCATTTCGCGACCGCTTCCGTCGAGCCGAAGGCGAAGGTCGCCGAGTTCCGCGTCTCCGCCGACAACATGATCGATGTCGGCGCCGAGATCACCGTCGAGCACTTCGTCGCCGGCCAGAAGGTCGATGTGACGGGCACGACGATCGGCAAGGGTTTCCAGGGCGTCATCAAGCGCCACCACATGGGTGGTGGCCGCGCGACGCACGGTAACTCGGTTTCGCACCGTACGCACGGTTCGACCGGCCAGCGTCAGGATCCGGGCAAAGTGTTCAAGGGCAAGCATATGGCTGGCCACATGGGCGACACCCGCGTCACCACACAGAATGTCGAGATCGTTTCGACCGACGCCGATCGCGGCCTGATCCTGATCCGCGGTGCGGTTCCCGGATCGAAGGGCGCCTGGATCCTGGTCCGCGATGCGGCCAAGGTGGCACTGCCGGCCAATGCGCCGAAGCCTGCCGCGATCCGCCCGGTTGCTGCAGCTAGCGCTGCCACGAACGAGGCTCCGGCCGCAGAGGGAGCAGAATAATGGATCTCAAGATCACAACGCTTGGCGGCAAGGACGCCGGCAAGGTGAAACTCTCCGAGGAGATTTTCGGCCTTGATCCGCGCGAGGACATCCTGCAGCGCGTCGTGCGCTGGCAGCTGGCCAAGCGCCAGCAGGGCACGCACAAGGCCAAGGGCCGCGCCGAAATCGCGCGCACCGGCGCCAAGATGTACAAGCAGAAGGGTACGGGCCGCGCCCGTCACCATTCGGCACGCGCTCCGCAGTTCCGCGGCGGCGGCAAGGCCCACGGCCCGGTCGTTCGCAGCCACGAGCACGATCTGCCGAAGAAGGTGCGCGCTCTGGGCTTGCGGCATGCTCTCTCGGCCAAGGCCAAGAGCGCGTCGATCATCATCATCGACGAGCTGAAGCTGACCGAGGCCAAGACGAAGGCGCTGATCGCGAATTTCGCGACGCTGGGCCTGACCAACGCCTTGGTGATTGGCGGTGCCGAGCTTGACCAGAACTTCAAGCTGGCGGCGACCAACATCCCGAACATCGACGTGCTGCCCATCCAGGGCATCAACGTCTACGACATTCTGCGCCGCGGCACGCTGGTCCTTTCGAAGGCCGCCGTCGAGGCTCTCGAGGAGCGCTTTAAATGACCGACCTCCGTCATTACGACGTGATCGTCTCGCCGGCGATCACCGAAAAGTCGACCATGGCTTCCGAGAACAACCAGGTTGTTTTCAACGTCGCCAAGAAGGCGTCGAAGCCGGAAATCAAGGCCGCTGTCGAAGCGCTGTTTGGCGTCAAGGTTACGGCCGTGAACACGCTTGTCCGCAAGGGCAAGATCAAGCGCTTCCGCGGCACGATCGGCCGCCAGAGCGACGTCAAGAAGGCGATCGTGACACTGGCCGACGGCCAGTCGATCGACGTCGCGACGGGTCTCTGAGCTAGGCCGCGAGGACAGAAACATGGCACTTAAAAAATTCAACCCGGTAACGCCGAGCACCCGCCAGTTGGTCATCGTCGACCGTTCGGGCCTCTACAAGGGCAAGCCCGTCAAGGGCCTGACCGAAGGCCTGACCAAGTCGGGCGGCCGCAACAATCACGGCCGTATCACGGCCCGCTTCATCGGCGGCGGTCACAAGCGTTCGTACCGCATTATCGACTTCAAGCGCCGCAAGTTCGACGTCGTCGGCACGGTCGAGCGCATTGAATACGATCCGAACCGCACCGCCTTCATCGCGCTGATCAAGTATGACGATGGCGAGCTGTCCTACATCATCGCTCCGCAGCGCCTTGCCGCCGGCGACAAGATCGTGGCCGGTGAATCGGTCGACGTGAAGCCGGGCAATGCGATGCCGCTGGCCTCGATGCCGGTCGGCACGATCGTCCATAACATCGAGCTGAAGCCGGGCAAGGGCGCCCAGGTTGCCCGCTCGGCAGGTGGCTACGGCCAGCTGGTCGGTCGCGATCAGGGCATGGCGATCCTGCGCCTCAACTCGGGCGAGCAGCGTGTCGTTCACGGCTCCTGCATGGCCACCGTCGGCGCCGTGTCGAACCCCGACCACGGCAACATCAACGACGGCAAGGCCGGCCGCACGGTCTGGCGCGGCAAGCGCCCGCACAATCGCGGCGTGACCATGAACCCGGTCGACCATCCGCATGGCGGTGGTGAAGGCCGCACCTCCGGTGGCCGTCATCCGGTCAGCCCGTGGGGCAAGCCGACCAAGGGCAAGAAGACGCGGTCCAACAAGGCGACCGACAAGTTCATCCTGCGCTCGCGCCATCAGCGCAAGAGCTAAGAAGAGGTAACGCCAAGTGACTCGTTCTATTTGGAAAGGCCCCTTCATCGACGGCTACCTTCTCAAGAAGGTGGACAAGGTTCGTGAAGGTGGTCGCAATGAGGTGATCAAGATGTGGAGCCGTCGCTCCACCATCCTGCCGCAGTTCGTCGGCTTCACCTTCGGTGTCTACAACGGCCAGAAGCATGTTCCCGTCTCGGTGAACGAGGACATGGTCGGTCACAAGTTCGGTGAATTCGCTCCGACCCGGACCTATTACGGTCACGGCGCGGATAAGAAGGCGAAGAGGAAATAATCATGGGCAAGGCCAAAGCTCCGCGCAGGCTTGCTGACAACGAAGCGCGCGCCGTTCTGCGCACGATCCGTATCAGCCCGCAGAAGCTGAACCTGGTTGCCGCGCTGATCCGCGGCAAGAAGGTCGCGACAGCGCTTTCCGATCTCGAATTCTCGGCCAAGCGGATTTCCGGCACGGTCAAGAAGACGCTGGAATCGGCGATCGCCAACGCGGAAAACAACCACGACCTCGACGTCGATGCGCTGATCGTGGCGGAAGCCTATGTCGGCAAGTCGATCGTCATGAAGCGGTTCCATGCTCGTGGCCGCGGTCGCGCCAGCCGTATAGAAAAGCCGTTCTCGCACCTCACGATCGTCGTTCGTGAAGTCGAAGAAAAAGGGGAGGCCGCATAATGGGTCAGAAAGTCAATCCGATCGGTCTGCGCCTCGGCATCAACCGCACCTGGGATTCGCGCTGGTTCGCGAACACCGGCGAGTACGGCAAGCTGCTGCATGAGGACATCAAGATCCGCAAATATCTTGAAAAGGAACTCAAGCAGGCTGCGATTTCCAAGGTCGTGATCGAGCGCCCGCACAAGAAGTGCCGCGTCACCATCCATGCGGCGCGCCCGGGCCTGATCATCGGCAAGAAGGGCGCCGACATCGAAAAGCTTCGCAAGAAGCTGATGGAGATGACGAAGTCCGAGACGCACTTGAACATCGTTGAAGTGCGCAAGCCGGAAATCGACGCAACCCTGGTCGCCCAGTCGATCGCCCAGCAGCTCGAGCGTCGTATCGCGTTCCGCCGCGCCATGAAGCGCGCCGTTCAGTCGGCCATGCGCCTGGGCGCCGAAGGCATCCGCATCAACTGCGCCGGCCGTCTCGGCGGCGCCGAGATTGCACGCATGGAATGGTACCGCGAAGGCCGCGTGCCGCTGCATACGCTGCGCGCCGATGTCGACTATGGCACGGCCGAAGCGCATACGGCTTACGGCATCTGCGGCGTCAAGGTCTGGGTGTTCAAGGGCGAAATCCTCGAGCACGATCCGATGGCTTCGGAGCGTCGCGCGACCGAGGGTGATGCTGCGCATGGCGGTGGTGGTGATCGCGAACGCGGTCGTCGTCGCGAAAACGCCTGATTATTAGGAATTTGGAGTTAGAACGATGCTGCAGCCAAAGCGCACAAAGTTCCGCAAGCAGTTCAAGGGCCGTATCCATGGTACCGCAAAGGGCGGCACCAACCTGGATTTCGGTGGTTTCGGGCTGAAGGCGCTTGAGCCGAACCGCGTCACCGCGCGTGAGATCGAAGCGGCCCGCCGCGCGATCACTCGTGAGATGAAGCGTGCCGGCCGCGTGTGGATCCGTATTTTCCCCGATGTGCCGGTGACGTCGAAGCCGACTGAAGTGCGCATGGGCAAGGGCAAGGGCGCTGTCGATTACTGGGCGGCGCGCGTAAAGCCGGGCCGCATCATGTTCGAGATCGACGGCGTCAACGAAGAAACCGCCCGTGAGGCGCTGCGTCTCGGCGCGGCCAAGCTCTCGGTCAGGACGCGCTTCGTACAGCGCATCGCAGAATAAGGACGGGCTGATCATGAAAGCCGAAGACATCCGGACCAAGACCCAGGACCAGCTGACCGACGATCTGGCCAGCCTGAAGAAGGAGCAGTTCAACCTGCGCTTCCAGAAGGCCACCGGCCAGCTCGAGAAGACCGCGCGCGTGCGGCAGGTTCGCAAGGACATTGCGCGTATCAAGACCATCGCTGCGGAAAAGTCCGCGGCCAAGAAGGCTTAAGGACGAAAATCATGCCAAAGCGCATTCTGCAGGGCACTGTCGTCAGCGACAAGAACGAGAAGACGGTAGTCGTCAAGGTCGAACGGCGCTTCACGCATCCCGTGATGAAGAAGACCGTGCGCATGACCAAGAAGTACAAGGCGCACGACGAGAACAACGCCCACAAGGTCGGCGATCAGGTGTTCATCCAGGAATCGAAGCCGATTTCCAAGGACAAGCGCTGGATCGTCGTGTCTTCGGACCAGGCGTAACAAACCGAATTTTGGACAGACCGGGGAGGGGCTTTGAGCCCGTCCCGTTAGAAGAGAAGAAGGCGGCCAGTCATGATTCAGATGCAAACAAACCTCGACGTCGCGGATAATTCAGGCGCCCGTCGTGTCATGTGCATCAAGGTGCTGGGCGGCTCGAAGCGGAAATACGCTTCCGTAGGCGACATCATCGTGGTGTCGATCAAGGAAGCCATTCCGCGCGGCCGCGTTAAGAAGGGCGATGTGATGAAGGCGGTCGTGGTTCGCACGGCCAAGGACATCCGCCGCCCGGACGGCAGCGTGATCCGTTTCGACAAGAACGCGGCCGTTCTCGTCGACAACAAGAAAGAGCCGATCGGCACGCGTATCTTCGGACCGGTTCCGCGCGAACTCCGCGCCAAGAACCACATGAAGATCATCTCGCTCGCGCCTGAAGTGCTGTAAGGAGCCGGACCAATGCAAAAGATTAGAAAAGGCGACAAGGTCGTCGTGCTGGCCGGCAAGGACAAGGGCCGTTCGGGCGAAGTCCTCTCGGTTCAGCCGAAGGAAGACACCGCGCTGGTGCGCGGCGTCAACATGATCCGTCGTCACCAGAAGCAGTCCCAGTCCCAAGAGGGCGGGATCATCACCAAGGAAGCGCCGATCCAGCTGTCGAACATCGCGCTCGCCGACCCCAAGGATGGCAAGCCGACCCGCGTCGGCTTCATCTTCCAGAAGGACGGCAAGAAGGTGCGCGTCGCCAAGCGCTCGGGAGAAGTCATCAATGGCTAAGGCTCAAACCACGAAGCCCAAGGCTGAAAGCAAGCAGTCCAAGGCCCAGAACACGCCGCGCCTCAAGCAGGTCTACAACGAGACCATCCGCAAGGCGCTGCAGGAGCAGTTCGGCTACGAGAACGAGATGCAGGTTCCGCGCATCGACAAGATCGTGCTGAACATGGGCGTCGGCGAAGCGACCGCGGATTCGAAGAAGCCTTCGATCGCGGCCGAAGACCTGGCGATGATCGCCGGCCAGAAGGCCGTCGTCACCCGCGCCCGTAATTCGATCGCCGGCTTCAAGGTCCGCGAGAAGATGCCGATCGGCGCCAAGGTCACGCTGCGCAAGGAACGCATGTACGAGTTCCTCGACCGTCTCGTGAACATCGCACTGCCGCGCGTCCGCGACTTTCGCGGACTGAATCCGAAGAGCTTCGATGGCCGTGGCAACTACGCCATGGGCATCAAGGAACACATCGTGTTCCCGGAGATCAACTACGACAAGGTTGATCAGATCTGGGGCATGGACGTCATCGTTTGTACGACTGCGAAGACGGACGACGAAGCCAGGGCATTGCTCAAGGCCTTCAACTTCCCCTTCCGCCAGTAACGGCAGCGAGAAAAGGAAAAATCTGAAATGGCAAAGACCAGCTCAGTCGAGAAGAACAACAGGCGCCGCAAGCTTGCCGACCAGTACGGTCCCAAGCGCGCAGCGCTCAAGGCGATCATCATGGACCAGTCCAAGCCGATGGAAGAGCGTTTCCGCGCTCAGCTGAAGCTTGCTGCCCTGCCGCGCAACTCGGCCAAGATCCGCATCCGCAACCGTTGCGAAGTTACCGGCCGTCCGCGCGCCTATTATCGCAAGCTCAAAGTATCGCGCATCGCGCTTCGTGATCTCGGCAATAACGGCCAGATCCCGGGCCTGGTCAAGTCGAGCTGGTAAGGAGGACATAACATGTCATTGAGCGATCCTCTCGGCGATATGCTGACCCGCATCCGCAACGCGTATGGCCGTAAGAAGTCGAGCGTTTCGACGCCGGCGTCGCGCCTGCGTACCCGCGTCCTCGACGTGCTGAAGGCTGAAGGCTATATCCGCGACTACAGCCAGACCGACTTCGACAACGGCAAGTCCGAAATCGAAATCGAGCTGAAGTATTTCGACGGTGCTCCGGTCGTGCGCGAAATCGCCCGCGTTTCGAAGCCTGGCCGCCGCGTTTACGTCTCGGCAAAGTCAATCCCGCACGTCGCCAACGGCCTCGGCATCGCCATCCTTTCGACGCCCAAGGGCGTGATGGCCGATCACGAAGCACGCGAACAGAATGTCGGCGGCGAAATCCTCTGCCAGATTTTCTAATTCGGCAGACCTGAAACAAGAGAAGTGACGAGGACAACCAAATGTCTCGTATTGGAAAGAAACCCGTTTCGCTGCCGCAGGGCGTGACCGCGACCGTTAACGGCCAGACCGTGACGGCGAAGGGCCCCAAGGGCGAGCTGAAGTTCGTGGTGAACGACGAAGTGCTGGTCAAGATGGAAGGCAGCGAAATCGCTGTCCAGCCGCGCGACCAGACCAAGACCGCCCGATCCAAGTGGGGCATGTCGCGCACGCAGATCGTCAACATCCTGCAGGGCGTCAAGGACGGTTTCGAGAAGAAGCTCGAGATCACCGGCGTCGGCTATCGCGCGGCACTCCAGGGCAAGAACCTGCAGCTGGCGCTTGGCTTCAGCCACGACGTCGTTTACGAGACGCCGGCCGGCATCACGATCACTGTGCCGAAGCCGACGGAAATCACCGTGACCGGCATCGACAAGCAGCAGGTCGGCCAGGTTGCAGCCGAGATCCGCGAGTATCGCGGTCCCGAGCCCTACAAGGGCAAGGGTGTCCGCTATGCCGGCGAGAAGATCGTCCGCAAGGAAGGCAAGAAGAAGTAGTAGGCCTGGGCCCGAAAAGTTGCAGACTTTTCGGAAAAGGCCAAGCCAAAGAAGTGCAACGCCGCGGGGAGCGGTCGCGGGAGGCGCTTTCGCCTACCGCACATGGCGGCCCCCGTTTTTTGAAGGCAAGGAAGATTATCATGGCTACCAAGGAATCCATCCAGCGCCGCGCGCAGCGCGTCCGCCGCCAGATCAAGAAGGTCGCCGGCGAACGTCCGCGTCTCTCGGTTCACCGCACGTCGAAGAACATCTACGTGCAGGTCATCGACGACGCCAAGGGCCATACCATCGCGGCTGCATCGACACTCGAGAAGGACCTCAAGGGTTCGCTCAAGACCGGCGCTGACACCGAGGCAGCAGCCGCTGTTGGCAAGCTGATCGCCGAGCGTGCTTCGAAGGCCGGCGTCAAGGAAGTCGTCTTCGACCGCGGCGCCTACATCTATCACGGCCGCGTCAAGGCGCTGGCCGAGGCTGCCCGTGAAGGCGGTCTGAGCTTCTAATTGCCTGATCCCGAACCGAAGGTCAGCGCAGCAAAAAGTTGCAGACTTTTCGGACAAGATCATGCAAGGAAAAATAATTCGCCCCCGGTGACCCAAAGAGGCGCACCGGATCTTATCAGCAACCGTGCTTCCGGAAAAAAACAAGGAACAGGATATGGCACAGGAACGTAGGGATGGCGGCCGCGGCCGCGATCGTGAAGAACGCGATGACGGCATGGTGGACAAGCTCGTCCACATCAACCGTGTCGCCAAGGTCGTCAAGGGCGGCCGTCGCTTCGGTTTTGCAGCACTCGTCGTCGTCGGCGACCAGAAGGGCCGCGTCGGCTTCGGTCACGGCAAGGCGCGCGAAGTGCCGGAAGCGATCCGCAAGGCAACCGAGTCGGCCAAGCGCGACATGATTTTCGTGCCGCTGCGCTCGGGCCGCACGCTGCACCACGACGTCGAAGGACGCTGGGGCGCCGGACGCGTGCTGCTGCGCGCTGCCAAGCAGGGTACCGGCATCATCGCCGGCGGCCCGATGCGCGCTGTCTTCGAGACGCTCGGCATGCATGACGTGGTCGCCAAGTCGATGGGTTCGTCGAACCCCTACAACATGGTTCGCGCCACGTTCGACGCGCTGAAGAGCCAGATGCATCCCAAGGATGTGGCTGCTGCGCGCGGCATCAAATATTCGACCCTTCAGGCCCGCCGCGGCACCGCCGTTGCGGCTGAAGAATAGTCGATCTGACCAGGGATTTTGACCATGGCCAAGAAAGCAACCAAGACCATCACCGTTGAGCAGATCGGTTCGCCGATCCGCCGCCCGAAGGAACAGCGCGCAACGCTGGTCGGCCTCGGCCTCAACAAGATGCACAAGCAGCGCACGCTGGAGGACACTCCCTCGGTGCGCGGCATGATCGCTGCCGTCCAGCATCTCGTCCGCGTCGTGGACGAGGGCTGAGCAAAAGCGCAGGAGAACCCAGATGAAACTCAACGATCTGCGTGACAAGGACGGCGCGACGCACTCCAAGAAGCGTCTCGGCCGTGGCATCGGCTCCGGCTCGGGCAAGACCGGCGGTCGCGGCGTCAAGGGCCAGAAGGCGCGCTCCGGCGTTGCCATCAACGGCTTCGAGGGCGGCCAGATGCCGCTCTATCGGCGCCTGCCGAAGCGTGGCTTCAATAACATCTTCGCCAAGAGCTTTGTCGTCGTGTCGCTGGCTCGTATCCAGACGGCGCTCGATGCCAAGAAGCTCGACGCCAAGGCGACCGTGACGGCCGAGGCACTCGTTGCCGCCGGCGTCATCCGCCGCGTCAAGGACGGCGTGCGCATCCTCTCGGACGGCGAACTCAAGGCAAAGCTTGCCTTCGACGTCGCCGGCGCCTCCAAGGCCGCGATCGAGAAGATCGAAAAGGCCGGCGGTTCGGTCAAGCTGCCGGAAGCGGCAGCGGAGTAACGGCAATTTGAAGCGCGGCCGGCAGGAACGGTATCCGTTTTTGTTCACGATTGCGCTTTGATCCAATCAATTAGGCGGCCCCGTCAACGCGGCCGCTTGCATGTTTAGAGCCCTAAGCTTATCTCGTGAGCTTCGGTGCCACGCGCCGCCTGAACTGCGGGCATCGAGCGTGGCATACAAATCAAAGAAGTAGCGCATGACGTTGTCCGAAAACCGCTTCACACTTTTCGGCATCATGCTCTAGCGGAGAATCAGGCATGGCTTCGGCTGCTGAACAACTAGCCTCGAATCTGAACTTTGCGGCTTTCGCCAAGGCGGAGGACCTGAAGAAGCGAATCTGGTTCACCGTCGGCGCGCTGCTCGTCTATCGCCTCGGCACCTATATCCCGCTGCCCGGCATCAATCCGGATGCATTCGCGCAGGCCTTCTCTTCGCAGGCCAAGGGCGTGCTCGGCATGTTCAACATGTTCGCCGGCGGCGCCGTGCAGCGCATGGCGATCTTCGCGCTCGGCATCATGCCTTACATCTCAGCCTCCATCATCATGCAGCTGATGACCTCGGTCATTCCGTCGCTGGAAGCGCTGAAAAAGGAAGGCGAGCAGGGCCGCAAGGTCATCAACCAGTACACGCGCTACGGCACGGTACTCCTGGCGCTGGTGCAGGCCTACGGCATTTCGGTGGGCCTGGAAGGCGGCAACGGCATCGTCAACGATCCCGGCATGTTCTTCCGCATCTCGACCGTCGTCACGCTGGTTGGCGGCACCATGTTCCTGATGTGGCTGGGCGAGCAGATCACCGCCCGCGGCATCGGCAACGGCATTTCGCTGATCATCTTCTCCGGCATCGTCGCCGGCCTGCCGCGCGCCATCTCCGGCACGCTGGAGCTCGGCCGCACCGGCGCCCTATCGACGGGGCTGATACTCGCGATCATCGTGCTGGCCATCATCGTCATCGCGCTGATCGTGTTCTTCGAGCGCGCGCAGCGCCGCCTGCTGATCCAGTATCCGAAGCGCCAGGTCGGCAACCGCATGTTCCAGGGCGACACCTCGCATCTGCCGCTGAAGCTCAACACGTCGGGCGTCATTCCGCCGATCTTCGCGTCGTCGCTGCTTTTGCTGCCGGCAACGGTCGCCGGCTTCTCGCAGACGACAAACCTGCCGGCCTGGGCAAGCACCGTGCTCGCTTCGCTCGGCCACGGCCAGCCGCTCTACATGCTGTTCTATGCGGCAATGATCGTGTTCTTCGCCTTCTTCTACACGGCCATCGTGTTCAATCCGAAGGACACCGCCGACCAGCTCAAGAAGCATTCCGGCTTCATTCCGGGCTACCGTCCGGGTGAGCGCACCGCCGATTACATCGACTATGTCCTGACGCGCATCACCGTCGTCGGCGCCATCTATCTGGTGCTGGTGTGCCTGCTGCCCGAGTTCCTGATTTCGGCAACTGGCGTACCATTCTACCTCGGTGGCACATCGCTTCTGATCGTGGTCAGTGTAACCCTCGATACGGTGGCGCAGATCCAGGGTCACCTGATCGCGCACCAGTATGAGGGCCTGATCAAGAAGTCGAAGCTGCGCGGGGGGAAGAAGGCCAGATGAGATTGATATTGCTTGGGCCGCCAGGAGCGGGCAAGGGGACGCAAGCACAAAGACTGGTAGAAAAATACGGCATACCGCAGCTGTCGACGGGTGACATGCTGCGGGCGGCCGTGCAGGCCGGCACCGAAGTCGGCAAGCGCGCCAAAGCGGTGATGGATGCCGGCGAGCTGGTTTCCGACGCCATCGTCAACGCCATCGTGGCCGAGCGCATCGATCAGCCCGATTGCACCAACGGTTTCATCCTCGACGGATATCCGCGCACGCTGGTGCAAGCCGATGCGGTTGAATCGATGCTCGCCGAGCGCGGCATTGGCCTCGATGCCGTGATCGAGTTCGTCGTCGATGACAAAGCGCTGGTCGGCCGCATCGTCAAGCGCGCCGACGACGCCAAGGCCGCCGGACAGCCGGTGCGCAAGGACGACAATCCGGTGGTGTTCGAAGAGCGCCTGCGGGAATATTACAAGAAGACCGCGCCTCTGATCGGCTATTATTATGCCAAACGCTCGCTTAGGAGTGTCGACGGCATGGCCCCTGTCGACACCGTGACGGCGGAGATTGACGCGCTGCTCGCGGCGGTGACGCGGGAGACCGTTACGGTAAAGTAAAGATTGCGCTTGACTGGAATGGTTCGCTGGGTTATGGCGGCCCGTCTTCCTATCAGGCATGAGGCTTTGCTTGTCCGCAAGGGCAAGGCAGCCGCATTGAAACTAGGGAACTCCCGCAAGGGCCGGCCTCCACCGGACGCGGGTAATTTGAACAGCGCCGCGCATGCCTTTTTTTGAAGGCCGGCCGGTCCCACATGGAGAAGAGAAGAATATGGCTCGTATAGCCGGCGTCAACATTCCGACCAACAAGCGCGTCGTCATTGCGCTTCAGTACATTCACGGCATTGGCAAGAAGTTCGCCCAGGAGATCGTCGACAAGGTCGGCATCCCGGCCGAGCGCCGCGTCAACCAGCTGACCGACGCGGAAGTGCTGCAGATCCGCGAGACCATTGACCGCGACTACCAGGTCGAAGGCGACCTGCGCCGCGAAGTGTCGATGAACATCAAGCGCCTCATGGACCTCGGCTGCTACCGCGGTCTGCGTCACCGCCGTTCGCTGCCGGTTCGCGGCCAGCGCACGCACACCAATGCACGCACCCGCAAGGGCCCGGCCAAGTCGATCGCCGGCAAGAAGAAGTAAGTGAGCGATAGCGAGTGGCTATTAGCGAGTAGGGGTTCCCTATTCGCTGGTCCCTGCTCACTACTCGCTTTCAAAGGTGGAGCCGCTGGCATTACGGCGGTGTAGAGATCAACTGAAAGGACTATCATGGCCAAGGAAGCCGCTCGTGTTCGCCGTCGCGAACGCAAGAACATCTCGTCGGGCGTTGCCCACGTCAATTCGACCTTCAACAACACGATGATCACCATCACCGACGCGCAGGGCAATTCCATTGCCTGGTCGTCGGCCGGTGCCCAGGGCTTCAAGGGTTCGCGCAAGTCGACCCCGTTTGCCGCCCAGATGGCTGCCGAAGACGTCGCCAAGAAGGCCCAGGAACACGGCATGCGCATGCTCGAAGTCGAGGTCTGCGGACCCGGCTCCGGTCGTGAATCGGCGCTTCGCGCCCTGCAGGCTGCCGGCTTCACCATCACCTCGATCCGTGATGTGACGCCGATCCCGCACAATGGCTGCCGCCCGCGCAAGAAGCGCCGCGTCTAAGACATTACCGAACGCCGCGTGAGCGCCTCAAGGCGCTCCTCCACGGCACTCCAGGTCGCCCGCCACGATTGGATGGTGGCGGGTCAACGGAAGGAAAGCATCATGATCCAGAAAAATTGGCAGGAACTGATCAAGCCGAACAAGATCGAGTTCTCGTCGAAGAAGAAGACGCTGACCACGCTGGTCGCCGAGCCGCTCGAGCGCGGCTTCGGCCTGACGCTCGGCAACGCGCTGCGCCGCGTGCTTTTGTCTTCGCTGCGCGGTGCGGCTGTCACCGCCGTGCAGATCGACGGCGTTCTGCATGAATTCTCGTCGATTGCCGGCGTGCGTGAGGACGTGACCGACATCGTCCTCAACATCAAGGAAATCGCCATCCGCATGGAAGGCGATGGTCCCAAGCGCATGGTCGTTCGCAAGCAGGGCCCGGGTGCGGTTCTGGCTGGCGACATCCAGACGGTTGGCGACGTCGAGATCCTCAACCCGGACCACGTCATCTGCACGCTGGACGAGGGCGCTGAAATCCGCATGGAATTCACCGTCGACACCGGCAAGGGTTACGTGCCGGCCGACCGCAACCGCGCCGAAGACGCGCCGATCGGCCTGATCCCGGTCGACAGCCTGTATTCGCCGGTCAAGAAGGTCTCCTACAAGGTCGAAAATACCCGCGAGGGCCAGGTTCTCGACTATGACAAGCTGACCATGACCATCGAGACCGACGGTTCGATCTCGGGCGAGGACGCGGTGGCATTCGCTGCCCGCATCCTGCAGGACCAGCTTGGCCTGTTCGTCAATTTCGACGAGCCGCAGAAGGAAGTCGCCACCGAAGCCGTCACAGAGCTCGCCTTCAACCCGGCGCTGCTCAAGAAGGTCGACGAACTCGAGCTTTCGGTGCGTTCGGCCAACTGCCTGAAGAACGACAACATCGTCTACATCGGCGATCTCATCCAGAAGACCGAAGCCGAGATGCTGCGCACCCCGAACTTCGGCCGCAAGTCGCTGAACGAGATCAAGGAAGTGCTCGCGGCGATGGGCCTGCACCTCGGCATGGAAGTGCCGGACTGGCCGCCGGAAAACATCGAAGACCTCGCCAAGCGTTACGAAGACCAATATTGAGCATGAATTTCCAAGGATCGGCGGCGTGAGCCGCTCGATCCGACGGTCATGCGGAAAACCATCAGAGGCCACGGCCTCTTGAACAACTGAAGAAGGAAAAGAGCCATGCGCCACGGTTTTAAAGGCCGCCGCTTCGCCCGAAGCATTAGCCATCGCAAGTCGATGTTCGCCAACCTCGCCGTGTCGCTGCTCGAGCACGAACAGATCGTCACCACCCTGCCTAAGGCGAAGGATCTGCGTCCGATCGTCGAGAAGCTGGTGACGCTCGGCAAGCGCGGCGACCTCCATGCGCGCCGCCAGGTGATTGCCCAGATCGGCAATGAAGGCGTCGTCAAGCGTCTGTTCGACACCATCGCGCCGCGCTACGCCACCCGCAATGGCGGCTATCTGCGCATCATGAAGGCCGGCTTCCGCCACGGCGACAATGCCGCCATGGCAGTCATCGAGTTCGTCGATCGCGACACCTCGGCCAAGGGCGCCGGCGACCGCGCCCGCATCGAAGCTGAAGGCGCCAACGAGGAAGCCACTGCCGCATAAGGCTCGGTTTTTCAGGAATGACTTTCAAGGGGCCTTCGGGCCCCTTTTTTGCATTGTCGCAAGGGCATGCTTCGCCGGGCTTTTTTGCCTGCCGGCCAAGTGCTTTTGCACGACAATCGCCGCATTTCAGTGCATTAGCCTTTCATTCTGCACAATCGTCGGGACAATGCCCCCGAATTTGCCTTGGAGGATTCGCGAATGCGCGCCAACCGACTGTCTCTTGTTCTGCTCTTCGCCATGATGGCGTTCGCAGCCGCGCCGACAGTCAGGCAGGCGCTGGCCGAGGACGCCGCCAAGCCAGCCGATCCGGGGCTCTCCGATGTGCTGACCGACCTCCTGCATGGCGTCGAAGGCGAGAACGGCACCTCCGGTCCCGACAAGCGCGTGCCGTTCGGCCGCGAAGAGGTACAGCTGTCGTTTGCGCCCCTGGTCAAGCAGACGGCGCAGGCGGTGGTCAATGTCTATGCTTCGCAGACGGCCAAGGTCACGTCGCCCTTCGACGGCGATCCTTTCTTCGAGGAATTCTTCGGCCGCGCGCAGCCGCGCGCGCAATCCTCGCTCGGCTCGGGCGTGTTGGTCGACCCGAGCGGCGTCGTCGTCACCAATTTCCACGTGATCAAGGATGCTGACGAGGTCAAGGTCGCGACCGCCGACGGGCGCGAATTCACCTCGAAGGTCATGCTCAAGGACGAGACGCTTGACCTTGCCGTGCTCAAGATCACCTCCGACAAGCCGTTTCCGGTGATCGCCATCGGCGATTCCGACGCGCTCGAGGTCGGCGACCTGGTGCTGGCCATCGGCAATCCGTTCGGCGTCGGCCAGACCACCACCAGCGGCATCGTTTCGGCGCTTGCCCGCAGCCATATCGGCGTTTCGGATTCGGGCTATTTCATCCAGACCGACGCCGCCATCAATCCCGGCAATTCCGGCGGCGCGCTGATCAACATGGGCGGCCAGCTGGTCGGCATCAACACCGCCATCTACAGCCGCAGCGGCGGCTCGATCGGCATCGGCTTTGCCATCCCCGCCAACATGGTGCGCGCCTTCGCCGACGCGGCCAAGGCCGGGCTCGATTTCTTCGAGCGGCCCTATATAGGCGCCGAGTTCGAAGCGGTCACACCGCAGATCGCCGAATCGCTCGGCATGGAGAAGCCGACCGGCGCGCTGGTGTCGTCGGTTGAGGAAGCCGGACCGGCGGCCAAGGCAGGGCTGAAGCCCGGCGATGTCGTGCTGCAGCTCAATGGCACGACGGTCGAAGGCATCGAGGCGCTGGATTACCGCATGGCGACCCTGTCGATCGGCACCAAGGCGACCTTCGCCATCCTGAGCAAGGGCCAGCAGGCGACCATGGAGATTGCACTGGAGCGCGCGCCGGAAGGCGCCAAGGCGTCGGAAGTGACCCTGCATGGCCGCAGCCCGTTCTCCGGCGCCAAGGTCGCGGAACTGTCGCCCAGGCTCGCCCAGCGGCTTGGCCTGCGCACCGACCTCAAGGGGGTCACCGTGGTCGACATCAACCGCGATTCGCCGGCTGCCGATTTCGGCTTCCAGCCCGGCGACATCGTGCGCGAGGTGAACGGCAGCACCGTCGATACGGCGGCGACACTGGCGCAGCTTGCCCAGCAGGATACGCGCTGGTGGCGCTTTACCGTCGAGCGCGGCGGGCAGATACTGCGCCAGGTGTTGCGTTACTGAGGCGATCTTCCCATTTCTGAGGATCGTGCTCCAACCAGAAGACCTAGATGGCCGATCTGTTCAGCGTCGATGAACCGGAAAGAGCGCCGCCCGGCCGGCCTTTGGCCGATCGGCTGCGCCCGAAAAACCTTGGCGAGGTCGTCGGCCAGGAGCATCTGACCGGCCCCGACGGCGCACTGACGCGGCTCATCAACTCCGGTTCGCTCGGCTCGATGATTTTCTGGGGGCCACCCGGCACCGGCAAGACTACCGTTGCGCGGCTGCTGGCCGGCGAGACCCGTCTTGCTTTCGAGCAGATATCGGCGGTGTTTTCCGGCGTCGCCGACCTGAAGAAAGTGTTCGAAGCAGCGAAGCTGCGCCGCACCAATGGCCGCCAGACGCTGCTGTTCGTCGACGAGATCCATCGCTTCAACCGTGCCCAGCAGGACTCTTTCCTCCCGGTCATGGAGGATGGAACAGTTGTTCTGGTCGGCGCCACCACCGAAAATCCATCGTTCGAGCTGAACGCCGCGCTTCTGTCGCGCGCGCGGGTGCTGGTGTTTCACTCGCTGGGCGAGGACAGCATTGCCAAGCTGATGACGCGCGCGGAGGAGACGGAGGGCAGGGCGCTGCCGCTCGACGACGAGGCGCGGGCGATGCTCATCCGCATGAGCGATGGCGACGGCCGGGCCTCGCTGACGCTGGCCGAGGAAGTCTGGCGCGCCGCCAAACCCGGCGAGGTTTTCGATCCCGAAGGGCTGCAGCGCATCGTCCAGCGCCGCGCGCCGATCTATGACAAGGGCCAGGACGGTCACTACAATCTGATCTCGGCGCTGCACAAATCGGTGCGTGGGTCCGACCCGGACGCGGCGCTTTATTATCTTGCCCGCATGTTCGACGCCGGCGAGGATCCGCTCTATCTCGGCCGCCGGCTGGTGCGCATGGCGATGGAGGATATCGGGCTGGCCGACCCGCAGGCGCTGGTTATCGCCAACGCCGCCAAGGACGCCTACGACTATCTCGGCTCGCCCGAAGGCGAACTGGCCTTCGCCGAGGCCACCGTCTATCTCGCCACCGCGCCCAAATCCAACGCCGTCTATACCGCCTTCAAGGCAGCCACGCGGGCGGCGAAGGAGTTCGGTTCGCTGCTGCCGCCCAAGCACATCCTCAACGCGCCGACCAAGCTGATGAAAGAGGAGGATTACGGCGCCGGCTACCGCTACGATCACGACCAGCCCGATGCCTTTTCCGGCCAGGACTATTTCCCCGAAAAGATGGGCCGGCAGACCTTTTATGATCCGCCCGAACGCGGCTTCGAGCGCGATATCAAGAAACGGCTGGACTATTGGGCAAAGCTGCGCAGCGAGCGGGAAAAATAGGTGCGCGGGACAAACGGGACGAACTCGGCCTGCCCGCGATGAACTGAAATTCTGTCCCCGCCAGTCACAGCAGTGTGATTGTACCGCATGACAAAAAGCCCTATCACGTCGCATGACTCGGCCGGGAGGCTGCCAGGACGGGCGATAATTCGGAACGGGGACAGCGCGCGGCGCGAACAGAAATGACAAAATCCCTTCGCAAAACGCTTCGCCAGGCTGTGATTGCTGTCCCGCTGCTCGTGCTCGGCTTCTATTTCATTCCGATCCTGACCACGATCTGGATCGTCTGCGGCCTGATCGATGTGCTGCGCAACGCCAGCAAGGATCTGTCGCTGTTGCGCGGCTATTTCCTCGGCAATGGCATCTTCACCTGGCTGCTGTCGCCCTTCAATCTGCTGGTGGACCTCGTTTGCTACCGCAACCCGGGTGTGTGGAAGCTGGAGCAGTTTCCTGCCGATTATCAGCGCGAGGTCAACGAGGTTCTTGACGTCTTCAAGGCGCGCAAGGACGAGATCATCGCCGATATCGACGCCAATTTCGGCACCGGTCGTCGCGGCATGTATGTCTATCAGTGGTACGGCAAGCACCGGATCGACAATGTTGCGGAATTCAACAAGGATTTCAAATACATCAAGACCATTGCCGTGTCTGTCTTCAGAGGCAAGGAATCGACTTCCTGGCATTTCGGACCGCTGCGGCTCAGCCTGCGCATCCTCTACAATCTCTTGCCGGTGAAGGCAGAGGTTTTCGTCGAATGCAACGGCGCCAGGAATTACTGGCACGACAACCCGCTCTATATTTTCGACGACACGCTGCTGCACCGCTCGGTCAACGAGTATGATGGGCGCCGCTACTGCGTGTTCATGGACATCATCCGCCCGTCGCCGTTCCCCGGTTTCATCGCCGGACTTCTGGCCATCGTTTCGGTCACCGTCGAGCGCATCAATTCCATGTTCTACAAGAACTGGAAGATGATCGGCTCGAGCAAGGCAAAGAAGGTCGAGACGACCTGAGGCGTTAGCCTGAAGGGATTGACCGCACTGCCTTGGCCGGGCAGTAAACGGGCATGTTCAATCTGCTTCTTGTTGTGGTCGGCGGCGGCATCGGCGCCGGCATCCGCCACCTGACCAACATCGGCGCCTTGCGCCTCGTCGGCCCCAACTACCCCTGGGGGACAATGGCGATCAACATCCTCGGCTCCTTTGTTATGGGGCTGTTCGTCGCCGCGCTGATGCGGCGCGGCGGTTCCAATGAGCTCCGGCTGTTCGTCGCCACGGGCATCCTTGGCGGCTTCACCACCTTCTCCGCCTTTTCGCTCGATTTCGCGACCCTGTGGGAGCGCGGAGCGACGCTGACGGCGTTGGGATATGCGCTTGCCAGCGTCGTTGGCGCCATTATCGCCCTGTTTCTGGGACTTTGGCTCGCAAGAACCGTTTCATAGTGTTATTGCCCCGACCTGGAGCACGCCGCATCCTCTGGACGCGCTGCAGAAACTTTGATCTTGCGCATGATCCTTTCCGAAAGCCGGAGTAGATTTTCGGGGTCACGCGTTAGAAACGGATAAAGCGAAAATCATGGCAGGCGTAGAACAGATCACGGTGGAGGCCGGCGAGGCGGGCATGCGGCTCGATCGCTGGTTCAAGACCCATTTCCCCGGCCTCGGCTTTGGCCATCTGCAGAAGTTGCTGCGCTCGGGCCAGATCCGCGTCGATGGCGGCCGGGTCAAGGCCGACAGCCGTGTCGAGCCCGGCCAGGTGGTGCGTGTGCCGCCGCTCGAGGTCGACAAGAAGGGCGAGAGTGCGCTTACGGGTTACTCGATCCGCAACCAGGGCGACGCCGATGTGCTGGCCAAGATGCTGATCCACGAAGATCCAAAAGTCTTCGTCTTCAACAAGCCGGCCGGCCTGGCGGTGCAAGGCGGCTCGGGCGTCACCCGCAATGTCGACGACATGCTGGAGGCCTGGCGCAGCCAGAAGGGCGAGAAGCCGCGCCTGGTGCACCGGCTCGACCGCGACACGTCGGGCGTGTTGGTGGTTGCCCGCACCAGGCTTGCGGCGATGAAGCTTTCCGAGTCATTCCGGGCGCGCGAGACCAAGAAGACCTATTGGGCGCTGGTCAAGGGCGTCCCGCCCAAGCGTGAGGACAAGATCTCGACCTGGCTGATCAAGGAGCCGACCGAGGACGGCGACCGCGTGCGCGTGGCAGCCCATGGCGAAAAGGGCGCCGACCACGCCGTGTCCTACTACCGCATCATCGAGCAGGCGGCTCAGACGATGACCTGGCTGGAAATGGAGCCGTACACTGGCCGCACCCACCAGCTGCGCGTTCATGCCGCCTATATCGGCTGCCCGATCCTCGGCGACCCCAAATATTTCGAGGCCGACACCAACTGGGACTTTCCGGGCGGCATTCAGAACCGCCTGCATCTGCATGCGCGCCGCATCGTCATTCCGCACCCGGACAAGGGCGTCATCGACGTCACCGCGCCGATGCCGCCGCATATGCGCCAGAGCTGGAACCTGATCGGCTTCGACGACGCCAGCGCGGAGGACTGACATTGGCCGTTGCCTCGGTATTGGATCGCCGCGATGCGGTCGATCTGGCGGCTGCTTCCATCATGGTCGGGTTGACCTTTTCCTGGGGGCTGATCTACGGCGCCGCCAAGTTCTCCTATGCCGGCTTCGATCCGGTTTTCGTCTCGATCGCACGTTCGATCATTGGCGGGCTCTGTGTGCTCGGCTGGTGCTGGCTGCGCGGCATCAGGCTGTTTAAGGCCGACGGGTCGCTTGTCGCCGGCATCATCGTCGGCGTGCTGTTCGGCGTCGAGTTCCTGTGCCTCTATATCGGGCTGGAATACACGACCGTTGCCCGCAACACACTGCTGGTCAACACCATGCCGTTCTGGGTCCTGATCGGCGGCCATTTCCTGCTCGGTGAGCGTATCAACGCGCGCAAGCTTGGCGGGCTCGTTCTCGCCTTCTGCGGCCTGGTGGCGGTGTTTTCAGACGGGATTGCCGGCGGCACCGACGTGACCTTGATGGGCGATCTGCTCAGCCTCGGCTCCGGTATTCTGTGGGCGGCGACCAGTATCGTCATCAAGCGTTCGAAACTGGTCGAGACCAGTGCCGAGAAATTGCTGCTTTATCAGCTGGCCGGTGCGGCCATTGTCGGTGTCCTGGTTCTGCCTTTCGCCGGCCCGCCGATCCGCGCGGTCAGTGCCTTGCCGACATTGGCGCTGCTGTTCCAGTCGCTCTATATAGTTGCCTTCACCTATGTGCTGTGGTTCTGGCTGCTCAGGCGCTATCCGGCATCGGGCCTGTCGAGCTTCGCCTTCCTGTCGCCGGTGTTCGGCGTCCTCTGCGGCGCTATCATTCTTGGCGAGGCGCCAACGACCAGGATCTTTGTGGCGCTTGGGCTGATCGCAGTCGGCCTGATCATCGTCAACCGGCCGGCGCGCAAGCAGGTACCTGGATAGAAAGTTCGACCATGCGTGACATCCTCAACGACCTCGAAGCGGGAAAGCATCTGTCCGATCCGGATCCGGTCCGCCGCGCGCAGATCCAGATGAAGACGCACCTGCCGAAGCGCTTCTACAAGGACGTGTCGGTCGCAGCTGTGGAGGACGGTTTTGCCGTCCATCTCGACGGCAAGCCGGTGCGCACGCCGGGCAAGGCGCTGCTGGCGCTGCCGACCGAAAAGGCCGCCGCCCTGGTCGCCAATGAGTTCGCTGCACAGGGCGAGACCATCGACCCGGTCACGATGCCGGTGCTGCGTCTGGTCAACACCGCCATCGACGGCGTCGCCAGCGACCCGCAGGCGGTGCTGGAGGACGTCTTGCGCTTCGCCTCGTCCGATCTGACCTGCTACCGCGCCGACGCGCCACAGGGGCTGGTCGAGCGGCAGAACCAGCATTGGGATCCGGTGATCGACTGGGCGAGAGCGACATTAGGGGCTCGGTTCAATCTCGCCGAGGGCATCATCCATGTCGAGCAGCCGCGCGAGAGCATCGCAGTGCTCGGCGCTCATCTTGCCCAGCGTGCCGAGCCGCTGCGGCTGGCCGCAATCCATGTCATGACTTCGCTGACCGGGTCGGCGCTGCTGGCGCTGGCGGTCGATTACGGCGCGCTCGATGGCGACGCGGCTTGGGCCGCCGGCCATGTCGACGAGGACTGGCAGATCGAGCATTGGGGCCAGGATGCCGAGGCTGTCGCACGCCGCTCGGCCCGCAAACGCGACATGATGGCGGCCGTCGGCCTGCTCGATGCGCTGAAGACCTGATCCTCGGCCTTTGCCGCACTGCACCTAATACCAAAGTCATAAATCCAAGGTCTGTCTGCCTCCGGCGGTCGCTTTCTGTCATTTTTTACGCTGATGGCTGGTTCGAGTCGCGTTCAGAGGGAACGCCGACGATGACGCCCAGCGTCGAAGGCAGACGATTCACGGGAGGACAGTTCAATGGCATTGGCATCGACCGCCGGCGGAGCCAGCCGCGGCATGACACGAGAGGAGAAGAAGGTCATCTTCGCCTCCTCGCTGGGCGCGGTTTTCGAATGGTATGATTTCTATCTCTACGGAGCGTTGGCCGGCGCGATCGGCTTGACCTTCTTCAACTCGTTTCCCGAAAGCACCCGCTACATCTTCACGCTGCTGGTCTTCGCCGCCGGCTTCATCGTGCGCCCGTTCGGCGCGCTGGTGTTCGGCCGCATCGGCGATCTCGTCGGCCGCAAATACACATTCCTTGTCACCATCATGATCATGGGTCTGTCGACTTTCCTTGTCGGCCTGCTTCCGGGTTCAGAGACACTGGGCATTCTGGCGCCGATCCTGTTGATCGCGCTGCGCATGCTGCAGGGCCTGGCGCTTGGCGGCGAGTACGGCGGCGCCGCGACCTATGTCGCGGAACATGCGCCGGACGACCGTCGCGGCTTCTACACCTCATGGATCCAGACGACGGCGACGCTCGGCCTTTTCCTGTCGCTGATTGTCATCCTGCTGGTGCAGAATTCCGTAAGCAAGGACGCCTTCAACGCCTGGGGATGGCGCATTCCGTTCCTGGTCTCGGCTATCCTGCTCGGCATTTCGGTCTGGATCCGGCTGTCGCTTTCGGAATCGCCGACCTTCCTGCGCATGAAGGAAGAGGGCAAGAGTTCCAAGGCGCCGCTGTCGGAAGCCTTCGGCCAGTGGAAAAACGCCAAGATCGCCATCCTGGCGCTGTTCGGCCTCACCGCCGGTCAGGCCGTGGTATGGTACAATGGCCAGTTCTATGCACTGTTCTTCCTGGCCAATGTGCTCAAGGTCGACGCGCAGTCGGTCAACATCATGATCGCCATTGCGCTGGCACTCGGCACGGGCTTCTTCGTCTTCTTCGGCTGGCTGTCCGACAAGATCGGCCGCAAGCCGATCATCATGGCCGGCCTTGCGCTGGCAGTCGTCACCACCTTCCCGCTGTTCAAGGCGTTGACCTGGGCCGCCAATCCGGCGCTCGCCACCGCACAGCAGAACACGCGCGCCACGGTGACGGCGGCTCCGGGAGACTGCAACTTCCAGTTCAACCCGACCGGCACGCGCGTACCGGTCAGTTCGTGCGATATCGCGACCGACTTCCTTGCCAAGAACTCGGTGCCTTACGACATCGTCTCTACCGCGGCGGCGGGGACCCCGGCGAGTGTCATGATCGGCAGCGAAACTGTGGCGTCTTATGATGCCAAGGCCGCGGGCGACAAGAAGGCTGCAAGCGACGCTGCCTTCAAGAAGGGTATCAACCTCGCGCTTCAGGGTGGCGGTTACCCGTTGAAGCGCGCTGCCGCCAAGGTTGCCGACCAGAAGCTCGACGCCTTTGTCGCGGCCAATCCTGAACTGAAGCTCGATGCGGCAGCCATCCGCGCCGGCGAAAAGACCGCGGTCCCGACCGAACAGGCCATCAAGGACAAGGTGCTGACCAAGGATGAGGCCGCGGGCGCCACCGAGGTGACCGTGTACAGCGTTCCGGCAGCGGGCGCGTTCGCGATGTTTGCCGACCCCGCACAGGTCAACTGGGCAAAGGTCATCGGCATCCTGTTCATCCTGGTCCTCTACGTGACCATGGTCTACGGGCCGATCGCGGCGATCCTGGTCGAGATGTTCCCGACACGCATCCGCTACAGCGGCATGTCACTGCCCTATCACATCGGCAATGGCTGGTTCGGCGGCCTGCTGCCCGCGATCGTGTTCGCGTTCAGCGCCTACAAGGGCGATATCTATTACGGCCTTTGGTATCCGGTGGTGATCGCGGCGGTGACGCTGATCATCGGCATGATCTTCGTCAGGGATACGCTCGGCACCGACCTGCATACCAAGCAGTAGCCGACGGCTCTGTATCAAACAAAAAACCCGGCGCGAGCGATCGCGCCGGGTTTTTGATTTGTGGGCCTGTTCGATCTATCAGCGCGGAAGACGCCTAGCTCTTGCGAGGCTGTTCGGCCTCGGCAATGGCGGCCTCATGATACCAGGCCCCGCCATGGGCAAGCGGGTGATCGCGCAGCGAAGCAAGCTCTGCCGCAAACTTGGCCTTTACGCCTAAATTTGAGGCACCCGCACGCGCTGCCACCGGGAACATCAGGATTTTGGCCGACGGACGGGCTGAGGTGATTTCCATGGTCGGTCTCCTTTCTTCTGGAGAGGCTCTTCGATTCATCTTTCCATCAAGGTAGGTCCTGCAATCCTTTTAGGCAAGATGCCTAAAGAAAGATCGGCATTTGCCTGTTATTTAAGCAAATTCTGCCTTTGATTGATCCGGGCGCATTGCTTAGGCGGCTTGCCATCACCGGCGGGATGAAAGGGCATTTTTGCCGCACCCTGACCAACTGAAGTGGCACACGATTTGCATTTTATCGACCGGCAGCTGGGCTGCTGGATGGCTCGGCGCGCCGGCGTCATCCAGGTTCGGTGATCAAGCAACGAGAGGCTCTAGAATGACGAAATACAAGCTCGAGTATATCTGGCTCGATGGTTACACGCCGGTCCCCAATCTTCGCGGCAAGACCCAGATCAAGGAGTTCGCCGAGTTCCCGACGCTCGAGCAGCTGCCGCTGTGGGGCTTCGACGGTTCTTCGACGCAGCAGGCCGAAGGCCACAGCTCCGACTGCGTGCTGAAGCCGGTCGCCGTATTCCCGGACCCGGCCCGCAGCAATGGCGTGCTGGTGATGTGCGAAGTGATGATGCCAGATGGCGTGACGCCGCATGTGTCCAACAAGCGCGCCACCATCCTCGACGACGAGGGCGCCTGGTTCGGCTTCGAGCAGGAGTATTTCTTCTACAAGGACGGCCGTCCGCTCGGCTTCCCCGAGAGCGGCTATCCGGCGCCGCAGGGCCCGTACTACACCGGCGTCGGCTATTCGAATGTCGGCCCGATCGCGCGCCAGATCGTCGAGGAGCATCTCGACCTTTGCCTCGCAGCAGGCATCAACCATGAAGGCATCAACGCCGAAGTGGCCAAGGGCCAGTGGGAATTCCAGATTTTCGGCAAAGGCTCCAAGAAGGCCGCCGACCAGATGTGGATGGCCCGCTATCTCTTGCAGCGCCTGACCGAAAAGTACGAGATCGACATCGAGTATCACTGCAAGCCGCTCGGCGACACCGACTGGAACGGCTCGGGCATGCACGCCAACTTCTCGACCGCCTATATGCGCGAAGTCGGCGGCAAGGCCTATTTCGAAGCGCTGATGGCTCAATTCGACAAGAACCTGATGGACCACATCGCCGTCTACGGCCCGGACAACGACAAGCGCCTGACCGGCAAGCATGAGACCGCTCCGTGGAACCGCTTCAGCTACGGCATCGCCGACCGAGGCGCCTCGATCCGCGTGCCGCATTCCTTCGTCAACAATGACTACAAGGGTTACCTGGAAGACCGCCGTCCGAACTCGCAAGGCGACCCCTACCAGATCGCTTCGCAGATCCTGAAGACCATCGCGGAGGTTTCGACCAGCGCGCAGGTCTCGGCTGCTGCTTGAGCATCTATAGCGGCGCAGGCTTCATAAGCCTGCGCCGTAGCCTGCTGCTACCACATCTACGGTCTGCTATTGGTCAAACAAAAACCCCGGCGTCTGAACTGACGCCGGGGTTTTTCCTTGTCGCTGAGGCTTATCGTTCAGACCGAATAGTACATGTCGTATTCGACCGGATGCGGGGTCATTTCGAAGCGCATCACTTCGGCCATCTTGAGCTCGATATAGCTGTCGATCTGGTCGTCGTCGAAGACGCCGCCGGCTTTCAGGAAGCCGCGGTCCTTGTCCAAGCTTTGCAGCGCTTCGCGCAGCGAACCGCAGACGGTCGGAATCTTCTTCAGTTCCTTCGGCGGCAGATCGTAAAGATCCTTGTCCATCGGCTGTCCCGGGTGGATCTTGTTCTTGATGCCGTCGAGGCCGGCCATCAGCATGGCGGCGAAAGCGAGGTAGGGGTTCGCGCCCGGATCGGGGAAGCGGACCTCGACGCGCTTGGCTTTCGGCGACGAGCCGAACGGAATGCGGCAGGAGGCCGAACGGTTGCGCGCGGAGTAGGCGAGCAGAACCGGTGCTTCATAGCCAGGCACAAGGCGCTTGTAGGAGTTGGTCAGCGGGTTGGTGAAGGCGTTGATCGCCTTCGCGTGCTTGATGATGCCGCCGATGTAGAACAGGCACGACTCCGACAGGCCGGCATATTCATTGCCGGCGAAGGTCGGCTTGCCGTTCTTCCAGATCGACTGGTGGACGTGCATGCCCGAGCCGTTGTCGCCGAAGATCGGCTTCGGCATGAAGGTGGCCGTCTTGCCATAGGCGTTGGCGACCTGGTGCACGACATATTTGTAGATCAGCATCTTGTCGGCGTTGCGGACCAGCGTGTCGAACTTGATGCCGAGCTCGTGCTGGGCAGCGGCAACCTCGTGATGGTGCTTTTCGACGCGCACGCCCATTTCGGCGAGCACGGTCAGCATTTCGGAGCGCATGTCCTGCGCGCTGTCGATCGGCGGCACAGGGAAATAGCCGCCCTTGACGCGCGGGCGGTGGCCGAGATTGCCGGTCTCGTAATCGGTGTCGTCGTTGGACGGCAGTTCGGTCGAGTCCAGCTTGAAGCCGGTGTTGTAGGGATCGGCCTTGTACTTGACGTCGTCGAAGACGAAGAATTCGGCTTCGGGGCCGACATAGATGGTGTCGCCGATGCCTTCGGCCTTCATGTAGGCCTCGGCCTTCTTTGCAGTGCCGCGCGGATCGCGGTTGTAGGATTCGCCGGAGACCGGATCGAGAATGTCGCACAGGATGACCATGGTCGACTGGGCGAAGAACGGATCCATGTGGACGGTGTCCGCATCGGGCATCAGCACCATGTCGGACTCGTTGATCGCCTTCCAGCCGGCGATCGAGGAGCCGTCGAACATGACGCCGTCGGCGAACATGTCTTCCTCGACCTCGATGACATCCATCGTCACGTGCTGCAGCTTGCCCTTCGGATCGGTGAAGCGCAGGTCGACGAATTTCACGTCGTTGTCCTTGATCTGCTTCATGATGTCTTTGGCTGTCGTCATGTCGTTTCTTCCCTGTGTGATGACGTTTCGAGGAGACGTTAATCTGAAATCAGAAAGCTCAGACGGCGTCCATCCCCGTTTCGCCGGTACGGATGCGAACGACCTCCTCGATGTTGGAGACGAAGATCTTGCCGTCGCCGATGCGGCCGGTCTGCGCCGCCTTGCGGATGGCTTCGATGGCGCCTTCGACGGCGTCGTCGCCCAGCACCACTTCGATCTTCACCTTGGGCAGGAAGTCGACGACATATTCGGCGCCGCGATAGAGTTCGGTATGGCCTTTCTGGCGGCCAAAGCCCTTGGCCTCGGTGACGGTAATGCCTTGCAGACCGGCCTCCTGAAGCGCTTCCTTCACTTCGTCTAGCTTGAACGGCTTGATGATCGCTTCGATCTTTTTCATGTAAAAAGTGGCCTCCACTGCCAAAAAAAACGGGTTGTGCGCCCCGCTTGCGCCTCCATCAAGCACGAACTGTGCCAATTTCAGCCCACGCGAAGCGGTTTCGCGCAATTCCAATGCCGCGCCGCGCCGGGATGCACATTCGCGTCATCCTCTGCTTCGGCTGCGGCAAAGCTGCCCGAAGCCTACACATTGCCGCTTCGGGCGTCTGCACGATAATTAGGCAGATTGCGCATTTTGCAGGCCCGCGCGGATCCGGCGCGCCAGTCTGCGAAAGGATTGGCCGCATGCCAACGCAGCGCCTGGCCGTTTGCTTCGAATCCGAAACTGGACAATGCTCGATAGGGACAAAGGGGTCGGCCTTGAACGAAATGCGGATCGGCAATCCATGAGCAATGAAGTCCTGTCGCCGGCCGAGATGGGCGAGGCCGACCGGCTGGCGATCGCGGCCGGTCCGCTCGACGGCTATGGCCTGATGCAGCGCGCCGGCGAAGCGGTCGCTGCTGTGGTCCTGGCACGCTATCCCGCAGCAAGCCGCGTGCACGTGCTGTGCGGCCCCGGCAATAATGGTGGCGACGGCTATGTTGTAGCGCGGTTGCTGGCCGAGGCTGGTGTGAATGTGGCGCTCTGGGCCGAAGGCAAGCAGAAGCCCGGGAGTGATGCGGCGCGAGCTTCCGAGGCCTGCAATCTGCCGGTCGAGCACATCGGACACTGCTACCCGGAACCGGGTGAAGTCGTCGTGGACGCGCTCTATGGTGCGGGATTGTCGAAGAAGATATCCCTGCATGCCTCTGCCGTCTCAGGATTGGCCGCGGCGGAGCGCGTGCCTGTGGTGTCAATCGATCTGCCTTCTGGTGTGTCGGGCGAGACCGGCTTGAGCAACGCTTATTTCAAGGCCGACGTGACGGTGACGTTCGTGCGGAAAAAGCCCGGCCATCTGCTGATGCCGGGGCGCAGCCTCTGCGGCGAGATCATCATCGCCGATATCGGCATTCCGGATGCGATCGTCGATGAGTTCAAGATCAAGACGTTCGAGAACACGCCTGATTTCTGGCTATACAGTTTTCCGAAAACGGCGGTCGATACACATAAGTATAAGCGCGGCCACGTCAGCGTCTTTTCCGGCGGGCCGAGCGCGACAGGTGCGGCGCGGCTGTCGGCGATGGCTGCAGCCAGAGCCGGGGCAGGGGCGGTGACCGTGCTCTCGCCTGAAAATGCCATGCAGGTAAACGCCGCGCATCTGACATCGATCATGCTGCGCGAGGCCGGTTCGATGGAGGAAGTGCAGGAATTTTTGTCGGCGAGGCACCCCGAAGTACTTGTGTTCGGACCAGGGCTCGGGCCGAAACCCAAAGTGGGGGATTTCGCGTTGCAATTGATCGCGACGGTCGCTGACCTAAACCGCACGTCGACGAGTTCATTCGGAATTCAGCGCCCTGCCATTGTCTTGGATGCTGACGCCATCACGTCATTGGCGCATCAGCCTCAGGCCCTGTTCGACGCCGCGCTGCTCCCGTGGGCGCCGGTATTGGTGCTGACGCCGCATGAAGGCGAATTCGCCAGACTTTTTCCCGACATCGCGAAGGACAAGAAGCAGTCGAAACTCGCCAAGGCGCGCGCAGCCGCTGAACGAGCCAACGCCATCATGGTCTACAAGGGCGCCGACACCGTCATCGCGGCGCCGGACGGCCGCGCGGTGATCAACGCCAATGGTGCACCATGGCTCGCCACCGCCGGTTCCGGCGACGTGCTGGCGGGCATTGTCGCCGCGCTGCTGGCGCAGGGCATGCAGGCATTCGAGGCCGCCTGCGCAGCGGTCTGGATCCATGCCGAGGCCGGCAGCCGCTTCGGACCGGGTCTGATCGCCGAGGATCTGCCGCTGGCGCTGGTGCCGGTGCTGCGTGAACTTGTCGAGGCACGGCAGAAGGTGCCGATCGGATGAAGCGTTTCGCGCTCGCCATTGCAGCCATCATCGCGCTGTTCGCCTCGCATGGCGTGCGCGCTGAGCAGCCGGTGACCATCGTCGACGATCCGGCGGTGCTCGCCGCCCTCGATGCCAAGGGGTTTGGCTTCGCCGGCATTTTCGCCGTCGACGGCGCGGACGATCTGAAGACGCTCTACAGTGAGGTGCCGGCCTACCGTGCTGTTGTCGACATGGTGGCGGCCGATATTGCCACGCTGCGGGCCGAGATAAAGGCCGGCGGGCGCACGCTCTACGAGGTGACCGACGGCAATGTCGGCCGCATCATGGATATGCGCTGGCTGAAGACCGAGGCCGCGCGCTTCCGCCTGGTCGGCGTCGTCAACCGGCTGGACCGGCGTGACTTCACCGCGCTGCAAGGCGACAAGAGCTGTGGCGAGGTGCGCTTCATCTATCGCCTGGCCTACAGTTTCCGCAAGAACGGCAAGGTTTTGGCATCGCGGCTGCCATTCAATTTCAACGCCGTCTACAGCGTGGCGCCGGATGCCGATGGCGGCTGCGTCGGCGTTGCCGGGCGCTGGACACCGCAGATCGACGAAAACGTCGATGCCGGCTGGCTGGCCGGCGGGCCGCTGGCACCGGAGGAACTGACTTTCAAACAGCTCGAACTCAACGCGCAAGTGGTGCGCTTTCCCTCGGGCCAGGAGACCGAGTTCGGCGGGCAGGCGGCCTATCTGATGCGGATCTTCGGTATCGATGGCGCTGCCATCAGCGAGAAGCCGCTGGAGAATACGCCTGACGTTGCGCGGCTCTCGGATGATGCCGCACTGAAGAAAGGGCTCGCCGACTACGTCAGCGCCAATGTCGCGGCCATCGATCTCGGCGTCTACGAAATCCCCGACGAATTCCTGGCCAAGAAAATCATCTCGTGGTCGACCTTCGGCAGCGCGAGACGGGCCAACCATCCGTTCACGCCGCTGTTCCAGCCAGCGGATTTCGCCGGCTTGGACTATGCGGCGCTAAAGCTGGTGCGGACACCGGAGGCGCTGGTCGAGCGGCTGGACAATGGCGCCTGCCAGGGCTGCCACCAGGCGGGCTCGACGGCCGGCTTTCACTTCATTGGCCTCGACGACAAAACGACGTCGCCTCTCAACCGGATCGAGGTCGGCATCTCGCCGCATCTCCATGCCGAGATTCCGCGACGTGAGGCCTGGCTGCGCGCGACGGAAGAAGGCAAGGAGCCGAACCGCTACCGGCCGCTGTCCTTCGCGCCGCCAGCGACATGGACCGATGCCGGCGATGTCGACTACGCCCCGGCCGAGATGGCGATGCCGTGCCTGATGCCGGATGATGCAAAACGCTTCGGCGCGACCTGGCAATGCGGTGGCGGCACCGTCTGCACGCCGCTCGCGACGGCTTCAGGCGTGCATACCGCGTTGGCGCAATGTCTGTTGCCCACGGACAGTCCAAAGATGTTTTCGGGCCATCCCTGCCTGACCGGGTCGATCGCCAGCAACCCGTCTCAGCCGTTCAACGACCGCTACAAGATCACCGGCCAGTTCGCGGCTTTTGCGCCGACCTTTTCGCGGACCGCCTACACCTGCCGGCCACCGAAAATCGGCGTACCGGCAGGCATCGCTTATCGCGCCTGCGACGACAAGGACCGCAGCTTCGCCGCATTCAAGACGGGCAAGCCGATGCCATCGGAAATTTGCGGCATGGTCGGCGGCAAGAAATTCGACACCTGCGTCGCCACCAACAATTTCGACCAGTGCCTCGGCGGCGCGGTCAACCGCGGCAACCGTCCAGCCTGCTCGGCTGATCATTTCTGCCGCGAGGACTATATGTGCCAGTCGCTGCCGCCGGACACGCCGGGTGCTGCCAAGGTGAAAGGCATCGGCTACTGCTCGCCGACCTATTTCATCTTCCAGATGCGCATCGACAATCACGCGACGCCCTGGGCGAGCGCGACCAGCGCCCCCAGGAATGCGGGGTTCGGGGCGGCGGAAGAGGAGTGAGCCTGCGAGTTGGGCGACCACCAGTTCAGCGCTGGAGATAGTCTTCCATCCGCGCAGTCCATTTGGTGTCGAATTCCGAAATGTGGCGCTGTGCTACGCTCGAGTTCAGCAGCGTCGAGAGCGCGGTCACGGCGATCGGGTCCAGGTCGGGCGGCTCCGTATAGCCAAGCGCCGCCAGCCGTTGAGCCCATGATGGATGGGTGGACTTTGCGTCATCCGGGCTTGCCCACGCCTTGCGGGCGCAAACATCGAGGCAAATGGGTTCTCGCAGCTGGCCGGCAGCTTCCAGCATGCGCTCGAGCGGCGGTCGCGGCGGACGCAAAGCACCTCGCAATTCATGCTGCAAAGGGTCATAGACCGTCTCCGTGAAATGCACGTCTGCCGTGGCAAGAAGCAACAGCGCGCGTGCGGCGTGCTCGGCGTCGCCGGAGGATGCCGCGTGTCGATCTGCCTTGATCTCCGCTTCGCGCGAAAGCCGGATTTCTTCCCGCTCGAACGATTGCGACAGCCAGCCGATAGCGGCGTGGAGCAGGCTGCCTGTGATCGTGGTTCCGGGCGGGGCATACTCGAAGACAAATCCGAAACCGTTTTCGAACTCAGCGAGATTGAGGCTGCCATTGGTATCCTTGTTGCGCACATGCGCGTCCTCATGGGCAAGGATCGCGGCAAGCGCTCTTTCATCGGTCACTGCGAGGAGAGGGATGCCAATGGTTAGAAACAGCCGATTGCCGAGAAGGCCGAGAAGCGTGCGCTCTTCGCGCACGCTGGCGTTCAGGTTGCCCTCTAGTATGACAACCGTGCGCGCAGCACGGCGCGGTCCGGCGATGCTCCGCCACAGCGCCCACAGGCCGGGCGCTTCTGCTTCACTGACGCCTTTGATCTTGCTGCGTCGGAAGCCCGCAAACAATGTGCCGAACAGAAATGCCAAGGCCGTGGTGGCGATCGGCATGACGACAAAGCCGCTGGCGATAAACCAGATCGGATGGTTGTCGAGCAGGGACATCCAGACGCAGAAGATGACGAGGGCGGGAACAACGAAAAACAGGACCGTGAACCTGCCAAACCGCCGACCGGCGCTGATGATCAGTCGCGACATTGGATGTTACAACGGGATGTTGTCGTGCTTCTTCCAGGGGTTCTGCATGTCCTTGTTGCGCAGCATCCTGAGCGCGCGGGCAATGCGGCGGCGGGTCGAATGCGGCATGATCACCTCGTCGACATAGCCGCGTTCGGCGGCGACGAAGGGCGACAGGAAGCGGTCTTCGTAAGCCTTTGTGTGGGCTGCGAGCTTTTCGGCGTCGCCGATATCCTTACGGTAGATGATCTCGACCGCGCCTCTCGCCCCCATCACCGCGATCTGCGCCGTCGGCCAGGCATAGTTCATATCGCCGCGCAGATGTTTTGAGGCCATCACGTCATAGGCGCCGCCATAGGCTTTTCGGGCGATGACGGTGATTTTCGGCACGGTCGCCTCGGCGTAGGCAAACAGGAGTTTCGCGCCATGCTTGATCAGGCCGCCATATTCCTGCGCGGTGCCGGGCAGGAAGCCGGGGACGTCGACGAAGGTGACGATGGGAATGGAAAAACAGTCGCAGAAGCGCACGAAGCGCGCCGCCTTGCGGCTTGCGTCGGAATCGAGCACGCCGGCCAGCACCATCGGCTGGTTGGCGACGAAGCCGACGGTGCGGCCTTCGACGCGGCCGAAACCGGTGACGATGTTCTTGGCAAAGTTCTGCTGGATCTCGAAGAAATCGCCTTCATCGGCAACTTTGAGGATCAGCTCCTTGATGTCGTAAGGCTTGTTGGCGTTGTCCGGGATCAGCCGGTCGAGCGACAGATCATGGTCGGTGACCGACTGGTAGCATTCGACCTCCGGAAGCTCCGACGTGTTGGACGCCGGCAGCAGATCGACCAGCCGACGCATCTGCAACAGCGCCTCGACGTCATTGTCGTAGGCGCCGTCGGCGATCGAGGATTTCGTCGTGTGGATGGACGCGCCGCCAAGGCTCTCGGCGGTCACCGTCTCGTTGGTGACGGTCTTCACCACATCCGGCCCGGTGACGAACATATAAGAGGTGTCGCGCACCATGAAGATGAAGTCGGTCATCGCAGGCGAATAGACGTCGCCGCCGGCGCACGGGCCCATGATCACGGAAATCTGAGGAATGACGCCGGATGCGAGCACGTTGCGCTGAAAGATCTCGGCATAGCCGCCTAGCGCCGCCACGCCTTCCTGGATGCGGGCGCCGCCGGCGTCGTAGAGGCCGATGATCGGCGCGCGATTACGCAGCGCCATCTCCTGCACCTTGATGACCTTTTCGGCGTGCGCCTCCGACAGCGAGCCGCCGAAGACGGTAAAGTCCTTGGCGAAGAGATAGACCGGACGGCCATTGACGGTGCCCCAGCCGGTGACGACACCATCGCCGGCGATCTTGGTTTTCTCCATGCCGAAGTCGGTCGAGCGATGCTCGACATACATGTCGAACTCCTCGAACGAGCCTTCGTCGAGAAAGACCTGGATACGTTCGCGCGCCGTCAGCTTGCCCTTCTTGTGCTGGGCGTCGATGCGGGCCTGGCCGCCACCCATGCGGGCGATCTCGCGGCGGCGCTCGAGTTCCTTCAGCACGTCCTTCATCGCTCGGTCTCCAGAAATGGCAGCTGCATTTGTGGTAATGATGCCTGCAGGCGTGTGCAAGCGCCGCTTTCGGCCTCGATTATTGCGCTGCAACATGTGGCCCCTTGCATTCCGGAGCGAACTCAGCCATATGCAGCCCATAGGCGCTTGGGCCGGAGATTCCGGCCTTCTCGACAAATGAGACTGGTTGCGTCTGTTTTCCCTCTTTCCGGTATATCGGCCTCTCTTTCCGATACATCACGAAGTGGCGAAAGAGCCCCGTGGCATGACGCCTGCGGGCACGACAGCGCAGCCGAGTGGACGTTACCGTCCGCCCGCCTTGTCGTTTCATATCAAATTTTTCGACGGCAGGTTGCGCCCTGCCGCCATTGATGTTTGCGGCCAAGACCGCGTGAAAGAAGACTATTTTGACCAACGAAAACACCTCAGCCGGTAACGCAATCTCGACCGGCACCACTGCGGACCTTACCGGTTTCGCAGCTCTTGGGATCACCGGCGCGCTGCTCAAGGCGACGCATGGCGCCGGCTTCACCGAGCCGAAGCCGATCCAGACGCAGGCGATCCCGCCGCAGATGGAAGGCCGTGATATCTTCGGCATCGCCCAGACCGGCTCCGGCAAGACCGCGGCCTTCGCGCTGCCGATCCTGTCGAAGATCATCGCGCTCGGCACCAAGCGCCGGGCCAAGACCACCCGTGCGCTGATCCTGGCGCCGACGCGCGAACTCGCCGTCCAGATCGAGGACACCATCAAGATCCTCGCCAAGGGCGCGCATGTCTCAACCGCTCTCGTGCTTGGCGGCGTCTCGCGCTTCAGCCAGGTGAAGAAGGTTGCGCCCGGCGTCGACATCCTGATCGCCACGCCCGGCCGCCTGACCGACCTGGTGCGCGAGGGCGACCTCATCCTCTCCGACACCAAATGGCTGGTGCTCGACGAGGGCGACCGCATGCTCGACATGGGCTTCATCAACGACGTCAAGCGGATCGCCAAGGCGACCGCGCCCGACCGTCAGACTGTGCTGTTCTCGGCCACCATGCCCAATGAAATCGCCGAACTGGCGAAGGGCCTGTTGAAGAACCCGATCCGCGTCGAAGTCGCGCCGCAGAGCACCGCTGCTGCCGAAATCGTGCAGGGCGTTGTCTTTGCCCGCACCAAGCAGAAGCGCCAGGTGCTGTCGACGATGCTCGCCGACGAAGCGATGAAGTCCGTCATCATCTTCTCGCGCACCAAACATGGCGCCGACCGGGTGACCAAGGACCTCGAACGCGACGGCTTCAAGGCCGCCGTCATCCACGGCAACAAGTCGCAGAACGCCCGCCAGAAGGCGCTCAACGATTTCCGCGAGGGCTCGGTGCGCATTCTCGTGGCGACCGATATCGCGGCGCGCGGCATCGACGTCCCCGGCATCAGCCATGTGGTGAATTTCGACCTGCCGGATGAGGCCGAAAGCTATGTCCACCGCATCGGCCGTACCGGCCGTAACGGCATGGACGGCATCGCCATCACGCTTTGCGATCCTTCCGAAAACAGCAAGCTGCGTCAGGTCGAGCGCATCATCCGCAGCAAGCTGCCGATCGTTGCCGACCATCTCGGCAGCCCGGATCCGGTGCGCAATCCGGCCGAAAAGAACGAGCGCTTCGAGCCCGCCAATGATCGCAACGACCGCAATGGCCGTCGCGACGGCAGGCGGCCCGGTGGCCAGAACAACGGCTTCGCCAAGAAGCGTTTTGGTGACAAGCCGGCCTTTGCGGGTGCAAGCGAGCGCAAGCCGGAAGGCGCCAAGGCCTTCAAGGGCAACAACAAGCGCCGCTTCGGCGGCAAGCGGCCCGCGGCGCGGGCTGCCTGATCAGACGAACCGGTCAGGCTCGTCGAGCCTGGCTTGATTGCTGACGATTGAATATGAGGACGGCCGGGGCAATGCTTCGGCCGTCCTTTTTCGTTTAGGGCTGCCCGGCAATTGCCTGAACCCACACGACGATCCGCTGCGCCAGGAATGCCGTGGTCGAGGGCGACAGCGCGTCGCCGGCAATGACGTGGTTGTCGGGATCGCCATTGTCGTCGACGGGCACCAGTTCATGCGGTGCGCCCCAGCGGCCGGCGATTTCGCGGGTGCGATCCTGGCGCACCACCTTGTCGGAATCCGAGAAGATGAACAGCGCCGGTATGGTTGCCTTCTCCACAGGCGCTGCGTAGGCAAGGTTGGTCAGCGCCGCCATCGGTAGCACGGCTGCCATTGGATATGTGTGCGTCCAGAGTTTCTCGTGCAGCGCGTTGCGGGTCGGAAAGCTGCGCTCCTTGCCGCCGACGAACTCGGCGATCTGCCTGCCCCAGGGCATGGTCAGCAGCTCGGCGCCTGCAGCCCTGACGCCGAAATTCGGCGAGATGAATGCGATTGCAGCGACGCCGTCCGATGCGCCAGGCTCAGTCGCCGCCCATGCCGCCAGCGATCCACCGGTCGAGGTGCCGATGAGGATCACCTTGTCGCCGATGGCCCGGCCGATGGCGAGCGCCTCCTCATAGTCGTTGATCCAGGCATTGACGCTGCCTTGCGCCATCGAGGCGCCGTCCTGCCCATGACCGGTGAGGCGGGTGTAGAAAAGGTTGGCGTCGAGTTGGTCGGCGACCTCGTCGGCCAGCGGGCGAACCTCGCCCTTCGATGCCGAAAAGCCATGGATATAGACGATCGCCAATGGCGTCCTGGCGTGAACCATCGGATCGGCCCAGATGATTTCTTTCTCGAGCCCGTCGCGGACGTTGGGCACGGCAGCCTCTTCACGCGCGATATATGCTTGCGGATCGTCGCCGATCACCTTGGGGTCGAAGCTGATTGTTGTGTCGACGGGAACGCGCGGACCAAGCAGGAAGGCCAGGACAAGGATGATGACGACGCCCAGCACCGCAAGCACGATCCGCCGCCCCATCTCAGACTCCACGACAATTCTAAAGCTATGACGGCCGGTGCAGTCAGGCAACAGCCGGGGCTGTGGACAGCTATTCGTTCGGCGGCTTGCGGTCGAAATTCAGCGGCCGCCCTGTCCAGCGGGTCGCCGTGCTGATGAACCACCGGCAGACTGGCCTTGGCAGCAGTGCCAGCAGCTTCAGCCCCCAGCTCAGCCGGTGAGGGAAGGTAACCTCAAAGCCGCCATGCTCGATGCCGCGCAGCAGGCGGCGCGAGGCGCGGTTGACCGGCATCAGCCCCGGCATCGGCAGCATGTTCTTTTCCGTCAGCGGGGTGTCGATGAAGCCCGGATTCATCACTTGGATCCGGACATTCATCTTGTCGAAATCGTATTTCAGCGACTCGGCCAAGATGTTGATCGCCGCCTTCGAGCCGCCATAGGCCGCCGTGGTCGGCCAGCCGAAATAGGCGGTAACCGATCCGACAAGCACGATATGGCCGCGCGCACGGATGCGCATGCGCTCCATGAGCGGGACGAGGCCATTGATGATACCGAAATAGTTGACCTCGAAGGTCTGGCGAAAGTCGCGGACCCTGAGGTCTTCGCCGGGCGTGGCGATGTAGTTGCCGGCGTTGAAGACGGCGAGCACGATCGGCCCGAGCTCCTTTTCAATCGCCGCCACCGTGCTTGCCATGCGCGGCTCATCGATGACGTCGCAAGGGTAGGCCACGACACGTCCCGGCATCTGCGCCGTCTCGACGATGAGCGCGTCGAGTGGGTCGCCGTCGAGTGCGGTGACCGCGACGACAAAGCCCTTTGCCGCGAGGTCCTTGGCCAGCGCACGGCCGATGCCGCTGCTGCCGCCGGTTATCCAGGCGACGCCGTGCTTCGGGTTGGCCCGGTAAAGTGTCATTCTGCGCCCTGCCGATCTGTCATTAGTGCTCTAGCGGTGAAAAAATCGAATGAAAAGAGCGCTTTTCCGTACTGGTTGAAATGATCGTCATCGCGCGTTGTCCGGCCGCGGGAGATTGCAGTGCCCGAAATGCGACTGGACCAGGCGAATTCTTGCCTTGAAACGCACGCTTCGGGTTTCTAGGGTCTCGCCGCAGCTACATAAGGAATCCCGGATGCCCCGTTCTGTGATCGAAGCGATCGGCAACACGCCCCTGATCCGCCTCAACAAGGCCTCGGAGCAGACCGGCTGCGAGATCCTGGGCAAGGCCGAGTTCATGAACCCCGGCCAGTCGGTCAAGGATCGCGCCGGCCTGTTCATAATCCGCGACGCCGAACAGCGCGGGCTGTTGAAGCCGGGCGGCGTCATCGTCGAGGGCACGGCAGGCAATACCGGCATCGGCCTGACGCTGGTCGCCAAGGCGCTGGGCTATCGCACAGTGATCGTCATTCCCGACACCCAGAGCCAGGAAAAGAAGGACACGATCAAGCTGCTTGGCGCCGAGCTGATCGAAGTGCCGGCGGTGCCTTACAAGAACCCCAACAATTACGTGAAACTGTCGGGGCGGTTGGCCGAGCAGATGGCGAGGTCGGAGCCGAACGGCGCGATCTGGGCCAACCAGTTCGACAACGTTGCCAATCGCGACGGCCATATCCGCACCACGGCGGAAGAAATCTGGACGCAGACCGGCGGCAAGGTCGACGGTTTCGTCTCGGCGGTGGGTTCGGGCGGAACGCTGGCCGGCGTCGCCTTCGGGCTGAAGGCCAGGAGCAGCAACGTCAAGATCGCGCTCGCCGATCCGCTGGGTGCGGCGCTCTATTCCTTCTACACCAGTGGCGAATTGAAGTCCGACGGCAGCTCGATCACCGAAGGGATAGGGCAGGGGCGCATCACGGCAAATCTCGATGGGTTCACGCCCGACTTCTCGTTCCAGGTGCCGGACGAGGAAGCGCTGCCGATCGTCTTCGACCTGATCCAGGAAGAAGGCCTGTGCGTCGGCGGTTCGACCGGCATCAACATTGCCGGCGCGATACGGCTGGCGCGCGAGCTTGGCCCCGGCCACACCATCGTGACCATCCTTGCCGACTATGGCACGCGCTACCAGTCGAAGCTGTTCAACCCGGAATTCCTGCGCGAGAAGAACCTGCCGGTGCCGGGCTGGATGGATGAGCGCAGCACAATTCCGGTGCCGTATGAGAAGGTCGCCTGATGGCGCACAGAACAGAAGCGCTGTTTCGCGACGACGCCTATCTCAGAGCGGCTGACGCCACTGTTGTCGCCATCAACGAGCGCGGCGGCATCATTCTCGACCGGACCATCTTCTATGCCACATCGGGCGGCCAGCCTGGCGATACCGGAACATTAGAGCGCGCCGACGGCAGCCGCATCGCCATTGCCGCCACCATCACCGGCGAGACCAAGGACGAGATCATCCATGTGCCGGCGCCGGAGCAGCCGGCACCCGAGGTCGGTGAGCGGGTGAAACTCGCCATCGACTGGGAGCGGCGGCATCTCCTGATGCGCATGCACGCAGCTTGCCATTTGCTCACCGTCGTCTGTCCGTTTCCGATTACCGGTGCTGCGGTTTCCGAAGATGACAGCCGCGTCGACTTCGACGCTCCCGATGCCGGCTTCACCAGGGAAGACGTCACCGCCGGGCTGATGGAACTGGTGCGAGCCGATCATCCGATCTTAGTCAGGCTGATCACCGACGAGGAACTGGCAGCCAATCCTGGCCTGGTGAAATCCAAGAATGTCCGGCCGCCCGCGGGCACCGGCAAGATCCGCCTGGTCTGCATCGGCGACAACGCTTCGATCGACAGCCAGCCCTGCGGCGGCACCCATGTCAAAAGCACCGGCGAAGTCGGCGAGATCCATATCGGCAAGATCGAGAAGAAGGGCCGCGAAAACCGGCGTTTTCGCATTCGCTTCGGACCGCTGCCGGCGAATTAGGGTCAAATAGCACGTGGCCTCTATATTGCTCAGGCGGTCTGAGACACCTTGGCTTAACCAAGGTGTCGGAAACTGGACGGTGATCGCTCAACCCATGCTTCGATCTGCTCGGTGACAAACTTGGCTGCTTGATGGTGGATGAAGTGGCCAGCCCCGGGCAAAGCAATCACGGCGGTAACGTTGTCGACTTCTCGGAAGGTCCCGTCAAAAGCGCTTGACGGCACATAGGGATCGTCGGAGCCAAACAGCACAAGGGTCGGCGCCTTGACCAAAGGCAGCTGGCCCAGATCCGGCACCCTGCCAAGCGGTATGTTGGCCCTGTAGTAGCCCAGCATCGCTTCCGGATCGGATCGCCTGAGCGAATCTGTCAGGGCCTGCCTGTCCTGCGGATCGGCGACCCAGGTGGCGAGTTTGTCGATGTCCAGCATCTGGGTGGCGCCCGGGACCTGGAAGCCACGTACATATCCGATGATCTCGGCATTGGCCGGATCGGCGACCGCACGCAGATAGTTGCGGGGGTGCGGTGCCGACAGCAGGATGAGATGGCGCACGACCTGCGGCACGCGTACGGCCAGCCACCATGCGATGATGCCACCCCAGTCATGGCCGACAATAGCGGCCTGGGTCAGCTTTTCCGCTGCAAGAACAGCCAGCACGTCGTTGACCAGGTGGGTCAGCGCATAGTTGCCATGGCCTTGTGGTCCATCGCTTTGTCCGAAGCCCCTCAGGTCCGGCGCGATCACCCGATATCGGTCGCAGAGCGCTTGCATCTGCCGGCGCCAGCCCATTCCGTGATCCGGAATGCCATGCAGAAACACAATCGGCGGGCCTGAGCCCGCCGCTGTGTAGTGCAGTTTGACGTTGCCATTGACGGCAACCCTAGATTCAAACGCCACTTCCTGTTCCGTCAATTGCAATCCATTCGAAGCAGTAGTCCGAGTTGGGAGGCTCGAACCGCCGGCCTACATCTTGACTTCGAGCCGCAGGAACGGGCCGTTGAATGTCTGGGTGCTCTTGTCCGCCATCTCAAGCAGATTGTGCCACTGTTCGACCCGATAGCCTGCGGTGAACGTGGTATTTTCCCACGGTTTGAAAGTCACGCCACCGGAAAGGTCTATGCTGGTAACAACCTTGTTGGAATGCTGGCTTTCGCTGACGTTGATATCTGGATCAGGAGTAGGATCGCTTGGATCGCTCTCATGTTCGTGGAGGCTAAACTTGTCCGTCCGTCGGCCCCACATAGCCGAGCCCGAAACCGCACCGGTAAGACCCCACGTCTCACCCAGCGGATAGTAGACTTCGGCGCCGAGGCGCGGACCGATGCCGTAGAACTCGGATGAGCCAAGCTTGTCAGCGTTGCCGCCCTTGTCGGCCGGATCATTGGGAGTGGCGCTCACATTGAAATTCAGCTTCTCCTTGGAGTGCAGCAAGCGCAGACCGCCGAAGAACCGGATGTCGGCGCCCTGCGCCTCGACATGCTTGCCGATATCGAAGTCGAGCGTCTGGAAATTGTAGCTGTTGCCGAACGACAGGCCGATGACGCCGCCACTTTGCGGGACATTCAGACTAAAGTCGTTGTCCTGGCCGGCGTGAAAAGTACCAGCGAGCCTCCAGTCCACATCCGAAGAAATCGCTTTGGTGAGCGCCACTGATCCGTAGAGATCGCCGAAATCATTGCCACTGCCGAGCTTGTCGCTGGTATCGCCAAGCTTGTCGACGTTGGATTGATAGACCGCGCCTTCGAAGGCAATCTTGATGCGGGAATCGACCACTGCAGGATCGGTTACCTGTGCATCGGCGGCATGAGCCGCGACCACACCAACCGATGTCACCGAAGCGGCAGACGCTGCAACCGTAGCAAGAAGCTTACTTGAAACCTGCGCAGTTGCAAATTCGCGTCGGTCATTATATTGACCGCAATAGGTGAGCCGAGACACTAAGTCAATATAATGACCGATGTTACGACAGCGATGGATTCCGAGCAGGTGCTTGGCAAAGCGATAGCGGTTCGAACCCGAGACTTGAGGCGCGACCAAAATCTGACCCTGGATCGACTGGCAAAACTGAGCGGGTTGTCCAAGGGAACCGTCGTCTCGCTGGAGCAAGGCAAGGCGAACCCCAGCATCGGCATACTTTGCCGACTGGCGGCGGCGTTTTCGCTCTCCGTGGCCGATTTGCTGAATGACGATGCTTCTACAGTTCGCCTTCCTATTGAGCGGACAGAGACAAGGACACTTTGGACAAGCGCCAAAGGAAGCTTTGCACAACTTCATTCATCGACCTCGGGACGTACGATGTTCGAATTGTGGAGCTGGGTCATTATGCCGGGCGACGTGTTTTCCGCGGATGCTCATAGTCCGGATACGCGTGAACTGATCTCGGTGACTCAGGGATCCCTGAGTGTCGTGGTGGGTACCCATGCAGTAATTTTGAGCCAGGGCGAGAGTGCGCGGCTTGTCACTGACCAACCGCACACATACGCGGCGGTATCTGATGTGCCCGCCCACTTCTCGATGGCCGTCCTTGAGCGTGGTGGACAGCGAGATGCGGGGCGCTCGTCGACCGCAACGAAGATGCCCGGGCCCGTTCCGTAAGATTTCGCCGATCACTAACAGCCGCCACTCACGACAGGAGAAATACCGTTGTACGTTCCGCCCCATTTTGCCGTTCCCGATCAGAACGCTCTGTTCGAACTTATCGAGAGACACCCGCTCGGTATCCTAGTCACCCACAGCAAAGGCATCCTCGACGCGAACCACGTCCCCTTTGAGCTTGACCGCTCGAAGGGAGACAAGGGCGTTCTCAATTGCCATGTTGCCCGCAAGAATCCAGTCTGGCAGGAAGTCGTCAATGGCGATGAAGTCCTCGTTATCTTCCGTGCTGCCGACGCTTACATCTCGCCGAACTGGTATCCAAGCAAGCATGAATTCCACAAGCAGGTGCCGACGTGGAACTATCTCGTCGTCCACGCCCACGGACGCATCACTGTCCGGGATGATGAGCGATATGTGCGCCGTAACGTGGCGAAGCTCACTCATATGCAAGAAGCCTCGCAGCCTGCCCCGTGGAAGATGGGCGACGCGCCGAGGGACTTCATAGACTCGATGGTTAAGGCGATCGTCGCTCTGGAGATCGAGATCACCGGCCTGGTTGGGAAATCAAAACTCAGCCAGAACAAAGAGGTACGCGATATTAAGAACGCTGGTGAAATGCTGAATGCCCAAGGCGTCAATGGGATAGGAGAAGCGATGCTCGCGGCTGCGGCGGCCAAATCCCAATAGCATGTGTCTTGTCCCGACAAAGCCGCTGGTGCCGGCTTCCGACGGGTCACCTAGCCCGCCTTGACGCACGGCAATAGCTTTTGACGGCCTGAAGCGACGCTGTGGTCACCGTTGTGATACTTTTCCACGCGCCTGGTCAGGCGGCAGGATTGCTCCGTCGTGACCGACGGGTTCGTTTCAGGCGCCTGCGCCCCCTCGTATGTCGGCGACCAGCCGCGCAGCGGTTTTGAATGAGGCGCAATCGCACGCGTTTCGATGCCACGTACCTTGGGCGGCAAGCTCGAACATGCGCTCGACGCAGCTCCAAGTGCGGCGCCGTCAACGATCTCCTTGAACCTGCGGAACTTGCCCGAAAGCACTTCTCTTACAGGAGATGATTGGCTTTGTCGCCGAATCGACTGATTGAGATGGTGGCGGCGCCGCCGTAGCGATCAGACCCGCCTTGCAGCGCAATGGCTACCCGGGCGCGACTGGGAGATACGGGCGGGACTGTGGAGCTGCGGAGACGGAGCGGATCGGCATGGAGCCGTGACCGCTTGCGATCTGGCTCTGGAATGAGTTAAGGAAGCGCGGACTTCCGATCGTGTCAAGCGCCGCCCTCTCGATGATGCCGGACAAATCGGGCCGCCACGAGCGGCGGGCCTTGCTCAGATCGGACGGACCGGATGGTTTAAGCAGGTTCGCATCAAGAGCCACGGCACCTGTGTCGTGCGGGTGCTGCTGTCGGCACGTGACCTTCTCGTCAGCCTAGTAGGCAAAATCGAGAACAGATGCCTGGGCTTCTTAAGGCATATTCGGCAAGAAGATCGGTCGCCCGCGGTGCCGAGGAAGTCGTCTCCGGCGAGCTTGCGGCCGGGCCTCAGATCAACCCATTGTCGAAGCGAGCTGCAGGAGCGTGACAGAGATAGGCGCCGGCTCTGAAGCATCGGCGGAGGCGGGAGGCAGCCACGCCGCTGCCGCAACCTGAGGAGCTGCGCAGATGAGGTCGCCCCCTGATATGCGGCCAACGGAAGGGTATGCGGCCAACGGAAGCGCGAATACCAACTTCGACCCCACCCGTTCTAACGCAAACATGCGGCGATCATTGCGATCGACCAGGGAGAGAACCCTGAGCCGGCAGGGGCCGCATCAAAAAGCGCAAAGGAGCCCGTTGCCAGAGGCGAGTAGAGAACGCTAGCACACGACCCATTCAATAGCATTCCTAAGCATACTGACCAGGGCGACCTCGACCCCCCTAATCACAGCGGTGAGCTCGCAGGCGGGGTCGATGAACACTATTGATTGGCCGAGCTTGAGCGGCATCTCTATCACATTGATAGCCTATTAGGCTGGTCCGGCGTTTGATCGGACCCAGGATCCATCCGAGCAGCTTGTGAGGGATGCAGCCGAACCAGGCGCTGCTCCCACAGTCTTCGCAGGTCCTCCATCAGAGCTTCATGCTCAGCCTGATCCGGCGCAATTATATTGAGGTGATCGCTTAACACGGCTTCGCCCTCAATCCGCATCAGCAGATTAAACAGGTCGTTTGAAATTCGCACACTGTCAATGCTGAAGTGGTTCGGAATAATCTCGCAGACAGTCTCCTGATGATCTCGCGCTGTGTAAGCACGGGTTTGATGGAGGGAGACTGAGGGAGGCAATGAAATCGCAAGCGCAGTCCAATCCTGCAGCGTTGCAGCCCGTTTTTTTACCAGGAAGGGCCCGACCACAAGTCCATCCAGCTCTGTCGTCAAAAATGTGGCAATCGCGTCTGCAACCGTATCCACGATCGGTTCAGCATTGTTGTTAAAGGACGTATTGAGCAGTATTGGAGTGCCTGTCCGCTTCTTGAACGCATTGATGACCTCCCAGTAAGCGGGGTTGGCATCGCGCGATACTGTTTGCAGCCGAGCCGTACCGTCGACGTGCGTAATGGCACCCAACAAGGCGCGCTTTGAGTCACGCACGCGAACGACGAAATTCATGAATGGAAATTCGTGCTTACCGTCCGGGAGGTCGAAAAATTCGCTCGCATCCTCTTCCAGCACAGATGGTGCGAAAGGCCTATAGCCTTCGCGCTTCTTGACCATGGCATTGATCCGGTCCTTGTTTGCAGCGGGCCGAGGGTCGGCAAGAATGCTGCGGTTGCCCAGCGCACGTGGCCCAAACTCCGAACGACCCTGCACCCAGCCGATCACGGCGCCGTTGGCGATCCAGTCGGCTGCACTGCTCGCTACGTCGTCAGAGCGTTCAACCTCGAGATGTCCGGCCCATGCGTTCAGTTCCTGTTCCACGGCGCGGTCGCTCCCGAGATCAGGACCCCAATAGACCTCCTGCAGTCGCTCACGCGGCGCGGGGTGGCCCATCTCGTTAGAGACTATCAGCGCAGCTCCCAATGCGCAGCCAGCGTCGTGAGACGCGGGTTGCACGAAGATGTCTTCGAAAAGCCCTGAATACAGCAGCTTGCCGTTCATCGTGCAGTTGTGGGCTACCCCTCCCGCCAGACACAACCGCTTCATGCCGGTGGCCTCACGGTGGTGCCGGAGAATGTGGAACACGATCCGCTCAAGCGCTTCCTGCAGTGACGCACTCACATCTCGATGCTGCTGGGTGAAAGGCATTCCCTTTCGCCTGATCTCGATGTTGCGGAGCAACGCCGGACCGATGCGGTCGAGGTGAACACGGTAGCCACCGTTGGCGGAGAGCTCGTAGAACTGCTCGAAGAGCTCGCGATAGGGAGCGGGGTCGCCATAGGGCGCGAGTCCCATTACCTTATACTCGTCGAACATGCCGTAGCCGAGACAGCGGATCGTCTCGAGATAAAACAGCCCAAGAGAATTGTCCTCCGGGAAAGCCTCGATTTGCGTAATTTCTGTGCCAGACCCTACCGCCACAAGGCCCGACAGGAAATCACCACAGCCATCAATCGCTAGAATGAGACTTTGTTCGAAGCCCGACATTGCAAAGGCGCTCACGGCGTGCGCCTGATGATGACCTACGAATGAAATACGTGAACTGTCCAACTTAGTGTCGAACTCACGCGCTAACAGGTTCTGCACCAACATTTTAGCATCCAACGGAATGGAGAGAATGTCCGGTTGGGAAGCGGACATACCTTCAAGCATGGCGTTGGCGTAGGTCTCGCTGGCGTAGACCGCGACACGATCAATGTCGCTGAGCTGAACCCCGGCCGTCGAAAGACAGTATTGAATCGAACCACTTGGCAGCTTGTTCGAGTGCTTGATTCGATTGAGGCGTTCCTCTTCTACGGCGGCTATCACCTTTCCGTCTCGGACGAGCACCGCGGCGCCATCGTGCATAAAGGCGTTCGGACGCTCGAATCGGTTTTCATGGACTTGGTCAAGTCCGCCGCTGATTCCTAGACACAGCATTTCTTTCTCCAAATAGTAACGGGGAAGCCAGATTGGCCTACCTCGACTGTTTCCAACTAAATAGGCCGTGTTGTCGCCTGCAGCTGCGACCGCCCGTCAGGCATCAGTGGCATCGAAGAAAGCCTCAAAAACGATCAATGAGATGCTTCGACTGTGACACCTACGGTGCCATCACGCCGAGAGCTTGGCTGGATCATCCAATCCTGAGCGGCTGCTGACATATATCCGGCGCTGTCGTTTTCATCGGCAGAACCAACTTGCGATGCCGCCTGTTCTTGGGAAGGGCGGCGGTCGACGAATAACAGTACCGCCCCCGTGAACTGGCCCGATTTCATTCTCCGAAGCGACCATGGTCGCACCGCCCGACATTGTCGGCCAGTTGCAACTCACTTTCTCGGCACGACCTCCACTGCACGTCAGGGCGCATCGAAGATTTTCTCCTTTGGATTATTCCTAAGGCAGCTTTCGTCACGCGATAGAGCAGCGTGTGATTGGTGCGTGAGGCTCTTTTTTTGTCCATGCACGATTCCGGAAGAGTGATGAAATCGATTGTTTTGATCAAAGTCATCCACGCTATGAATAGTAGCCGCAGCACATGCGAGCGGGCAGCCGCCGGAATTTGACCCAATGGAGATGAGCGCCTGTCAGGAGGCGTTCGAAAACGGCGCGATCTTCATCGCGGCTGTTTCATGGTGTCATTCCTGACATGTTCTTTATAATCGGCAGCTTGCGGATAGTCTTGCCTGTCGCCGCCCGTAGCGCGTTGGCGACGGCCGGGCCGATCGGCGGCACACCTGGCTCACCAACTCCCGTGGGCGGCTCCTCGGACGGCACAATGTGTACCTCGACTCGCGGCATCTGCTCGATCCTGAGCGGTGTATAGGTATCGTAGTTCTCTTGGTCTACGACACCGCCCTTAAGGGTCAGCTCCTCCTGGAGGATCGCGCCTAGCCCGAAGCCGATACCGCCCTCCATCTGAGCGCGAATCTGGTCAGGATTTATCGCGGTGCCGCAATCTACCGCGCAGACGACGCGGTCGACCTTGAAACCATTTTCATCGTTGAGGGTGATCTCCACCACATCGGCGACATAGGTCGAGAGGCTTTCATGCAGGGCCACGCCGCGGAAACGGCCTTCCGGCAGAGGCTTGTCCCAGCCTGCCTTCTCAGCAGCCACTTTAAGCACGGCGGCATGCCGTGGATGGTGACCGAGCATTGACAAGCGGAAGTCGACCGGATCACGGTTCGCAGCGGCGGCGAGCTCATCGATCAGGGTTTCCACCGCGTAAGCGGTGTGGGTGGAGCCTACCGAACGCCACCACAGCACCGGGATGTTCACGTCCGTGGTGGTCAGCTCGACCTTCAGGTTCGGGATCGCATAGGGCAGGTTGGTGGCGCCCTCTACGGAGGTTGGATCGATGCCGTTCTTGATCATCGCCGCAGAGGTCGAACCGCCCAAGACCGATTGGCCCACGATGTGGTCATGGAGAGCGACGACATTGCCTTTCTTGTCGAGCCCCGCCTTGACTGCGTGCACATAGGCCGGCCGGTACCGCCCACCCCGCATGTCATTCTCGCGGGTCCACTGCACCTTCACTGGCTTGCCGCGTCCCAGTGCACGCGCTGTGGAAACAGCTTCGATAATGACATCTGCGTCCAAGACCGCGCGGCGGCCGAAACTGCCGCCGGTCTTCATCACGTGCAGCCTCACCTTGTCCGGCGTGGTGCCGCCTACCTGAGCGGCAGCCGCCTGATAAAGGTCGGGCATCTGGTGTCCGCCCCAGACGTCGATGGTGCCGTCTTCGTTGATTCGGGCGGCCGCGTTGAGTGGCTCGATCGAAGCATGGACAAGATAGGGGAATTCGTAGTGCCCCTCGATGATTTTCTCAGCACTGGCGAACGCTGCGGGAGTGTTACCGTCGTCGCGCGCGGTGGCCGCGCCCAGATCGTCTGCTGCCTTGTTGTATTCGGCCATGATCTCGGCCGTGCCACGCCCTTCGGCCTTCTCCTCGTTCCAGGTCACCTCCACGAGGTCGCGGCCCTTGAGCGCCGTCCAGGTGTCCCTGCCAACCACGGCAATGCCTCGCGGCGTCTGGACGACATCGACAATGCCGTCGAGTGCCTTGGCCTTGGTTGCGTCGAAGCTCTCGATCTCGGCGCCGAACTTCGGCGGATGGATCATAACGGCCGTCTGGAGTCCCTCCATCATGAGGTCGATCGTGTAGGTCTGCGCGCCGTTGGTCTTGCCGGCGGAATCGTAGCGCTTGAGGCTGTCCGATCCGATCTGGGCCCACTTGTCGCGCGGCTTTAGCGGCACGTCGTCGGGAACCGGCATTCCCGCTGCGGCTTCAGCCAGGTCACCGTAGCGCGCCTGCATCCCTGAGGCGTGCGACACGACCCCGGAAGCGACTTTGATCTCGCCGGCTGGCACATCCCACCGCTGCGCCGCGGCCGCCACCAGCAAGGCCCGTGCGGCAGCACCCGCCTTGCGGTAGCGTTCCCACGACGAACTCATCGACGTGGAGCCACCAGTTGCCTGTGCGGCCCCGCCCCAGGCGAGATTGCCGTAGAGCGCGGTATTGCCATATCCGCCGACCACGTCCACCTGCGCCCAGTCGCCGTCGAGCTCTTCCATAACCAGGGTGGCGATGCCGAAATACGAGCCTTGTCCCATCTCGAACTGCGAGGAGTAGATGATGATTCGGTTCTCCTTTGTGATCTCGACATAGGTCTGGAAGGGGTTCGCCTGAACCTTTGCAGTAGTCGTTTGTGCGATGTCGGACGCCGCCAGCACTAGCCGGTAGCCCACGGCGAGGCCAGCGGTGGTGACGCCCGCGCCGACGAGGAACCGGCGGCGCGTGGGCCGCACGGAGTTATGCTTCGAGAGAAACTGCGACATGCCTCAAGTCTCCAGCCGGTTGGCGGTCTCGTGGATGGCCGCGCGGATGCGATGATAGGTGGCGCAGCGGCAGAGATTGCCGCTCATCGCCGAATCAATATCATCGTCCGACGGCTTAGGCGTCTCTGTAAGGAGGGCCACGGCCGACATGATCTGGCCAGACTGGCAATAGCCGCATTGAGGTACGTCGAACTCGGCCCACACGGCCTGGACCGTTTCGCCTATCTTGCCCGACACACCCTCAATGGTGGTGATCGAGGCTCCTTCGATGTCGCCGACTGCGGTCTGGCACGAGCGCGTCGGCATGCCGTTAACGTGAACCGTGCAAGCGCCGCACTGGGCAAGCCCGCAACCGAATTTCGTTCCCGTGAGTCCGATGACGTCACGGACCGCCCAGAGCAGCGGCATCTCTGGATCGACGTCGAGTGTTCGCGCCTCGCCATTGAGGGTAAAAGCGACCATTGCTTGCTCTCCTTGTCCTGAGCTGGCTATCTCGTTGAGCCTCCGCCCGCCTGGCAACCGAGCTCTTGTTGCTGAGGCCTAGCGACCACACCCTAGGAACGCGCAGCTCAAGCAACAAGCCGCTAGGTTGGCGAGTTACGAGATCGTGAAGTGGGTCGTGTCGAAAGGCTGGTGGCAACTGAATGTCATTTTTTGGGCGGACAGGCCGCTTTAGGCTGGGTTACACGAGACTGGACATTCGGGTCGTCGCGAAGATCGACCGCTGGTCGGCCGCGTCCGGCAGCGCCCTGATTGGCTACACGAAATGAAATGGGACGACTATCGATGGGGGCCTGCCTCGACCCGCAACCTCCACGACTGGACCCTCAGGTTTCCGGCTTTCGTCCCGGGCGGTGGCCGAGCTCGGCGCCTTGGACGCGATAATAGACGGTGAGGCGTTCGTCGTTGACCAGAAGGCTTGTCGCGCATTCCCAGTCTTCAGCGGGCTCTTGGCCGCGGCGGGAGACGTCAGGACCATGCTTGCCGGCTTCGACCTGCTCAAGATCGACGGCGAGGGTCTTCGCGATCGGCCACTCGTCGATCGGCGCAAAGCGCTAGTTAACCTGCTGAGACGCCGCCAAACGGCATCGTTCTGAGCGACGAGATCAGCGGCGGCAGCGACATTCTCGCGCAAGTCTCCCAGTTCGGCGTCGAGGGCATCGTCTCCAAGCTGCGTGTCAGTCCATATCGATCCGGCCGGCGCCAAGAATGGGTGAGACAAAATGCGTGCTGAGTGATGAGTTCATCGTCATCGGCTGCGAACCCGGCAACAGTTACGGCGGTCGGGAAGCGTGCTCTGGCGAATGTCGAGGACGGAAATCTGGTGTTCGCCGGCGGCATTGGCACCGGCTTCAATGCGCGCACCGGGCCGGAAGTAAAGCGCCGGCTCGATGCTATTCCAATGGATAAACCACCGATTCCTAGTTTGAAGGCGAACGGTGCGGCATGGGCGGAGTGCCCTGCGCAGTCTGTACCTCCGCAGTCGATTGTCGAGTTCGAAGGGGGTGTGATTGGCGTCGAGACCGCTCCAGCCATGGCTATCAGCACGCCGAGTGTTGTTTTCGATCAGTTCTCGAAATGAGCGGGTAAATACCTTTCACTTGCCGAACGGGGTTTGCTGTTCACCGGCTGGCATCCGATGGCAAACCTTTCAACGCGGCGGCGATCTGGCGCTTCGCTGCTGGGGGCAGAGGCAGGATGGGACGCGGGGGGTCGGCGCAAATGTCGAGCAATTCAGCGAGTGCATAGACGACGCGAAGGCTCGAGAACTCCTTGAAGAGGCTCCAGATCGGGACCAGCGCGGCATTGATCCGTCGCGCTTCGGCCGCATCGCCCTGTTGCGCCGCTGTGACGATCGTCATGCAGACCTCGGGCAGGATGCCCGCGAGGACGCTGTACCATGTGTCGGCGCCAGCGATCATGGCCTCGGCGGCGTTCCAGTCGCCGCTGTAGCCAATCGAGAACCCTTCCGGCAGTGTGCGCCTCTGGGCGGTCAGGTGGTTCTTGATCGCATCGCTTTTGTCTGTCGGATTCTTGATGGCGACAATCCCAGCCACCTTTGCCAGGCGGCTGACAAGGGGTGGACTGAAATGGAAATGCGTCGTTCCTGGATTGTCGTAGACGACGATCGGCAGGCCACTTTCGCGCGCCACAGTGGAGAAATGTTCGAACACCTCGTCATCAGTAAGCGGGGTGTAGGAGGCGGCGGCAAGCAAACCCGCAGCTGCTCCAAGGGCCTTGGCGTCTTGCGCGAGCCCCACGGCTTCATCGGTGCGCAGCGCGCCCACACCCACCACGACCGGCATTTGCCCCGCCGTTTGGTCCAAGGTCTCGGAGAGCGCCCGCCGCCGTTGCTCGCGCGACAGATAGATGTATGTGCCGGTGCTGCCGAGAAGACCGATGGAATCGACCTGAGCAATGCCAAGCCGAGCAATCAGCCTGCGCAGGGCAACGCTATCGACGCGGCCGTCACGATTGGTCGGGGTGATGGGGAACGCGGAAAGACCGCTCAGGAATGCCATGGCAAGGCTCCAGGTTCATGCGTGAGCGCAAGGGTGGCCACACGACAGGTCATCATAAGCCGTCCAGACCCCGCCGCAGGTCTGCGATGAGGTCATCGGCGTCTTCAAGCCCCACCGAGAGACGCATGAGATCCTCGCCGACTCCATCGGCCAAATGGGCATCCTTGCGGATCGGCTGCCGAGCACGGGTGAGGCTTGCTGGATGATAGATGAGGCTGTCGGCATCGCCGAGGCTGACGGCGCGAATGATCAGGTTGAGCCGGTCCATCATCCGGCGCGCTCCTTCGTATCCAGCGTGGAGGCCAAAGGCCAACATGCCCGATCCGTTGGACATCTGTTTTCGCGCCGTCACCTGATCAGGGTGCGAGTCGAGGAACGGATAACTCACAAATGCCACCGCCGGGTGCGCTTCAAGCGCCCGAGCCACCGCAAGGGCCGTGGCGCTGTGCCGTTCCATGCGCAGCGTCAGCGTCTTCAGACCGCGCAGGATCAGGAAAGCTGACATGGGCGAGAGCGCTGCGCCGGTGATGTAGCGCAGGCCGGTTTCATGCAGCGTGCGGAGCGTTTGCGCGTCGCCGAGAAGCGCCCCGCCAAGGGCATCGCCATGACCATTGATGTACTTGGTCAGCGAGTGGAGCACGATGTCTGCCCCGTGCTCAAGCGGTCGCTGGAGCGCGGGCGAGGCGAAGGTGCTGTCGACTGCAACCCTTACACCGCGCTCGTGAGCGCGCTCGGCAATTGCCGCGATGTCGAGGATGCGGCTCAGCGGATTGACCGGCGTCTCGAAGAAAACCAGCCGCGTCCGCTCGGTGATCGAGGCATCGAGATTTTGGGGATCGGACAGATCGACCGCGACGACCTTGATGCCGAAGCGGGGGACCGCCTGTTCGATCATGGCAAGCGTGTTCGCATAAAGCGTCTTGTGGACGATGAGTTCATCGCCTTGGGACAGGAGCGACAGGATCAGCGTGCCGAAGGCCGCCATCCCCGAGGCAACAACCAGCCCCGCCTCGGCTCCTTCCAGATTGGCGAGCCGCTGCTCGAGGATCTCGGTCGTCGGATTGTATTCGCGCGCATAGAGCCGTCCACCAAGGGCGGCGGCGGCCTCGTTTGCTGCCACGCTTTCGAACCCATAGGTTGACGTCAGGAACACTGGCGGCTGGACGGCATTGGAAAAGCCGGCCGGATCGTAGCCATGATGGATCGCCCGGGTGGCAAATCCGGGGCTGGTGCGGTTGAGAGACCGCGTGGGAGCATCGGTTTCGGATTGATAGGAGCGGGTCATTCGGCCTCTGAGATCTTTCTTGGGCTCCGAAAACATTGACGGCAAACTGGCCGATGTGAAATATCCAGTTGGCGATGAAAGAGATGGTCCAGTCTTCAAGTGCCGGTTCTGCAGGGCGCTCGCACGCGATGGGTGCACGCCAGATATACGAAGCCCTTCGCGAGCAAATCCTCGGCGGCGTCTACGAAACCGGCAGTCAGTTGCCATCCTCCCGGGCCCTGGCAAATGACCTCGGCGTTTCGCGAACCACGGTGACGGTCGCCTATGAGCAACTGGCTGCGGAGGGTCTCATCGAAGTCCGTCAAGGCGCACGACCTCGCGTTGCGTCTTCGTTGATGGGCCATGGGACGGGGCGCACTCACGCGCAACGGGTCGGCCCGATCCACCTGTCCGCATATGGCGAGCGGCTGCGCGCGGCGTCACCCTGGCCAGATTATCTGCCGACTGGGCTGAAGGTCGAGTTCCGCTATGGCGACCTCGCGCCGTCGGATTTCCCATCATTGGTCTGGAAACGCGCGATGAACGAGGCGATGGGGCAGCGCCCGCTGCGTCTTGCCTATGACGATCCTCGCGGCTCGCGCCGGCTCCGCCAGGCGCTTCAGGGATATCTCTGGCGCGCCCGGACCCTGAGCTGCGACCTCGACCAGATCATCATCGTCAGCGGTTCGCAGCAGGGCCTTGATCTGTGCGCGCGCCTGCTTCTCGATCCCGCCGACCGCTTCGTCATCGAGGATCCGTGCTACAGGATGGCGCGTCAGGTCTTTGCCAGTACGGGTGCCTCACCCATCCCGGTCATCGTCGACGAAGACGGGATGAAGGCCGAGTTGCTGGCGGGGATCGGGGCACGACTGGCTTATGTCACGCCATCGCATCAGTTTCCGCTGGGCGGCGTCATGCCGATCGCGCGCCGCCATCAGCTTCTGAAATGGGCGCGGCACAACAACGCCTATGTGATCGAGGACGACTACGACAGCGAATATCGCTACGACATCAATCCGGTCCCTCCGCTGCACAGTCTCGAGGACCACGGGGCTGTCATCTACCTCGGCACGATCTCCAAAACGCTCTCGCCGATGCTGCGCATCGGCTACCTCGTCGTCCCGCCCGAATTGCAGGAGGTCTTCGCAACCGCCAAACAATTCGCAGACCGGCATTCGCCGGTCGCTGAACAGGAAGCGCTGGCATCGTTGATCGAGAGCGGCGGCTACGAAAGCCATGTGCGCCGTGTGCGCAGGCTGAACGGCGAGCGTCGGGAAACGTTGTTGGGTGCCTTGCAGCACAGCTTCGGGGATCGCATCACTGTCCAGGGAGCAGATGCGGGACTGCACGTCGCGGTTTGGTTCAATGACCTGCCACGATCGCGGGAAACGGCCTTGGTCGAATCCGCCCGCGACGCTGGCCTGGGGCTACACCTGATCTCGCCGCTCTACGAACGGCCATCTGACCAAGGCCGCACCGATCGCGTCGGACTTGTCATGGGCTATGCCGCCTTGAGCATTCGGCAGATCGGGAAGGGCGTTGAGGTCCTGCGAGAGGTTGTCAAGCAGGTGCAAGACGCGATGCCGGCGCGGAACAACTGAGACGGGGCTACGCCGAAAGCTGGCGCTGAAAACGGTCCGAGGGCCCCCCGTATTTCTTTCCAAACAGCCAACTGGACCGGGAAAATGCCATGCAACTGGCGCTGTTGATCAGGCCAGTTTTGCAGCAGGTTTCCACGAGACGAATTTCCGAGAGCGATGATGACCTGGCGAGGAAAGCTGCTTCACGTCCATATCGCGCCTGTCGCCTCCTATGAAATGGAGGAGCTGGCGCAGGCGCAGCTTATTGCCGGCCAAGGCATTGTCGGAGACCGCTACTACCTGGGGACGGGGACCTATTCCGCGCGTCCTGACGTTCGCGAAGTGACGCTGATCGAAGCTGAAGTCTTGGACGCCATCGCGCAGGGCGAACCCAGGATTCCGGGCTTCAAGGCCAAGCTCGCACCCGAAGATCACCGGCGCAATCTGACGACACGAGGCGTTCCGCTTAGCCATCTTGTCGGCAAACGCTTCCGGGTCGGGGAAACGATCCTCAGGGCCGCCCGGATGAATGTGCCGTGCAAGTATATCGAGGAGTTGCTCGGGCTTCCGGGTCTCTACGAGGGGCTTCTGAATCGCTCCGGCCTGAACTGCACAATCGAGGTCGGGGGCGTGATCCGCCCCGGTGATCTGATCTTGCCCATCGACGAGTGAAACGCCATGGCCTCGCCGCGTATTATCATGAAGCTGACCGTGACCGCCGTCCGCAAGGAGCCGGGCGACGTGCTGGTCATCGACCTGAAACACCCACGCAAACCTGTGCTGCCGGCGTTCGAAGCGGGTTCTCACGTCGACGTCCATCTGCCTGAAGGGAAGGTGCGTCAGTATTCACTTTGCGGCGACCCGACCGAGCTTGGCCGCTACACCATCGCGGTGAAGCGCGAGAATGACGGCCGTGGCGGCTCGGCGTGGATCCACGAAACCATTGCCGTCGGCTCCACACTGCCTGTCTCCGCGCCACGCAACCATTTTGCGCTCAAGCCAGGCGAGGGGCCGACTTTGCTGCTGGCAGGGGGGATCGGGATCACCCCGATTCTGGCCATGGCGCGCGCGCTCACCCGGCAGGCCAAGCCCTTCGAGTTGCACTATTTCACCCGCGGCCGGGCGCTCACGCCACTCTTGGAGGTGATCGAGGACGATCTTCCTGGCGATAATGTTCGGTTCCATTTCGACGACGAGCCGGCGACCCGGCAGGACATCGCCGCGCTGCTGGCGAACCGTTCGGCCGAGGCTCAGGTTTACTATTGCGGGCCGCCCGGATTCATGGCCGCCGTGGGGCGGGCGGCTGAACACTGGCCCGAGGGCACGGTTCATTTCGAAACTTTCCAGCCTCCCGAGTTTGATGGCGCGCCACCGGAACCATTCGTCATAGAACTCCGTGCGGGCAGGGTGGTTGAGGTTTCGGCTGAGACCACGGCACTGGCCGCCTTGCGTGCGGCCGGTGTGCCGTTGATGGCCTCGTGTGAGAACGGGGTGTGCGGGACCTGCGAATGCGCAATGCTGGCGGGACAGCCGATCCATCGGGATGCCGTCCTGTCCAAGGAGGCACGCGGCCACCGCTTCATCCCCTGCGTGTCGCGCGCGACAGGTGTGTTGAAACTCGATCTTTGACCATTTGGGCGGGGGTCCTGTGAGACCGGCAGCTGATTTGCGGGAAACTGAATGACGAGGAAACTGGAATATCTGAACGAGATCGAGCGCTGCGTCTCCTGGCTCGCAGCCTGGACGATCCACCACGCCAACCACGTCCGCGAGGGCGATGAGATCAAGGTCGGGGGGCATCAGGCCTCGTCCGCGTCGCTGAGCACCATCATGACCGCGCTCTACGGTTCGGTCCTGCGCCCGCAGGATCGGGTGGCGGTCAAACCCCATGCGGCGCCGATCTTCCATGCACTTCAGTATCTGGCGGGCAACCAGACCCACGAAAAGCTCATGAACTTCCGCGGCTACAAGGGCGCGCAGAGCTACCCTTCGCGGACGAAGGATGTCGACGATGTCGACTTCTCGACCGGGTCGGTGGGTCTCGGCGTTGCTCAGACGCTGTTCTCGTCGCTGGTGCAGGACTATGTCTCGGGTCACGGCTGGATGAAGGATCGTGCCGAGGGCCGAATGGTCAGCCTGATCGGCGACGCCGAGATGGATGAGGGCAACATCTACGAGGCCCTGATCGAAGGCTGGAAGCACGGGCTCAGGAACTGCTGGTGGGTGGTCGACTACAATCGCCAGTCGCTCGACGCCGTGATCCGGGAGGGCCTCTGGCAGCGGTTCGAGCAGATTTTTCGCAACTTCGGCTGGGACGTGATGGTCCTGCGCCACGGCGCTCTGCAAGAGGCTGCCTTTGCCGAGCCGGGGGGCGAGAAGCTGCTCGAGTGGATAGAGCGCTGTCCGAACCAGCTCTATTCGGCGCTGACCTTCCAAGGGGGTGCTGCCTGGCGCAAGCGGCTGCTCGACGAGATCGGAGACCAAGGGCCGGTCACCACACTGATCGAACGCCGCTCCGACGACGAGTTGCAGGCGTTGATGACGAACCTTGGCGGTCATGACATGCCGAGCCTCCTCGAAGCCTTCGAGGCGGCGTCCAGGCATGACCGTCCCGTCTGCTTCATCTGTTACACCATCAAGGGCTACGGTCTGCCGCTTGCCGGACACAAGGACAACCACGCGGGGCAGATGACGCCCACGCAGATGGAAGACTACCGCCTGCAGATGGGCGTAAAGCGGGGTGAGGAGTGGGACAAATGGGCGGCCGCCACCTTGCCGGAAGCGGAACTTGACGCCTTCTTCGCAAAGGCGCCGTTCTTCAGTGAGGGGCGTAGGAGGCTGTCTGCGCCGTCGGTGCCGGTGCCCGAAACCCTTCCGTCACCGGGGCAGCCCGGCAAGCCGCTCTCGACCCAGATGGGCTTCGGCCAGATCCTGAACGACATCGCACGCGAGCGCAGTCTGCTTGCCGACCGCATTGTCACCACCTCGCCCGATGTGACGGTCTCGACCAATCTCGGTGGCTGGGTCAACCGGCGCGGCCTTTTCGCCCGGGAGACCATGGCGGACACCTTCAAGGCCGAACGCATTCCGTCGACCTTTACCTGGGAATTTGGGCCGAAGGGGCAGCACCTCGAGCTCGGGATCGCCGAGTCGAACCTGATGATCATGCTCGGGGCGCTCGGTCTCTCGCACTCGATCAATGGCGTGCGCCTGCTGCCGATCGGGACAGTCTATGATCCCTTCATCTACCGATCGGCCGACCAGCTAAACTACGCCTGCTATCAGGATGCGCGCTTCATGCTGGTCGCAACGCCCTCGGGCGTGACGCTGGCGCCCGAGGGCGGGGCACACCAGTCGATCGGCACCCCATTGATCGGCATGGCGCAGGATGGGCTTTGCGCCTTCGAACCGGCCTTCGTCGACGAACTGTCCGTGATCATGCGCTTTGCCTTCGATTACATGCAACGTAATGGCGAGGGGGATCCGGATGAGACGACGTGGCTGCGTGATCAGACCGGAGGATCGGTCTATCTTCGCCTGTCAACCCGGCCGCTCGAGCAGCCGCTGCGCGACATGAACCCGGCGCTCGCGCGGGACATCGTCAATGGCGCCTATTGGCTGCGTCCGCCTGGGCCCAACGCGAGTGTCGTCATTGCTTATCAAGGCGTTGTCGCGCCGGAGGCGATTGCCGCGACGGGTCTTCTGGCGGAGGACCGGCGCGATGTCGGGCTGCTCGCGATCACCTCCGCGGACCGGCTTAATGCGGGCTGGCAGGCGGCGGAACGTGCCCGGCAGCGTGGCGCGATTGGCGCCCTGAGTCATATCGAGCGGCTGCTCGCGCCGCTATCGCGTGACTGCGGCATCGTCACCGTGATCGACGGCCACCCGGCGACGCTCGCGTGGCTCGGTGGGGTTAACGGGCATCGCGTGAAGGCGCTCGGGGTCGAGCAGTTCGGCCAGACGGGGACTATTGCGGACCTATACCGTCACCACGGCCTGGACACCAACGCCATCGTACATGCGGCGCAGGCGGTCAGTGCGGGGCCGGCTGTTCGCTACCGGAGGGCGCTGCCTTGACCATGAGCTACCGGACGCTCCGTGGCCGGTACGGATCGGCTGTTTCCACGGGCGTTCCGGTTCGCTTCAAAGCGGACAGAGCCAGGGACACTGTGGACGTTCTGATCGCGCTTGAGTAGCTCGTGCGACCCCCAGGGTCACCTGGAATACGCAGGGAGGCGGCTTTTATTTAGCCTTGCGTCCAATTACGAATTCGATCCAATCCAGTCCGGAGCAAAAGCTCCGCGTCCTCCCGATTTTCGGCTTCGACGTAGCACCGCATTTCCGGGGCATTTCCGGATGGACGCAAATGCAAGACACGCTTATCCGCGAGAGTGATACGAAGTCCGTCAACATCGCTAACCTTGCTTACCACTCCAATCGACCCGACGAAGGCGGCGATGTTAGTTTCCGCTGTACGAAGGTATGTCATGAGGCGAGTGCTGCTTTCGACGGAAAAATTTTCCAAGCGATCCGCCGCCGCCGCCGGCAATTGAAAGGAACTACCAATCTCCGACAGTGGCTGCCCACTTGTATTAACAAGGGAAAGTGCCGCAAGGATGGGGAGAAAACTGTCGCGTGTGGGTAGCGCTCGCAGTTTAGTTCCGTTCGAGTCAAAGTCCGTGCCGGTCAACAAACCACCGTTTGCTTCGAAACCAACCACGCGCTCGTGACCCGACGCAACCAAATCGAGCATGGCAGCAATAACAAATGGCGATCCAACCTTGGTACGCACGACTTTGAAAGAACCTGCGGTCTCGATACCAGAGTTTGATGTGACCGGCGTGACGACCGCCTTCGCTTGCAGGAAGTTCGCTGTAACCAGGCCTAACAAATCACCACGGAGGGGGTCTCCGTGGTCGTCAGCTACCAGTGGGCGGTCACCATCGCCATCTGCCGAGACGACCGCATCAAGCCGATGCTCTTTGGCCCAGAGCTTGAACTGTTGAGCAGTCTCGTCAGAGACCGCTTCAGTGTCGACAGGAATGAAACCTTCCGAACGTCCCAGGGTTACGACCGTCGCACAGTGATATGAGAGAATGTCAACCAAGAGATCGCGCGCGACTGTGCTGTGCTGATATACGCCCACCGTTAAGCCCTTTAGAGCATTAATCTCCATAAGCTTTCGATTGCGCGCCATGAAAAAGGCCTTGCATTCGGCCTCCCGGTGCTGCCGACGTGCAACAGCACCTTCAAGGACGTATCCGCGCTTCTCCAACTGCAAGGCGATGCGCGTTATCTCCCGCTCATCACCTTTGTCGATCTCACCGTCGGGTCGATAGAATTTTATTCCATTACGGTCGGCCGGAATGTGCGAGCCTGTGATCATCAAACAACCACTCTTACGCGCCTGAGCATACAGTGCCAGGGCAGGGGTGGGGACTGCGCCGCAATCGACTACGATGAAGCCGAGCGCGGACAGTGCCGCCGCACAGACGGCGGCGATGGCCGGACTCGAGGCGCGAAAGTCGCGCCCTATGAGTATCTCGTCGCCAATTCTGGCCAGGCCGGATTCCAGCAGGAATGTCGCGAATGCCGTTGCATAGAGGGCAGAGGCGGCTCCTGCCAATTCTGTCGCTAGGCCCCGTAATCCACTTGTTCCGAATTTCATACCAAATCCGACGTTGCTAACCGGGTTTTGAAGGTAACATGCTCAAACCTTGGCTCGTCCGGAATGCCCATCGACAAATCCCTCGGAGGAGAACAAGAAGTACATTCCGTTACCGTAGACGCGTTCGGTTCTCGACGGTTACCCTTGTGAGGATTGACGCGGTCGGCGTCGGCGTGGGCAGCGCACCGTGACCTTCACGGCGACGAGGTTGGAGCGGATGGGGTTGAGGTCCGGCAGGGCTCTTCGCGGCTGGCTCACATGAGCGCTCGCCATCGAGTGATTGTCTCAGTCCACATTAGCTCTGGGTCCCGAAAGCGCGTACAGGCCTGAGACGCAGCAAATCCATTTATCTATCGCCGTTCGGTGTAGCTCCCGTTCAGAAATGCATGATAGGCACTCTCGATGCCTTCCATGAGAGTGATCTTTGCTGCCCATCCCAAAGTGCGCAGCTTGTCGACGCTCATCAGCTTTCGCGGTGTACCGTCAGGTCTAGAGTGATCATGCGCGATCTCCCCAGTAAATCCGACTACACGGCAGATCATTCTAGTCAGCTCTAGGATCGTGATGTCCTGTCCGCAGCCGAGATTGACGTGATCATGGTCAGAGTAGTTCTTCAGAAGGAAGACTAATGCGTCGGCGCAGTCGTCGACGTGCATGAATTCCCGACGTGGTGTGCCCGTGCCCCAGATGGTGATTTGCTTATCACTTATGAGCTTAGCTTCATGCGCTTTCCGGATCAGCGCTGGGATGACGTGGCCTGACTGCAAGTCATAATTGTCGCCTGGCCCGTAGAGATTCGTCGGCATAGCGGAGATGTAATCGCGGCCATATTGCTCGCGATAGGCTTGAGCCATTTTGATGCCGGTGATCTTGGCGACGGCGTAGCATTCGTTGGTGCGCTCTAGTGGCCCGGTCAAAAGCGCGCTTTCAGGAATGGGCTGTGGTGCCATCTTCGGATAGATGCAAGACGAGCCGAGGAAGAGGACGCGGTCGACATTGTTTTCGTGGGCTGCCGCGAAGATATTGGCCTCGATCATCAGATTGTCGTAAAGAAAGTCGACCGGATAGGTGGCGTTCGCGAGAATACCGCCTACCTTTGCCGCCGCCATAACGATAGCGTCCGGTTTCATCACTGCCACGAAGTTTTCAACTTCGGTCTGTCGCTTGAGATCTAGCTCTCCCCGAGGGGCGGCCACAACTTTGCAGTCTTCAGACGCGAGGCGGCGTACAACAGCGCTGCCCACCATACCTTTGTGGCCAGCGACCCACACGGTTTTTCCGTTCAGATCATACATTACGCTTCCTTCATGACTACAGATGTCTGCATGACCTTCAGGTCTTCGCGGACCATTTCCGCAGCAAGCTCGCGCACGGATATCTCATGCACCCAGCCGAGCTTCTCCTTCGCCTTGGTAGCGTCACCCAGGAGAAGATCGACTTCCGTGGGGCGGAAGTAGCGTGGGTCCACTTGGACTAGGCATCTGCCGCTCGCTACATCATAGCCCTTTTCGTCGGCACCCTTGCCACGCCATTCGATCTCGACGCCGACATCTTCGAAAGCCCACTCGACGAATTGGCGGACAGGAGTCGTTTTGCCCGTAGCCAGCACGTAATCATCCGGTTGATCCTGCTGCATCATCATCCACATACCTCGCACGTACTCACGCGCATGGCCCCAATCGCGTTGAGCATCGAGATTGCCGAGATAAAGCTTGTCCTGCTTGCCCAGGTAGATAGCAGCGGCAGCGCGGGTGATCTTGCGCGTCACAAAAGTTTCGCCACGAAGGGGGCTTTCGTGATTAAAAAGAATGCCGTTGGAAGCGTGCATACCATAGCCCTCGCGATAATTGACGACCATCCAGTAGGCGTAGAGCTTGGCGGCGGCGTAAGGGCTGCGCGGATAAAAGGGCGTCGTTTCGTTCTGCGGTACGGACTGCACGAGGCCGTATAGCTCTGAAGTCGAGGCTTGATAGAAGCGGGTCTTGTCCGTCAGACCGAGGAGGCGAATCGCCTCAAGAAGTCGCAATGTACCGATACCGTCCGCGTTTGCTGTGTACTCAGGTGTTTCGAACGACACCTGGACATGGCTCTGAGCAGCCAAGTTGTAAATTTCGTCTGGCTGAGATTCCTGAACCACGCGGATGAGGTTAGTCGAATCAGTGAGGTCACCGTAATGCAAGATTAGGCGCGGATCGGATTCGTGCGGGTCTTGGTAGAGGTCTTCGATACGACCCGTGTTGAAGGAAGAGGAACGGCGCTTAATCCCATGAACAATGTAGCCTTTTTTGAGAAGAAGACGGGCAAGATAGGCACCATCCTGTCCCGTTATGCCCGTAATAAGAGCAACTTTCCTGCTATCACCCATTCTATTCCTGCTCTATTAAAGTTTAAAGTTTCGGCTTCGGCTCGCCACGCCGACACAATGTGCGGCCCGCCCCGTGCCCTATGGAGCACTTCGACAGATGCGGCGCGCGGCTCGTCATTGACAGTCCGCCAGCCGAGCACACCTGCTCTTGCTTAGAGTCACAGCAAAATAGAGTTGCGCCGCTAACCTGTCGGATTCGTACATGCGGTCCGAGTGCCGCTCAGCTCACGCCCTGAGCGACATGTCCTCCCAGCACCTTGCAGCTGATTTGCTCATCCATCAGCGAGTGAGGACGCCTTTCTTTCTTGCTTCAGCGTCTTCTAATGGGAATTGTTTGGATCAGTGAAATCGATTGTTTGGATAAAGTGCATCCACAGAATGGATGGTCCGACCGAGCAGCGGGGGCGCATCGCCGACCCGGAGTCGTAGGCGCGAGCTTCCGTTTGGGGCGAAGACAAAGTTCGTGGCCGCGAGCCCTCACCACAGCATCCGGCACAGGTCGTGCAGAACTTTGGGAGCCGACTGCAGATTCTGTCGATCAGCTGGTTCCAGGCGCGTCGATCTGTCGTTTGGCCGGGCCCGCGTCAGCCGAGCCCCTTCACTGGCATCCAACACATGGATGGCCGGCATCCACTCAATAGATTTTACATATGCCGCGGAGGCCCATTAGAGCAGGCTGAACCGGAAGCGAGGGCATCGGCTTCAAGCTGTGCGAGCGTCACGGGATTAGTGGGCAGTGCTGAGAGAGCTCTTCTGCCTTATGGCCCGGCCTCTGCCAAGCGCCCGGCGTCAGGGTCTACTAGTGTCGACTAAGGATTCCAAACCGGATGCAACCTCCTCTCTGAAACGAGATTTCCGAAAATGCATGTTAGTGGATTAGAAAAGCGCCGGTTCGTCGTCTCTCGGAGGCGTACGGGGTTCGGTGATTGTCTGTGGTCGTTGGCGGCCGCTTGGCGCTACGCGCAGCGGTCGGGACGAACTCTGGCCATCGACTGGCGGGGGGCCTGCTACCTCGACCAACCCTTCACAAATGCGTTTCCGGTGTTCTTCCAGCCGATCAATGACATCGCTGGCGTGCCGGCTATTTCCGACGACCGGATCAACGACGTTTCCTTCCCTGGTCCATTCTTCCCGGAGTGGTGGAACAGGCCGGCGATCGAGTGCCTTTACCGGCCAGATGAGCAGATTTTCCAAGAGCGCGATGAGTTGGGCGAGCTCTTTCAGGCCGAACACGATGTCGAAGCGAACACAGTAGTGTGTGACGCTTGTCTGATGTGGCGGTGCGATGAGGATGCAGAGCGGCAGGTGTTCCAGAGTGTCAAGCCTCGGCCAGAAATTCAAGCCCGCATAGATGCCATTTATCAGGAATGTTTTGAGGGGCACAGCATCATCGGGATTCATGTTCGGCACGGTAACGGTGAAGACATCATGGAGCATGCGCCCTACTGGGCCGATCCGGAGCTCGCCGTTCGGCAAGTGTGCGCTGCAATTGACAAGGCTAAGGCGTTACCGCACCCTAGGCCTGTGCGGCTGTTCTTATGCACGGACAGCGCGCGGATACTGGATCTTCTATCGGCCAGGTTTCCCGATCTGCTCACTGTCCCGAAGCACTTCGGATCCAATCAAGGTGGCCCCTTACACACTGCAGCACTCGGGATTGACGGCGGTATTTCCGCCCTCGTTGAGATGTATCTTCTCGGGCGCTGCGATACCGTAATTCGGTTTCCCCCGACGAGCGCCTTTACACGATATGCACGCCTTTTCGCACCACGGGTGATTGAATTCGATCTGAAGGAGCCAAGTCGTTTGACTTTGATAGAAGACAGCCAAGTCTCTGATCTCAGTTAAGACCCGCCACCTGCGCAATTCGGCAGACGCAACCACAGGCATAGTTGAATGCGCATTTCTCACCGACGCCAGTGGAGGCGTCGTACATTACCGATAGCGTCGTCATCTGACGCCGCCCGCAACGCGCCAGAACTTCGCTGTTACGCGGGGGCCGCAGACAAGCCAGAGCGACGGCGATCGTGACGCTGACGCTCGAAAGAACGCGGGCGATCACTCCAGAGACGAAATTGAGGTTGGTTATGAAAGTGATTCCCGTGATCATCAGCGGCGGAGCCGGATCGCGGCTATGGCCCGCCTCAAGGCAATCGCACCCCAAACCTTTCCTCAAAGTAGCGGATGGATATTCTCTCATTCAGCACACTGTGCTGCGCGCCGCTTCGATAGAAGGTGTCGTGGAACTCGTCGCTGTGACATCCGGGGAACACCTCTTCCTGACCAAGGACGAATTTGACGAACTGGATTCCGTGGTCCTGCCACGCACCTTTCTGCTCGAGCCCGAAGCTCGGGATACGGCCGCCGCCGTGGCTGCAGCCGCGATCCATGCGAGGGCAACGCAAGGCCCTGACGCGATCCTGTGCGTCTTCCCGGCCGATCACCTGATTAGCAACCTGCCTGCGTTTCTAGACGTCATGGGCCTGGCCATGGAACATGCGAAGCTCGGGCGGATCGCCACATTGGGCATCACCCCAACCAGACCGGACACAGCATTCGGCTACATCGAAGCAGATGGTGAGAACGTCGTCCGTTTCGTTGAAAAACCGGATCTGGATACAGCCAAAGCCTATGTCGCGTCTCAACGCTTCTTCTGGAACGCCGGCATCTTCTGCTTCAGTGCGCAAACCATGCTCGACGAGATGGTTTTGCATTGTCCCGAGGTGCTCCAGGCCGTCGCCGACAGCTACGAGAACGGCCGCGCCAGTCAATGCCAAGGCTTTGCCAAAATCGAACTCGCGCCTGAGCATTTCGGTTCCGCGCCGCGAATCTCGCTCGACCACGCTGTCATGGAGAAGACTAACAGACTTGCCGTGATTCCTTGCGACATGGATTGGAACGACATCGGATCTTGGAACGCAATGGCCGATTTGATCGCCCCCGACGAAAGCGGGAACAGGATACGCGGCGATGTGCACATGGTCGACACGACCGGCACCTATGTGAGCTCCGACAAGCGCGTCATCGGCACGGTGGGCGTAAGCGATCTGGTGATCGTGGATTCCCCGGACGCTTTGCTTGTCACATCCCGCGACCGCGTTCAGGACGTTAAGAAGCTCTTCGAGGGCCTCAAGGCTTCGGGACATGAAGCTCATCTGGTCCATAGCACGGTACACCGGCCCTGGGGTACCTATACGGTTCTGGAGGAAGGCGAGCGCTTCAAGATCAAACGCATCGAGGTGAAGCCCGGTCGCCAGTTGAGCCTGCAGATGCACTATCATCGTTCGGAGCACTGGGTCGTGGTCAGCGGCTCCGCCAAAATCGTCAATGGCGAGCAGGAGTTGTTCCTGGGGACAAACGAATCTACTTACATCCCCTGCGGCCATAAGCATCGGCTTGAGAACCCAGGCAGAATTGACCTGGTTATCATTGAAGTGCAGAGCGGCGATTATCTCGCCGAGGATGATATCGTTCGCTTCGACGACGAATATGGTCGAACGTAGATAACAGTACAAAAAACGTTAAACGGCGAGCCGTCGCTCAAGGATCTCTGTCGTGGGTTCTGGGCCTGACATTGGCAAGCAGCGGGCCGAGCGTGTCATAGTATCCGCCCCGCACTCTCATCAGGCACTCGATCGTGGTCGAAAACATCGGTGAGCGCTTGACAGCTCGCCGTCCGCGGTAACGAAGACTTCAGATATTTCTTAGGCGGACCCGTTGTTCAGCTGTCCAACGGCACAGCCGTATTTCAGCCTGTAGGCGGCAATGAAATCCTCATCGCTGCAGATGCAGCGGCCGCTGGTATCTTTGGCTTTCGGATCATGGAGGTGAGAACCAAGGGGGCGCAGTAGATTCACGCGAGTGCTGGTTATCGGACTCATCGGAAAACCCGCACTATGCTTGACCAGGTCTGCGGCAAGCATGATCCCGGCAAGCGCTGATTGAAAGGCCATCGGAACCACGGTTCGAACGAGACGACTTCCATCGCTAAGCTGGAACACCAGGCCGCCGCAGATAACCTCCTGATAAAAGGAACGGAGGGGCTGGCCAACAAACGCGGCGAGCGGCTCAAACGGCACAGCCATTGCCGTAGCCACCCGAGCTACGAACTCATTGGGGACTCCGGTGTTGGTCTGCAGGAGCATTTTTACCTCCTCGTGTGCTTCCGGCATTCCGAGTTCCTCCGCGACCAGTTGGTGTTCGTCCTTGGATTTCCCGGTCGGCATGTACATGCAGCAAAGGCAAGCCTGGCCGTCATCGAAACCATGCCGCGAGATGCCTAGATCTTGCTCCTGAGTCCAGGCGTTCGCGATCCATCGGGGCAGAGCACCTTGGACAGCTAGACGGTCGGCGGCGGTGTCAAGCGCCACACCCACTCGGTCGAATACCCAATCGCCCCAGCGCGCAACATATTCTGCCCACTTCATAGGGTGCGCCTCGACTTCAAGGGCGGTGGACCGAAGGGCGTTGGTTGCGAGGGCCGCCTTAGAGAGGCCGACCTCCGCCTGACCTGCCAACACGTAGCGCTGCAGGTTTGAGAGTTCGATAGCTTCGTGATCAACTACATGCAGGCGCCCCGACAGACCGGATTGCCTCGCCAGCGCCCAGAGCGAGCCATGGCCTATCGCGCCGAGCCCAACGAGGTGCGTTTCGCCAAGGTCGACAGGGAAATTTAAGGGGCTGGAATCGCCGGCGTTGCTCTTGTTGTAGGTGCATAAAGAGAGGTCGATGTTCTCGTCCAGCTCGGCGCCGGTCAGCTGGGAAGCAAAGATGGTTCGAAAGACGTTGGCCGCGGCGAAGCAGCTTGCGGCGCCAGCTCCATAGGGCAGCAAGCTCGAGCCAGAGCCCACCGGGTCCGTACGTGACAGCTTTGCCGCCCAACCCTGGGATCCCATGAAAAACGTTGGGCACCGAAGTGATGGGTGCACCGCGCCTGCAGCTACACAGACCGTCGCATACTTGCCGGAACGCCGGATGCTGATTTTTGGATTGATCGACTTTGCCAAGCGCTCGAGCGCTTGGGCTTGAGAGCTCGCGGCCATATCCAGGGGGAGTATGGCCAGAACCGGATACAGTCTGGCAAGCAACCTGACCGTAAGGTCAAGCGTGGCCTGGCCCTCGGCACACGAAGCGGCTTGGCTGTCGAAGGCCATAGCCACGACCTGCTTTTCGAGGGCTGCTTTGAAGTCGCATAGATGAAAGTCGGCCAGCACCTGAGAAGCTGCCGTGGCGGCGCGGTCGATGAAGTTAGCGAGTGCCATCGTTCAACCCGTTATCGTGATCATCCGCCTTAGTGCCGCGGATGGGAACTCATTCCAGTTCGCCTTCGCGTCAAGTCGATAGGCGGCGACCCGAGCAAGATCGAAAGGCTCGCGGGCGAAATTGGGCACCACCAGCGACAGACACCCAACTGTGGTAGCGACCGCGTAGGCGTCGTCGGTCGTCGAATGGTAGGCTCGGCCCGGATGGCTATGGATCTGGGCGAAGAGTTTAAGGCTGCTCTTGTAGAGCCAGACATTGAGCCGGTGTAGTTCTTCGGCCGGAACTATCACGCAAACGCCGTCGCCCGTCCGAATGTGACGCTGTGCCGGGATAACGGTCTCTGTTACGCCAAAGTGTTGGTCTTGCTGAACGCCGACCCAGAGCGCCATCCCCTCATGGCCCTGTCGCCCAACTGAGCGCAGGTGCGCCTGGACACTTGAAAGACAGTCTCGGGGAAGAGCGACTGTCCCGATATCCTTGAGCTCGGTCATTCTGGAATGGCGGGTAGGGGTGCTATCATGGCTCCCACTGAGATTTGGAACTGATACTGAAGCTGCTCCACGGGACCGGTCCCGTACTTGATGATCTTGTCCAGGATGAAGGCCAAACAGCCTTCGCCAGAACCCCGGTGGAGAAGCCATGAATCACCTGAATGGGCTGGATTGTCGTGGTATTCCCGGACGCCTGCCATGCACAGGAATGGCGTGTGTTCCGCACTGTTGGCCTGGATGAAGTCCGACAGCGACGGAGCGTTCTGCTGCATGAGGACCAAAATCATATCCGGTGGGGTTCCGGGTAGATGCGGTCGTCTCAGCATCCTGAGCAGCAAATCTTTCCGGGCAATCGGCCGGCGTATAAAGGGGTCTACGAAGACCACCGACGGAGGTCGGAGGTCGTAATTGGAGAAGTCGATCTCGACAGCTGCACCGATGATCTGTGGCTTTATCTTCGGCGGTACGAAGATGAAGAAGGCCGTCGGGAAGCTCGCCTCGATCAGGAAACAACCCTGAGCCCGGTAAATACCTGCTTGCGTTTGGAACCAGCCGATCTGCCGATCGAACTTCGCTCGGGATACCTCCGGGTCCACAGTTTGGAGTTCAGGCACCTGCGACGCCCGCCTTCAGGCTGAGGAACAGGGTCACAGTGGTCGCGAAACCGAAATCGCCAACTTTTTTGTCGACGTCGAGCAAGGTGCCGGCCTCGTCCTTGAATTCCCAATTCTCGGCCGGTTGGGCGACGTTCTGCGTATTTTCAAGCGCTTTGGTGCGGACGACGTGAAGCGGCTGGTTGGGATTGGCTTCGACCTGTGTGGGCTGGCCGTTCACCACCACCGTGATCTCGATCTTCCCGGGGCCGCCGCCGTGATTTTCGCCCTTGCCCGAATCCTTCGACATTGTCCTACTCCTGTGGCTTACCAACGGGCCCCAAGCCGCCAGTGCAGACCTGCTGGTGAGCGGGCTGGCGGTCCTCAATCGTTCACTCGGCGCCACGGTACCGCGAGTACGCGAAAGACAAGGGATAACATCGAATCGATGCTGTCTCCTTTTATGGGGACTTGTGGGGCAAGTAAACGGCCGAAACTGCTCTTCACAACTATAATCGATTAGAGCATTGGCAAAATACCGGCCCCCACCTATTCATGAACACGCCGCAGCTTGCTCATTCCACTGGCCGCGTGCAACCTGACCGATGGCCCTTCCCGCCGCGTTGTGCTCTGCAAGCGGGTTGTGGATCTGCGTCACGCCTCCCCGAAGCATCTGATTGCCCCGGGCAGCGCCGCTGGCACCGTCGTGCAGGCTCTGCGCCACCTGGGTCCAATGAGTGCGCATGACCTCGCGCAGGTGGCCGCGCCAGCTATCGGTGAGCGACAAGAAAGCACTTGTCGCTGGCGCCACTCGGGCACCCGCATGGATGCGGCCACGCTCGTCGCCATCGCCAACAACGCAAGTGGGTGCCCCTGGGTGAATAAGGTTGATCCTCTTGCCCGCACACGAACGCTCCGCGCTGTTCGGCGAAACGGGCGCGACCCGCGGCGTTGCCAATACGCTCGTAGAGAAGGACTTCTGGGTCTGCGGGACTTTGAGACGACTCTTCGAGGTGCCAAAGGAGGACGCCCACCTTGCTCTTCAAAGGCGGAACGTCCTTATCCAAAGCTTACGGCGCGATCCGCAGATTCTCAGAGGACATAGATCTGTGGTTCGACCGCGCCGAGCTCGGCTATATCGGCGATCGTGATCCCGAGCGGGACGGGATCAGCAGAACAGGCCGGCAGGCTTGTCGAGGAGCTCGTCGGCGATGTCGAAATGCACGTCGCAGAGAAGCTGCTGCCCGCGCTGCGCGCAGCAATCGGCGGACATCTCGGCGAGCCGACGAAGGGCGAATGGTCCCTTAAGATCGACGCAGGCGATCTACAGACGATCAACTTTCATTATCCGACCGCGCCGGCCGCGGAAGAGTACGAAGGCATGGCCAACACCACTCCGCGGGTTAAGCCCGAGTTCGGCGCCCCTGGGCGACCCATGGCCTACCGGCAGAAGACGACCCGTTCCTATGCGGCGGAAGATTTTCCAGATTTCTTCGAGAATCCGGGTTCCAAAGTGACCGTGTTGTCGGTTCGGCGGACTTTAGGGGAAAGATAACCGCCCTCCATGCCGAGGCGCACAGGCCCGGGGAAACGCCGACGCCGCAATATCTCTCGCGGCATTACTACGATATAGCGATGCTGCTCGACACCGAAGATGGGAAGGTGCGGCCTTGGACTTTGAGCTGCTCGAACAGGTAGCCAAGCACAAGGCGGTCTTTTTCCGCTCTAGCTGGGCGAGCTACGATACGGGGGGCCCGGGACGCTTCAGCTCGTGCATTCCGAAATGCGACTGCGGACCTGCGCTCCGACCACCGTGGCATGCCGCCGATGATGTTCGATGAAAAGCCACTGTCGTTCAACAAAGTCGTTTCGCGTCTCCGGGAATTCCAAGGAACCATCAATGCCTCGTCGCCCGTCTGCAGAAGCCGGACGAGTAATTCAAGTCTGAGCAGCGTACGGCCGAATACAGGGCCCGTTGTTCCAATCGGGGCAATCGGCCAGCACTGGCGGTGGCGTTATCGCGACAGGAACAGTTCTCGATCTTTTTACTTCGCCAACCACTGCTTTGCGCCTCGTTCCAGTCATTCGAAAACCAATCAGCACCCAAAGGCGGACACAGCATTTTTCCTCGTAATTGCGTAGCCGCCGGCCGAGCGAAGCTTCCTTCAACGAGGTTCATGGCTTTGCTTTGACGGCTAGAGCATGCGGATGGCCGACTGACATGCAAAGATCTCCACGAGGCGCCGGGCGGATTGCACAAGAGGATGATGCCCACTCGCTCAGTTGCTCCCAGACCTGCCGGTCGCGAGCGGCAGTCCAGATGCGCGGCGTGTCGATCCCGAACGCCTCGTCCTGTGCGCGGGCGATGTTGAAAGGCAAACAGCTCGGCTGGATGCCCTAGAACCGCTAATGCCTTGACGCTACTCCGAGGCTAATAAATCTAAGGCTGTGAGCTACTCCGCGGCCAGCTCTCGGCGGCGCTTCTCAGCCAGCAGGCTGCCGATCGTGGCGCCTTTGGCCCCACCGATGTTCCTTGCATCCTCTAGCATTCGGCGCATACCAGCAAATTTCTCTGGCTGACTGCGGCGCGTTTGTGTGTGTTCTTGCAACCAGGCTTCAACCTCTTCGGGCGTAGCAACATTTATTGCCTTACGCTCATATCGCAGTTTGCCGTCAGGTCCGCGGCTTTTGACAACAATGGTCTGCCAGATGCCGGAGTAGTCACCGAAAAGCTCGCTCTGACCTGGCACTTCCCGGACACGCCGACGGGCAACTTCGTTTACAACCTTGGTCAACGCGATGGTTTCGAGTTCTGACTGTGCGGCTGAAATGATCGCAGCGTAATCTTTTCTCAGCGCTTCGATCAAAGTTTTTGTGCTGATATCACCGCCTTTGGCGGCGGAATTGATAATCGTGTCTATGGTTGTTCGAACCTTCAACAAAGACATCAACAACCTCCTTTGCTGAAATTGCCAAGAGCCTTTTCGACGGCACCAGCCACGACTTTGTCGACATTTTTTGATGTCATGCGGATGGCTTGAGGCCGGACCTGATCGATCACAGCCGTTACATGCTGGCCTGCTGCTGAGCGAAAGATCGCGTTTGTGTCGCGCTCTGGACCAAGTGGAATGGCATGGTCCAACTCGGTGATGATTAGCAGATTGTACCGTGTGGCATGGGCAGCGACAATTGTCTGCAATTCTGAAAGTCGTTCCCGACTGATCCCGCGGGATGAAACCTCCAGAGCCGCCGTGAGGTAGCCCAAGGCGTCCGGCACCGGACGATCGACCAGAACGACGTCGCTCGTAAGCAACGCCTCGGCCTCCTGCCGCATCCCTTCGGCGATGATCCACAACGTGCTTTCATATGTGTGATCGCTAAGGATAGGAAAGCCTACATCGCGCGCCTTGGTAGCGAGATCACCGATCTGGCCTACGCTCAAGCCGCGACCTTCAAGTTTTTCGGCTACTCTGGAGACAAAAGTAGATTTGCCGGTTGAATGCGTCCCAGCGATTCCGATCATGAAGGTAGGCTTTTTCACAACAGCACCCCTTGGCGATTGTTGAGAATATCTGCATCCATCAAAGCCGTCATTCTTGAGTTGGCAGGAATGCTTGAGACAAGTTCGATGAACAGAAGCGCGGTGACCACGGTATCGAAGGCTGCCGAGTGATGGCGTCCTCCTGTAAGTCGCTTCGCTTCTTCCGAAATGTTCAGAGCCTGACTGAGATTCTCAAGCCCATAGGATGCCATCCCTGGACGGGTGGCCTTCGCCAACCGAAGCGTGTCGATTGCCATTGAAGGCTTCCAGTCGGGAATCGATCTGGAAATGGTTTCGAGCTCCACGCGGACGTTGTGGCCAATGATTCTCTGTCCATCCGTCCAAGTCATTATCTCGCCGGCGATATCGTCAATCGAAGGCGCCTCAGCAACGTCGTCTTGCGTAATGCCGTGGATCCGCGTTGCAGCGGCCGCTATTGGTCCATTCGGTTGCACGCGCCATTCCCACCGCCGCGCTCCGATTTTGAGCTCGTTGATTGGCGTGATGGCAAGCTCAACGATTTCAGGTGGAGTGGCTCCGCTCCCTTCCACATCCATCACGAAAAAAGTCTCGTGCTCTATTCCCATCCGACTTCTGCTCTGCCGTGTCTGCCATGGTGATGCGGCTGCGCTCGATCATGGACCTGATAATTCAGTGCATGCTGCATAAAGTACCGCTGCTGCTCCTGGCTACCGAGAACTTCGATGTTCCGTTCGCTGATGCGAATATCGGAGGTGTCCAAACCGACAGAGGCCGCAAGGGCTGTGACAGTTTCGGGATTTGGCCTCACGTGAAGCCGTGCGCATATCGCCAATTGTCGGGCCGGACAAATGTCGCAAACTTCGCGAATCCCGAAATGGCCATTATAGTCCGCAATACCATGGGCGAACGCGACTGCACACGAGGTCTTTCGGAACAAGGGCCGCATCCCGAACGCGGCGATTATCTTCAGCTCCAGTTCTCGCGGTAAGATCTTGCGGCGTGCAATGGTGTCATACATTTCGGGCACGCCTGCGGCCTTAAAGTGGGCCTTTATCTGCTCCCTATAGAAAAGGCCGGTGAAGGCGGTGGCATCTGCCATTTCGGCTAGCTCACTTGCGCGTCGCAGATGCCGATCGGTATCGTTGAGTCCCGCTATCAGCGGTCTCCAATAGAGGACCGATTTAGTCCGTCTTTTATGGTTGGCAAGAGTCGACAATGATCGCTCTGCGATGGCGCTGTCAACGGGTTCTATGCGCTGGTCATCAATACCGGACCAAGTGATCAGCACAGTAACGCGCAGGTTGGATAGACCTTCAAGTCGAGTGACATCGTCCGGTCCGATATGCCAACGCGTTATTACTAGCATTGGGTTCGACAGCCCCTTGGCATCCAACGCCTCAAGGCAGGCGAAGAGGTGGTCTTTGACGCCGGGCAGAAAGGGGTCGGTCGCTCTGTTGAATATCTGAAGCGGCGTGGTGTTGGCCCGAAAGGCCCAGTGGGTCACCAAGGTTTCGACGGCATTGTCGTCCGACATGATTAAGTGTGGTTTTTTCATGTCATAATTGTCGAATAGATGGCGCACACAATAGCCGCAGTCGAGAGGGCACCCCACGACGTGATTCAGGCTCAAGCCTGATTTTCTGTAGTCGACGACATCCCTCAAGACTGCCGGCAGATTTTTGCCGGCCATACGAAGTTCAACCAATTACCCCTCCCGCCGAAATGTCGGCGAATCCGCCGAATAGAGAGAGCATAGCTTGGTCTGTCATCGGAAAGCAACATTGCGCTCACACTAAGAAGCAGCAATGGGTTGTGTGCGTCAAGTTCTGCAAAATGGGCGATCATGAAACTGGTCATGCGGCTTGGCGTAGAGCGAGCTTCTTGTGCTCGCGC
>NZ_JAMYRV010000032.1:0-80764 GCF_040321555.1 Mesorhizobium sp. M0317 | reverse complement strand
GGGGGGAGTGCCCCCGCCTGGGGTGCGGGGGCGCGCCCGCGTCACCAACCCCCCTCCCGGCGGGCCCGGGCGGGCGGGGCGTATGGGGGGTGGGGGGGCCGGGGACCAGCCGGCCGCCCGTCGTGTATCGGAACTCGGCATCGCGCCAGCGGCGGCGCCCGCGCGAGGGCGGCCTGCCCAGGCTGCCACACGCAATAATGACGAGGTCCAGATGACGGCAAAGCCCCTCTATCGACGTGTCCTGCTGAAAGCATCGGGCGAAGCGTTGATGGGCGAGCAGCATTTCGGCATCGATGTCTCGGTGGTCGACCGAATCGCCGCCGACATCGCCGAAGCCCGCGCACTTGGTATCGAGGTCGGCGTCGTCATTGGCGGCGGCAATATCTTTCGCGGCGTGGCGGTGGCATCCAAGGGCGGCGACCGTGTCACCGGCGACCACATGGGCATGCTGGCCACCGTCATCAACTCGCTGGCGCTGCGCACCTCGCTGAACAAGATCGGCGTCGACGCCGTCGTGCTGTCGGCCATCGCCATGCCCGAACTTTGCGAGAGTTTTTCCCAGCGCCAGGCCACCGCCTATATGAACCAGGGCAAGGTCGTCATTTTCGCCGGCGGCACCGGCAATCCGTTCTTCACCACCGATTCGGCCGCGGCCTTGCGCGCCGCCGAGATCGGCGCCGACGCGCTGTTCAAGGGCACCCAGGTCGACGGCGTCTATTCGGCCGATCCCAAGAAGGATCCGAATGCGACCCGCTTCGAGCGCATCAGCCATGCCGAAGTCATCAACAAGGGCCTTTCGATCATGGATACCGCCGCAATTGCACTTGCGCGCGAAAACAACATCCCGATAATCGTCTATTCGATCCACGAAAAAGGTGGTTTCGGCGATATTCTGCGGGGCGGCGGCCGTTGCACGATCGTCGCCGACGAATAATCCGGAGTATACTCTCCTAAAAAGGGATCAGTTTTTGAAAGAGGGTCCGAATATAGGCCCTAAGCAGTGAACCCGGATCAAACGGGTCGAGGAGACTAAGATGAGTGGTGAGTTCGACGACCTCAAGCGGCGCATGGATGGCGCGATCGCCGCCTTCAAGCACGATCTGGCTTCGCTGCGCACCGGCCGTGCCTCCAGCAATCTGCTCGACGCCATCCAGGTCCAGGCCTACGGCACCACCATGCCCATCAACCAGGTGGCGAACGTGTCGGTGCCGGAGCCGCGCATGATTTCGGTTTCGGTCTGGGACAAGTCGATGGTCGGCGCGGTCGATCGTGCCATCAGAGAATCCAATCTCGGCTTCAATCCGATCGTCGACGGCACCAACCTCAGGATTCCGCTGCCCGAGCTCAACGAGCAGCGCCGCAAGGAACTGGTCAAGATCTCGCATGGCTACGCCGAGAACGCCCGCGTTGCGGTGCGCCATGTCCGTCGCGACGGCATGGACTTCTTGAAGAAGGCGGAAAAGGACGGCGACATCAGCGAGGACGATCAGCGGAAGCGCTCCGATCAGGTCCAGAAGCTGACCGACGAGACGATCAGCACCATCGATCACCTGCTTTCCGATAAGGAAGCTGAAATCATGCAGGTCTAGGGTCGGCCCACACCGGCCCGAAAGCGAGACAATGGCAACGCCCGCGCATGTCGCTATCATCATGGATGGAAACGGACGCTGGGCCAAGGCGCGCGGCATGCCGCGGCTTGCCGGCCATCGCGCCGGCGTCGAAGCGCTGCGCAAGACGGTGCGCGCCGCGCCCGGTCTCGGCATTTCCTTCCTGACCGTCTACGCCTTTTCATCGGAAAACTGGTCGCGGCCCAAGGCCGAAGTGAGCGACCTGATGGGGCTTTTGAAGCTGTTCATCCGCCGCGATCTGGCCGAACTGCACCAGAACGGCGTGCGCGTCAGGATCATCGGTGACAGGGCGGGGCTGCAGCCGGACATCAGGGGCCTGCTCGAAGAGGCCGAATCGCTGACTGCGCGCAATGAATCGCTGACCTTGGTCATCGCCTTCAACTATGGCGGGCGCGACGAGATCGTGCGCACGGCACGCAAGCTCGCAGCCGCAGTGGCGCGCGGCGAGATCGACGCAGAGGCGATCACGGCAGACACTTTTGCCGGCGCCCTCGACACCGCAGGCATTCCCGATCCGGAGCTGGTCATCCGCACCAGTGGCGAGCTTCGGCTGTCGAACTTCCTTCTGTGGCAGGCAGCCTACAGCGAACTGGTTTTTCTGCCTTGCTACTGGCCTGACTTCAGCCGCGAACACCTGGCCGACGCATTGCGCGATTTTGCTGGCCGCGAGCGCCGTTTTGGCGGGCTTGCCGCTCAAGATGTTGCTGCCTCGTGATCGGCGGCGGGATGAACAATCTTCAGCTTCGCATCGTCTCGGCGCTGGTGCTGGCCGCAATAGCGCTTGGCCTGACCTGGTTGGGAGGGCTGTGGTTCCGCCTGCTTTGCGCCGGGATATCGGCCGTCATCTTCTATGAATGGGCGCGCATGTCGCGCCCCTTGGCCGGTGCGACCCTCGGCTTCATTCCCGAAGCGCTGCTTCTGGTTTTCGTCGTCGCCCTGGTTGCAGGCGTGCCGGCATCGTGGCTTCTGTCTCTTGTCCTGGCCATGGTTGTGGTCGCTGCTGTCGGCGCCCGTATGCATGGAGCGGCGCAATGGGATGCAGCCGGTCTTGCCTACGCGGCTTTGTCCGGCTTATCGCTGGCGCTGCTGCGCGGCGGCGACCATCCCGGCCTGGTCGCAATCCTGTTTCTGTTCGCCGTGGTCTGGGCGACCGACATCTTCGCCTATTTCGTCGGCCGCTCCGTCGGTGGGCGCAAGCTCGCGCCATCTATATCCCCCGGCAAGACGCAGAGCGGCGCGCTTGGCGGCGCTGTCGGCGGCGTGGCCGCCGGCGTGCTTCTGGCTGCCGCCGCCGGGGCCGGCAATCTTGGCGTCCTCGCCTTGGTTGCGCTGGTGCTGTCGATTGTTGCCCAGGCTGGCGATCTCTTCGAATCCTGGGTCAAGCGCCGCCACGGCCGCAAGGATTCAAGCGCGTTGATACCCGGGCATGGCGGTGTCATGGACAGGGTGGACGGGCTTGTCGCGGCGGCTTTTGCCCTATACGTGATCGGCTGGATTTCGGCGGGCGCCGATCATCCGGCGCAGGGGCTGTTTCCGGCTTGAGTGATATTTCACGGCGAAGAAATGGCGCACGCCACGGATTCGCCTGGATTGATGTCACAGTCGCGGCGACACCTTTTGCCGCGGGTGAATTTGAGGGCATGACTTGAACGAAATTCTTCACGCGTTGTTCAGCACGGAAGGCTTTGTCCTCGGCACGCTGGTGCCGTTTCTGTTCGTGCTGACCGTAGTCGTCTTCATTCACGAAATGGGCCATTACCTGGTCGGCCGCTGGTGCGGCATTGGCGTGAAGGCCTTTTCGATCGGCTTCGGCCCCGAACTTCTCGGCTTCAACGACAGCCACGGCACGCGCTGGAAGCTCTGCGCCATACCGCTCGGCGGTTATGTCAAATTCGTCGGCGACATGAGCGCCACGTCGAGCCAGCCGAGTTCGGAAGATCTGGAAACGCTGACTGACGCTGAACGCAAGGTCGCCTTCCACACGCAACCCATCTGGAAACGCGCCGCCACGGTGGTGGCCGGACCGCTGTTCAACTTCCTTTTGACCATTGCCGTCTTTGCCGTGCTGTTTTCCCTCTATGGCCGCCCTGTGTTTGAGCCGATGGTGGCGGCGGTCACCGCCGGCAGTCCAGCCGCAAGGGCCGGCATTTTGCCAGGCGACCGATTCGTCGCCGTCGACGGCAGCAAGGTTGAGACCTTCGCCGACGTCCAGCGCCTAGTTTCGGGCCGCGGCGGCGACGCCATCACCTTCACCATGTTGCGCGACGGCAAGGAGGTCACGGTCGTCGCGACGCCGGAGCCGATGGAGCAGCTGGACGCACTGGGCAACAAGGTCAAGGTGGCCGTCATCGGCGTCGTCAACAACAAGGATGTCGGCCAGCCCAGGCTGATCACCTACAGCCCTGTCGGAGCAGTCGGCGCCGCGGTCGAGGAGACGGGGCACGTCATTCAGCGCACCGGCCAGTTCCTGCAGCGATTCGTTGTCGGCCGCGAAGACAAATGCCAGCTGGGCGGCCCGATCAAGATCGCCAAGATGTCGGGGCAGGCGGCAAAGCTTGGCTTCCTGTGGCTGGTGCAACTCGTCGCCGGACTGTCGGTCGGGATCGGAATTCTGAACCTTTTGCCGATTCCCCCCCTCGACGGCGGCCACCTCCTGTTCTACGCACTCGAAGCCGTTTTCCGGCGTCCGGTATCGGAGCGGATGATGGAAATGGGATACCGGGCCGGCCTCTTTCTGGTGCTGGGATTTATGGGCTTCGTCTTCTGGAACGATCTGTTTGGGTGCTGAAATCATGAAGAAATTTGGCTTCAGCACCGGCAATGTTGAGACGCCGTTTACCATGCACGGGGGTATGCGTGACGGGAAAGCCACGCATCAGGGTTAAGTAATTACAAATTAACCTGAAGCCTTGCGTGTAGGGAAAATCCGGTTAATACGGTAGGAGAAATTACCGCACGTCCGGTTTTCTCGCCGTGGGGACTTCGAGAAAAGGTACAAAAGCCCGATGAAGGCAGCATCCAAATTTTTGAGCGCCGCGTCCGCGGTGGCTATGTCCGCCGCTCTGGTTGTACCAGGTGCGCTCGCCGTGCAGTTCGTTGCCACATCTGCGGCGCAAGCAGCCGTTGTCTCGAGAGTCGAGGTCAACGGCAACCAGCGCGTAGACGCCGACACCATCCGCAACTACATCACGATCAAGCCGGGCAAGGCGTTTTCCAGCGCCGATATCGACGATGCGGTCAAGGCACTGTTTGGTACCGGGCTGTTCTCGGACGTTCAGATCAATCAGGTCGGTTCGACGCTGGTGGTCAAGGTTGCCGAATATCAGGTCGTGAACCAGGTTCTGTTCCAGGGCAACAAGAAGCTCAAGGACAATGCGCTGGCAATCGCCGTGCAGTTGAAGCCACGCGGAACGTTCTCGCAGGCAACGCTGGACTCCGATGTCGAGGCGGTGAAAGCTGCCTACAAGCGAATTGGCCGCGACGATGCCGCCGTGACGACGCAGATCATGGACCTCGGCGACAACCGCGTGAACGTGGTCTTCAACATCAACGAAGGCGGCCGCACCAAGATCGCCGCAGTCAATTTCGTCGGCAACAGCGCCTATTCGAGTCGCCGCCTGTCCGACGTCATCGCCACCAAGCGCTCAAGCTTCCTGTCCTTCGTGCTGCGTGACGACGTCTATGACGAGGACAAGCTTCGCGCCGACCAGGAATCGCTTCGCCGCTTCTATTACAATCACGGCTATGCTGACTTCCAGGTGGTCTCTGCTGTCGGCGAGCTCGACGACACGACCAACCAATACACCGTTACCATCACCGTCCAGGAAGGGGACCGCTATACGTTCGGCGACGTCAGCGTCGAGAGCACCATTCCCGAAGTCGACTCGAAGGCGCTGGAATCGGTGGTTCAGACCCACAAGGGCGACGTCTACAACGCCAAGGATGTCGAGGACACCATCATCGCGCTGAGCGAGAAGGTGGCGGGTTCTGGTTATGCCTTCGCCCAGGTGACGCCGCGCGGCGACCGTAACTTCGAGAGTCACACCATTTCGGTCGTCTACACGATCGACCAGGGCACCAAGGCCTATGTCGAGCGCATCGAAATCCGCGGCAACGACCGCACGCGCGACTATGTCATTCGGCGCGAATTCGATGTCAGCGAAGGCGACGCCTTCAACCAGGTTCTCATTCAGCGCGCGAAGAAGCGGCTGGAAGCGCTGGATTATTTTGAGAAAGTCGACATTTCGACTGTTCCGGGTTCCGAGCCTGACCAGGTCGTGCTTGTGGTCGACGTGGTCGAGAAGTCGACTGGTGAGTTCTCGATCGGCGCCGGTTATTCGACCGGTGGCGAGACTGCCGGTCCGTCCGTCGAGGGATCGGTTGCGGAGCGCAACTTCCTCGGTCGCGGCCAGTACATCAAGGTCTCGGCCGGCGGCGGCAAGAATTCGCGCGACTACAGCCTGTCCTTCACCGAGCCCTATTTCCTCGGGCGCCGTATCGCCGCCGGTTTCGATATCTTCCAGCAGACGCGAAATTATTCGGACTACGACAGCGAGACGCTGGGTGCGACGGTTCGCTTCGGCCTGCCGATCACCGATAATATCTCGACGCAGCTAGCGTACAATATCGCGCAGGAAAAGTATAAATATGATGATGACTGCTTGACCAGCGGCACCTATGATCCCTCGAAATGCGACGTTTCTGCCGCAATTCGAGAGGGTATTGATGAAAGCCCTTGGATCAAATCGTCCGTCAGTCTCGGCTTGGTCTACAACACCATAGACGACATGAAGAGCCCGCATGAAGGCATCTACGCCACCACGACTGTGGAAGTGGCCGGCCTTGGTGGCGATGCCAAATTCGTCAAGGTTACCGGTCGCGGCACCGTCTACCAGACTCTATCAGAACAGTTGGATCTGGTCGGCCTGATCTCCGGCGGTGCTGGCCATATCGCGGGCTATGGCGATAATGGACTGCGTATCTTCGATCAGTTCAAGAGCAGCGACCGCATGATCCGCGGCTTCGAGTATGGTGGCATTGGCCCTGTGGATATTGCAACAGGTGACCACCTCGGCGGCACCACCTATTTCAATGCTTCGGCGGAAGCTCAGTTCCCGATACCGGTCATTCCGGAAAGCTTTGGCGTGCGTGGCGCTGTGTTTGCTGATGCCGCCACACTGTACGGCAGCAAGATTGATACTCCTGGCGTCACTCAGGCCTCGGTTGATATGAAGTTGCGCGCGTCGGTTGGTGTCGGCTTGTTGTGGTCATCGCCCTTCGGCCCGATCCGCATCGACTACGCGATGCCCGTCAAGAAGGAAAAGACCGACGACGTGCAGGAATTCAACTTCGGCATGTCGAGCCGCTTCTGATCTTGCGGTAACGATGCTTCCGGGCCGTTGGGGTCCGGAAGAGAATTGATCCGACCTAGCTGGATATTGCTTCTGGAATGACCGATCCGGTGTTCTTCGCGCCATCACGCCGGTATACGGCCGGCGAAGTCGCGAATCTGACCGGCGCATCGCTTGTCGATTCCGATCTTGCCCACATATCGATCGATGCGTTGGCGCCAGCCAACGAAGGCGGCGAGGGTGCGCTCGTCTTCGTCGACGGCAAGCGCAATTTCGCGCTGATGCAGTCGCTGAAAGCGGCGGCCGTGTTTTGTCCCGCCGAGTTCGCCGGCAAGGCGCCGGCCGGCATTGCGGTTCTGGTGCATCCGCGCCCGCAGCAGGCCTTCGCCATGATCGGCCGGCTGCTGTTCCCGACAGCGGCTACGCCGGGACCGATGACCAGCGAAACCGGGGTCTCGCCGCAAGCTCATGTCGATACCACGGCGCATATCGAGGCAGGCGCGATCATCGAGGCCGGAGCCGTCGTCGGCCCGCGTGCTTCCATCGGCAGCGGAACGGTCATTGCCCCCCACGCCGTTATCGGTCCGTCATGCCAGATCGGCCGCGACGGCTATATCGGACCAGGTGTCAGCGTCCAGTACGCGCTGATCGGCAACCGCGTCATCATTCATGGCGGCGCCAGGATCGGCCAGGACGGCTTCGGCTTTGTCGGCGGCGCCAAAGGCCCTGAGCGTGTGCCGCAGGTCGGCCGCGTCATCATTCAGGACGATGTCGAAATCGGCTCGAACACGACCGTCGATCGCGGCGCCATGTCGGATACGGTCATCGGTCAGGGGACCAAGATCGACAATCTGGTGCAGATCGCCCATAACGTTCGCATCGGCCGCAATTGCATTATTGCCGGGCTCTCTGGTATTTCCGGCTCCGTCACCGTCGGCGACGGTGTCACCATGGGCGGCGGCGTTGGCCTTGCCGATCATTTGACCATCGGATCAGGGGCCAAGCTTGCTGCAAGAAGCGGGTTCATGAGCAACGTGCCGGCGGGCGAGATCTGGGGAGGCTATCCGGCGCAGCCGATGGCGGAAGCCATGCGCGAGATCGCCATGCTGAGGAAGCTCGCCAGGACGCGCAAGCAGGGCGAAGGGGGAAGTAGCTGAGATGGTGCCGGCGACGCTCGAAGCGGTCGATATATTGGGGTTGATGAAGCTTTTGCCGCATCGCTATCCGTTCCTGATGATCGACCGCATCATCGAAATCGACGGCAATGATTCTGCCATCGGCATCAAGAACGTGACCATCAATGAGCCGCATTTCCAGGGCCATTTCCCGGACCAGCCGGTGATGCCGGGCGTGCTCATCGTCGAGGCCATGGCGCAGACGGCCGGCGCGATCTGCATCCGTAACCTCAACACGGAAAAGCCGTCGCTGGTCTATTTCCTGACCATCGACAACGCGAAATTCCGCAAACCGGTCGTCCCGGGCGACCAGTTGAAGATCCACGTCAAGAAAATCAAGATGCGCGGCAACCTGCTCAAATTCGCCTGCGAGGCCATGGTGGAGGGCACAAAGGCCGCCGAAGCCGAGATCTCGGCAATGATGGTTACCGGCTGACGGTTCGAAATGCTCATGAAAATACAGACTTCAATCCACCCCTCGGCCGTCATCGAGGCCGGCGCGCAGATCGGCGGAGGCGTCGCCATAGGACCTTTCTGCTATGTCGGCGCTGACGCCGTGATCGGTGACCGCGTCGAACTGGTCAGCCATGTCTCGGTGCTGGGCGCGACAACCATTGGCGCCGCGACCAAGGTCTATCCAATGGCGACACTGGGCGGACCGCCGCAGAACACCAAGCACAAGGGCGGCCGCACCACTTTGGTCATCGGCCAGAACTGCACGATCCGCGAAGGCGTGACCATGCATCTCGGCACCGATTCCAGCCGCGGCGAGACGACCGTCGGCGACAACGGCAATTTCCTTGCCTATGCCCACATTGCCCATGATTGCGTCGTCGGTAAAAACGCCACCTTCGCCAATGGCGCGACCCTGGGCGGCCATTGCGAGGTCGGTGACAGCGTCTATATTGGCGGCCTCAGCGCCGTTCATCAGTTCGTGCGTGTTGGTGACAACGCCTTTCTCGGCGGCTGCTCGGCTTTTGTCGGCGATGTCATTCCCTACGCCATTGCGGTGGGCAATCGCGCCAGCCTGCGTGGACTCAACATCATCGGCCTGAAGCGCGCCGGGTTGCCGCGCGCCGAAATCTACCTGCTGCGCAAGGCTTACAAGACCATCTTCGACCGCTCCCGCACTGTCGGCGAGAACATCGAATTCGCCAAGGCCGAGTTTGCGTCGTCGCCGACGGCCATGAAAATCATCGATTTCATCACCAGTCGCGGCAAGCGGCATTTTGCCGTCCCGTCGCTTAAGGGTGGCGACGGCGACGATGCCGATGACGAAGGCTGAGGCCACTTCAACGGGCCTCGATCTTGCGCCGGACGCCAGGGTCGGCATCATTGCCGGCGGCGGTAGCTTGCCGGTCGAAGTTGCCGCCGGCCTGGCGGAGGCCGGACATCCGCCCGTCATCATCCTGGTCGAAGGTCAGGCCGACCGTCAGTCCGACCTCACAATCTATGAGCATGAAAGCCTTGCGCTGGAAGACATCGGCTCGCTGGTTGCGTTGCTGAGGCGCCGGCGGATCACCCATCTTGTGCTTGCCGGCGAGATCAGGCGCAGGCCGCGGTTGGTCGACATGCGTCCGAACCTTGGGCTACTGGCACTTATACCCTCGCTCGCCATGGCGCTTGCCCGCGGCGATGACGGGCTGTTGAAGATATTGACCCGCGGCCTGGAGGCACGGGGCGTCAAGGTTGTCGGTGCGCATGAAGTCGTGCCCCGGCTCGTCGCGGCCGAAGGGCCGCTGACCAAAGCAGTGCCGCGAAAGTCCGACTGGCGCGATATCGAGGCGGCACACGCGGCGGCAAAGGCCATCGGCGCGCTCGACATTGGTCAGGCGGCAATTGCCATCGGTGGCCGCACTGTTGCCCTGGAAGGCGTCGAGGGCACCCACGGACTGCTCGAGCGGACGCAGCAGTTGCGCGGCCATGGCAGGCTGGCCGGCAAGACGCGCGGTGTCCTGGTCAAATGCGCCAAGCCTGGGCAGGAATTGCGTGCCGATCTGCCATCTATTGGCCCCCAGACCGTCGAGGCGGCGCATGCCGCTGGGCTCGCCGGCATTGCCGTCGAAGCCGGCCGTTCGCTCATCCTCGAAGGCCCCGCCGTTCTCGCGCGCGCCAATGCGCTCGGCCTGTTCGTGTTCGGCCTGCCGGCTGCGGAGTCTGTCCATGGCAGCTGAGAAGCCGCTGAAGATTGCCATCGTCGCCGGCGAAGAATCCGGCGACCTGCTGGGCGCCGACATCGTGCAGGCGCTGAAGCGCATGACCGGGCGCGAGGTGCAACTCGTCGGCACTGGCGGGCGGCATCTGCAGGCGCTCGGACTGGCGCCGCTGTTCGACGGCGCCGAGATCGCGCTGATGGGGCTCAGCGCGATCCTGCGTGACCTGCCGCGCCTGATGCGGCGGATCAGCCAGACGGCAAGTGCTGTCGCCGCCGAAAAACCCGACTGTCTGATCACCATCGACAGCCCCGATTTCTCGCTGCGCGTCGCCAAAAAGGTCCGCGCCACCGATCCGTCGATCCCGATCGTCCATTATGTCTGCCCGAGCGTCTGGGCGTGGCGGCCGGGTAGGGCGGCCGCGATGAAGCCCTATGTCGACCACATACTGTGCATCCTGCCTTTCGAGGTAAAGGAGCTCAGCCGTCTCGGCGGCCCGCCCGGCACTTACGTCGGACATCGCCTCACGCATGATCCAGGCGTGCTGGGCGCGGCCAGGGCGCAAGCCCAGCCACGCGATCTCTCGGCCGATCACGTCAAGACGCTGCTCGTCCTGCCAGGGTCGCGGCGCGGCGAGGTGAGCCGGCTTATCGGTCCGTTCGGCGAGACGGTGTCGGCGCTGCGCGCGCGTGGCCACCGGCTGCGGCTGTTGCTGCCGACGGTGCCGCATGTCGCCGAACTGGTCAAAACATCGGTGGCGCGCTGGGATCAGGAGCCGGAAGTCATCCTCGATCCCGAGCGCAAGTGGCAGGCCTTCGGCAAGGCCCATGCGGCGCTGATCGCGTCTGGAACGGTGTCACTGGAACTGGCGATGTCGGGTGTCCCGATGATCTCTTGCTACAAGTTCGATCCGATCATGCTGATGGCGCAGAGCCTGATCACGGTGTGGAGCGCTGCTTTGCCCAACCTTATTGCCGACCGGCCGGTCGTGCCGGAAAGCTACAACCAGTATGTGCGGCCGCACTATCTGGCGCGGCAGCTCGAGGCACTGTTCTCAGACACCGCCTACCGCGCCTGGCAAAAGGGTGGCTTTGCCGAGGTTGCCAGACGCATGGCCACGGACAGACCCTCCGGCGACATCGCCGCCGATGTCGTTCTTCGCCACATCGGGAGAGCGAATAGGGCTTAGTGAATAGTGAATAGTGAATAGTGAATAGTGAATAGTGAATAGTGAATAGGATTAACGCGCTCTCACCTATAATCAAGCTGCTACTTACTACCTGCTATTCACTACTTACCATTCACCATTCACCATTCACCATTCACTCTCTTTCACCTTTTCGCAATCGGCACGTAGTCGCGTTCCGGCGCGCCGGTGTAGAGCTGGCGCGGACGGCCGATCTTCTGGTGGGGATCCTCGATCATTTCCTTCCACTGCGCGATCCACCCGACGGTGCGCGCGACCGCGAACAGCACGGTGAACATGGTGGTGGGGAAGCCCAGCGCCTTCAGCGTGATGCCGGAATAGAAATCGACGTTCGGATAGAGCTTCTTTTCGATGAAGTAGGAATCGGTCAGCGCGATCTTTTCCAGCTCCATGGCGATGTCGAGCAGCGGATCGTCCTTGATGCCGAGTTCGCCCAGCACTTCATGCGCCGTCTTCTGCATGATTTTCGCACGAGGATCGTAGTTCTTGTAGACGCGATGGCCAAAGCCCATCAGCCGGAACGGATCGTTCTTGTCCTTGGCGCGGGCGATGAATTCCGGGATGTGGTCGACATGGCCGATCTCGCCCAGCATGTTGAGCGCCGCCTCATTGGCGCCGCCATGTGCCGGGCCCCACAGGCAGGCGATGCCGGCGGCGATGCAGGCGAACGGATTGGCGCCCGACGAGCCTGCAAGCCGCACGGTCGAGGTCGAGGCGTTCTGTTCGTGGTCGGCATGCAGAATGAAGATGCGCTCCATGGCGCGCGCCAGCACCGGATTGATCTTGTATTCCTCGCACGGCACCGCAAAGCACATATGCAGGAAGTTGGCGGCGAAGTTCAGCTCGTTCTTCGGGTAAATGAAGGGCTGGCCGATATGGTATTTGTAGGCCATGGCCGCAATCGTCGGCATCTTGGCAATCAGCCGCATCGAGGCGACCATGCGCTGATACGGGTCCGAAATATCGGTGGAGTCGTGATAGAAGGCCGACAGCGCGCCGACCACGCCGCACATCACAGCCATCGGATGCGCGTCGCGGCGGAAGCCGGTGAAGAAGCGCGACATCTGCTCGTGCACCATGGTGTGGCGCGTCACCCGGTAGTCGAAATCGTCCTTCTGTGCCTTGGTCGGCAGTTCGCCGTAGAGCAGGAGGTAGCAGACTTCGAGGAAGTCGCCATGCTCGGCCAGCTGGTCGATGGGATAGCCGCGGTGAAGCAGGATGCCGGCATCGCCGTCGATGAAGGTTATCGCCGACTCGCAGCTCGCCGTCGAAGTGAAGCCGGGATCGTAGGTGAAGGCGCCGGTGGTGTTGTAGAGCGCACCGATGTCGATGACGTCGGGCCCGACCGACCCGCTTCGCACCTTGAATTCATGCGTCTTGCCGGCCAGTTCGAGCGTGGCAGTCGACGGGTGCGTCGTCTTGCTGCCGGTTTCCAGTCTTGTCGCAGCTTCGCTCATTCTCAAACTCCTTCATGTTCCTCATGCCGGCAAGGCAATTCCTGCAAACGACACGTCGAAATCACCGGAATGCGCGAACTCGCCACCGCATTTTGGGAGGTGCGTGCCTGATTGGGCCAAGGCCTAATGTTGCACTGCGAAACCCGCCTTTCAATGCCAATCTTTTTGGGCCAGCTCGCTCCTAATCGATTTGATCCGCAATCCGCGCCAGGCTTTCCTCGCGGCCAAGCACGGCAAGCACGTCGAACACGCCGGGCGAGGTGCTACGCCCGGTAAGGGCCGCCCGGAGCGGTTGGGCCACGGCGCCGAGCTTGTGGCCGCCGGCCGCTGCGAACTCGCGCACCGCGGCTTCAGCCGCGGCAGCCGACCAAACGCCCGAAACAGTCTGCAAAGCGGCATGTGCGCCGCGCAGGATCGCGCGCGCGTCGGCACTGAGCAGTGCTGCCGCCTTCTCGTCGATCGGCAGCGGCCGCTCGACGAACAGGAAGGCCGCGCCATCGGCCAGTTCCACCAGCGTCTTGGCGCGCTCTTTCAGGCCCGGCAAGGCGGCCAGCAGCTGCGCCTTCCTGGCGTCGTCGAGACGGGCGGCGATAGCAGATCCGCCTTCGAGGTATGGCAGAGTGGCGACGAAAATGTCGAACAGCTCGGTATCGGCCATCTTGCGCATATGCGCGCCGTTGATTGACTCGAGCTTGGCGAAGTCGAAACGCGCCGCACCCTTGTTGACATCGCCGATGTCGAACCACGAAATCATGTCCTTGATCGACATGATCTCGTCGTCGCCATGGCTCCAGCCGAGCCGCGCCAGATAGTTGAGCAGTGCCTCGGGCAGATAGCCCATGGCGCGATAAGCCTCGACACCGAGTGCGCCGTGCCGCTTCGACAGCTTGGCGCCGTCGGCGCCGTGGATCAGCGGGATATGCGACATCGACGGGACGTCCCAGCCCATCGCGTTGTAGATCACCGTCTGGCGCGCGGCGTTGGTCAGATGGTCGTCGCCACGGATGATGTGGGTGACGCCCATGTCATGGTCGTCGACGACGACGGCATGCATGTAGGTCGGATTGCCGTCCGAGCGCAGGATGATGAAATCGTCGAGGTCCTTGTTGGGGAAGCGCACCTCGCCCTGCACACGGTCGTGCACCACGGTTTCGCCCTCGGTCGGCGCCTTGATGCGGATGGCGCCCTTGACGCCGGGAGGCGCCTCCGAGGGGGCACGATCGCGCCACGCGCCATTGTAGCGCGGCGGCAAGCCCTTGGCGCGTGCGGCCTCGCGCATCGCCTCGAGCTCGGCAGGGGTCTCGTAGCTGTAATAGGCCTTGCCCAGGCGCACCAGCTCCTCGGCCACCTCACGGTGGCGTGGCGCGCGCTCGAACTGCGATATGGCCTCACCGTCCCAGGAAAGGCCGAGCCAGGTCAGCCCATCCAGAATGGCCTGTGTCGCCGCCTCGTTGAAGCGTTCGCGGTCGGTGTCCTCGATGCGCAGCACCATCGTGCCGCCGGTGTGCTTGGCGTACAGCCAGTTGAACAGTGCGGTGCGCGCGCCGCCTATATGCAGATAGCCGGTGGGCGAGGGGGCAAAACGGGTGACGACCGTGTCGGACATGGAACTCTCGGGAACCTTGGAAAGCGGGGCGTGATCGCGCGGGCTTTCGCGCTTTGCGCGTTCATGTAGCATAGGAGGTCTGGGGCGCAAGGGGCAGACCCGATGGCTGGATGAGGCCGGGGCACGTCGCCAATTATCGGTTGCGTCAACGGGCGCCGGAGCCTTGTAGCACAAAATCTGTTCGCACCTCCGCGCAACCTCATTTGGCAGCAGCGTCAATGTCTGAGTTTCATTCGGCTGCAGCGTCCGTCACAGTGCCTGGAACATCGCTGCGACGGTGGTAGCCTCCTCTGACGAGCGGACATTTCTTCACGGAGGCGGCACTGCCCGACTACAACGCCGCCGTGACAGCGTTGGCTTGGTCACGCATATTGACCTTTCTGCAATCATTATCGTGAACACCGCAACTGTGTGCAGTCCGGTCTCGCCACTAAGGAAGCATGATTGAAAGAAGGACTACCGATGACCAGAAACGCCGACCATACGGAGGGTGATCCGTTCTACCATGGCACCCGGGCGGATTTGAAACCCGGGGATCTGCTGAGCGTCGGCCACCCTTCCAATTTCAGAGGTAAACCACTGTCATGGATCTATTTCACCCAGACACTGGAAGCCGCCATCTGGGGAGCAGAGCTTGCAACGGGTGACAGTCGTCAAAGGATTTACATCGTAAAGCCGACGGGGTTTTTCATGGATGACCCTAACCTGACCGATAAAAAATTTCCCGGTAATCCGACGAAATCCTACCGCTCCCGTGATCCGTTACTCATCCTGGGGGAGCTCGCTGAATGGCAGGGGCATACACCCGAACAATTGAAGGCAATGCACGATGGGCTTGCTCGCCTGAGGGCGGAGGGCCGGGATATGATTGAGGATTGAGCGTCCTTGGCGAGTGATGGTCAATTCCGGCGCGGTGGACGCGACCGCACGGACTTTCGCGCTTTGCGCGTTCATGTAGCATAGGAGGTCTGGGGCGCAAGGGGCAGACCCGATGGCTGGACGTGGCCGGGGCACGAAGGAAGGCGAAGGCGCCGAGGCAAGCGTCAGCGAACGCTCGCTGTTTGCCGATAGTCCCTATGCCGAGCCGCTGCCCCTCGCGCTGCCTGAGCCGCATCCCGGCGTCGCGCCTGCGCTGCCCGGTCACGCCTTGCCGGCGCAAGTCACAGCGCCCGGATCTATCGCCCGTCTGCGCAGACGGCTTCGCCGTCCGTCATGGCCCGCGCTCCGCCGCAGCCTTGCCGCGGCCGCCAACACGGAGCTCGACCGGGGCGTCGCCTTCCTGCTGGTGCCGGTTTTCCTGGCGGCCGGCGTCATCATTTATTTCTCGCTGGCCGGCGAGCCCGGCTTTGCGCAGCCAATCGCCATTGTGGTGCTGGCGACATGTTGCGCTGTCGCCACGCGATCGCGGCCGAGGACGCATCTGTTCTGCATGGCCGCGATGCTGTGCGCGCTCGGCGTCGTCGCCGCCAAAGTCGAGACCTGGCGCGCCGGAACGCAGATGCTCGGCTCCGAGATTCAGACACGGCTGACCGGCCGCGTCGTCAGTCTCGAACAGATGGAAAGCGGCCGCATCAGGCTGACGCTCGACGTGGTTTCGACCGCTTACCCCGAGCTGCGCTACGCCCCGGAGCGGGTCAGGCTCTCGGCGCGGACCGTTCCCGCCGATATGACCGCCGGCTCCCTGATCACCGGCTATGCCAGGCTGTTGCCGCCGACCGGTCCGGTGCGGCCGGAGAGCTACGATTTCTCCTTCGACAGCTATTTCACCGGTATCGGCGGCAGCGGCTTCTTTCTCGGCAATCCGAAAACCATTGCTACGCAGGGACCGCCGCCGCTGACCGCGCGGCTCTCCTCGGCAATCGAGAACGCGCGCGAAAACATTGCCGACCATATCAGGGGCAAAATCGGCGGCGCCGAAGGCGAGATTGCCGCGGCGTTGATTGTCGGGGTGCGCGCCGGCATCCCGGACGAGGTCAACGAAGCGATGCGGCGCACCGGCATCTACCACATCATCTCCATCTCCGGCCTGCACATGGCGCTGGTTGCCGGCACCATCATGGCGTTGCTGCGTGGCGCCTTTGCGCTGTTTCCCGATTTCTCTTCGCGCCGCCCAGTCAAGAAATATGCAGCAGTGGCAGCACTCGTCTCCATCGCCGCCTATCTCGTCATTTCAGGCGTCGTGGTTGCCGCCGAGCGCAGCTTCATCATGCTGGCGGTCATGCTTGTCGCCGTGCTGTTTGATCGCGCCGCACTCACCATGCGCAATCTGGCGATCTCCGCCATTGCCGTCATCCTGGTGTCGCCGCACGAGGTGGTCGGTCCCAGCTTCCAGATGTCGTTTGCCGCCACCGCCGCCCTTGTCGGCGCCTATGCCGGCTGGGCCGATTACCGCGCCGACAAGGTGAGAACGCCGCCGGCAAAGCGCTCCTTCGTCGGCTTCCTGTCGCGAAAATTCGCGCTGGCCATGGGCGGCCTCGCCATGACCTCGATCATCGCCGGCAGTGCAACCTTGCTGTTCGCCATCTGGCATTTTCAGCGTGTGTCGCCGCTCAGCCTGATCGCCAATCTGGCCGTGATGCCGATTGTTTCGTTGATCGTCATGCCCTTTGCCGTGCTCAGCGCACTGGCGATGCCGTTCGGCGCCGACGGGCCGTTCCTCTATGTGATGGGCAAGGGTCTGATGGCGATGATCGCTATATCGGCCTGGATTTCCGAGCGCTCGCCGGTCGACGCCGTCGGGCTGATCTCCATCCGCTCGGTGCTGTTGGTGGCGGTCGCCCTCGTCATCGCCACCATGGCCACCACCTGGCTCAGGTTGGCGGCCGTGCCTTTCGTGCTGGCCGGCCTGTTGACGGTGCCGCAGGTGCTTACGCCCGACGTGCTCATATCCGAGGATGCGCATCTGGTGGCCATGCCGATCGGTGGCGGCGAACTCGCCCTCAACCGCGAACGCTCCAACGAATTCACCACGGACAATTGGAAACGGGCGCTGCGGGCCGAAACCATTATCCCACCTGAGATTTTCGAGGCAACAGATACGCGGTTCGATCTCGATCCGCTCGATCTGCCGCCCGGCTCGCCCTTCTATTGCACCGGCGATCTCTGTATCGCCCGGCACCCTTCCGGAGCCATTGTAGCGCTTGCGAAAGACCGCAAGACGGCGCGGCCGGCCTGTGCCTTCGCGAGCCTGATCGTCATCGATGACGCCACCGCCTACAATCCGTGCCGCGACCCGCTGGTGCTGGTCGTGACGAAGAAACAGCTGGCCCGCGACGGCAGCGCCGCCGTCTTCTTCGATCCGCAATCGGCAGCTGCAGCGCCAACCATCCGCTTCGCCGTCGACAAGCCGTATCGCCCCTGGCACGAGCAACGCCGCTTCTCCCGCGAAGCGCGCGGCCTGCCGCCTTACAACCAGCGTGAAAAGTACAAACCCAAGCCGGCTCAGTAGCGCCGGATCAATCCGACAAGCTTGCCCTGCACCTTCACCCTGTCCGGTCCAAAAATGCGGGTCTCGTAGGCCGGGTTGGCGGCTTCCAGGGCGATCGAGGCGCCCTTGCGGCGGAAGCGTTTCAGGGTCGCTTCCTCATCGTCGACCAACGCCACCACGATCTCGCCGGGGCTGGCTGTGTCGGCATTGCGGATGATGACCGTGTCGCCATCGAAAATGCCGGCCTCGATCATCGAATCGCCCTTGACCTCGAGCGCGTAGTGTTCGCCGCCCATGATCATATCGGGCGGCACCGAGATCGAATGGGTCTGATGCTGGATGGCGTCGATCGGCACGCCGGCGGCGATGCGTCCCATAACCGGGATTGAAATCGCGGAAACGGCATCGTCATTGCCGGCCGACATCGAACGCGACGGCGAGCCCGGCTTGATCTGGCGGCCGAGACCGCCTTGGCCCAACGCGCCTTGTCCTTGGCCGCCTTGCCCTTGGCCGGTTTGACCAAGACTGCCCTGAATGACGCTCGGCGAAAACTTCCTCGCCGCATTGAGGCCTGGTGCGATCGAGTCGGGCAGCCGCAGCACTTCCAGCGCGCGCGCCCGGTTCGGCAGCCGGCGAATGAAACCGCGCTCCTCAAGCGCCGTGATCAGGCGGTGGATGCCGGACTTGGAGGCGAGGTCGAGCGCTTCCTTCATCTCGTCGAAGGACGGCGGGATTCCGCTCTCCTTCAGGCGTTCATGGATGAACATCAGAAGCTCATGTTGTTTGCGCGTCAGCATCGCGGCCCCCAAGGGTTCTGAAACCAGAATCAGAAAAAACAAACCCAGAACAAACACTATCTGTTCCAGTTGTGTTCCGCAACCTTTTAAAGTTTAATGAATGTGTTGGCGTTTTGTTCAGCGTAACGTTCGGCGCTGCGAGCGCCGCCTGCGCCCGGTTGCCAGCAACGGGGTGAAACGAAGACAAAGTGCCCTGCGTCGTCGGCTACGATCGCCGCTTCCTTTTCGGACGGGGCTGCGCAGCATCCGCGCGGGGTTCTCTCTGGGCATAGACCCGCAGCGTGTAGCCGATGTGAGCGGTCATCAGAGTCTTCGCACGTTCGACGTCGCGATCGAGGGCCGCTTCCATCAGGGCGGTATGGTGTTCGATCGCCACGGCGTCGCGCAGGGCCGCCACGGCCTTCCGGTGTCCGTCCGTGCGGCCGGCGGCGGCGCGCAGCGTCGGGGCCAGACCCAGAAAGCGGTGATGGCGATGCAATTGGTCGGAAATCGTTGCATTGAAGCGCAGCAGCCAGCTGGATGTCGCGGCACTGAGCAGCGCCGCATGGAAGGCATCGTGTTTTTCGTACCACGCGTCGACCGCATCATCCGATGGATCGTCGAGAATAGACCCGCACCGTGAGAGACGATAGTGGGCGGCAACGACCGCGTCTTCCCACTCACGGTCGCCCTTCTCGATCGATTCCACCAGCAGGGGCAGTTCGACCACCAGCCGCGCACGCGCCAAATCCTCGAGCTCCGCCCGAGAGACGGGAGCGACCGCAAACCCGCGGTTGCTGATGGCGGTCACAAGCCGTTCCGCCTCCAGCCGCGACAGCGCCTCGCGCAACGGCGTCCAGCCGATGCCGTAGGTGTTGCGCAGCGTGCTCAGCTTCAACGGCGCGGCAGGCGCCAGCCGGGTCGCAAGAATATCGCGCCTGAGCAGGCGATAGGCCACTTCCGTCTTCGAGGTCTGCTCGTCATCCAGCATCGTGATCCATCAGACATAAACGCTCGGCGGATCATTATATATCAAAGCCTTTCAACGGATGAATTATATATAATGTTTGACAGCTCAAGGGGCGACCACTCAAGATCGCCGGCATGTTTCGGCGGCAGGCTCCGCCGCGCGCGTTGTCTATGGAGGGGCGCCGGACCATGAGCATAACAACCGATCTCGCTGCAATCGAAGCAATGGATGCCGCCGATCCGCTGCGCTCCATGCGTGAACGCTTTGTCTTACCGCAAGGCGTAATTTATCTCGACGGCAATTCGCTGGGTGCCGCGTCACCAGCCGTCTTCAGCGAATTGCAGCAGGCCGCCACGCAGGAATGGGCGCACGACCTCATTCGCGCCTGGAACACCGCTGGCTGGTTCAACATGCCGGTGGAACTGGGAGATCAGCTCGGACGACTGATCGGCGCGGCTGACGGGCAGACGGTGGTCTGCGACACAACCTCGATCAACATCTACAAGCTGCTGCACGCCGCGCTCGGCATGCGGCCGGCTCGGTCGGCCATCGTTGCCGAGGGCGACAGTTTCCCGACCGACCTCTACATGGCCGAAGGCGTCGCCTCGACCCGGCCGGGAACGCGGCTGCGGCTGGAGGGCGTCGACGCGGCCGCAATCGAGGAGCTGATCGACGACAGCGTTGCCGTCATCCTGGTCAACCACGTAAACTACAAATCCGGCCAGTTGCGCGACATGGCGGCGCTGACGCGCAAGGCACATGACGCCGGCGCGCTGATCATCTGGGACCTCTGCCACACCGCCGGCGCCTTGCCGGTCGAACTCGACCGTGCCAATGCCGATTTCGCTGTCGGCTGCACCTACAAATACCTCAATGGCGGCCCGGGCTCGCCGGCCTTCATCTACGCGGCCGAGCGCCACCATGGTGATATCAGGCAGCCGCTCAGCGGCTGGTGGGGCCATGCGCGGCCCTTTGCCTTCGAGCAGGGCTTTGCCGTCGGCAGCGGGATCCGCCGCTTCCTGTGCGGAACGCAGCCGGTGCTGTCGATGCGGGCGCTCAAGGGCGCGCTCGATATCTGGAACGACGTCGACATGGCGGCGGTGCGCAGAAAAAGCATCGCACTGACCGACCTGTTTATCCAGCTCGTCGAAGCCAGATGCGGCGCCTACGGCCTTGAACTCGAAAGCCCGCGCGACGGCAGCCAGCGCGGCAGCCAGGTGTCGTTCCTCCACCCGCATGGCTACCAGGTGATGCGGGCGCTGATCGAGCGCGGCGTGATCGGCGATTTTCGGGCGCCGTCGACCATCCGTTTCGGCTTCACGCCGCTCTATGTCGGTTATGGCGATGTCTGGCAGGCGGTCGAAGCGCTGGAGGATATTTTGCGCACCGGCGCCTGGCAGGACGCCCGCTTCGCGGTAAAGACCGCGGTCACCTGAGGAACTACTACAGCCGGGTGCGGACCGTCCAGAGCTCCGGAAACAGCACGACCTCCAGCATCTTCTTCAGATAGGAGGCGCCTGAGGTGCCGCCCGTGCCGCGCTTCAAGCCGATGATGCGCTCGACCGTGGTGACGTGGTTGAAGCGCCAGCGGCGGAAATAATCCTCGAAGTCGACCAGCTTCTCGGCCAGTTCGTAGAGCATCCAGTAGCGCTGCGGGTCGCGGTAGACGGTTTGCCAGGCAGCCAGCACTTCTTCGTTCTCGACGCGCGTCTCGCGCCAGTCCGTGCGACTGGCGTCGGCGCCGATGTCGAAGCCATTGCGCGCCAAAAGCAGAAGCGCCTCATCATAGAGCGACGGCGTGGCCAGGATGGCTTCCAGCCTGTCCGTAAGGTCGGGCCGGTGCTTGTGCGGCCCGAGCATCGCAAGGTTGCGGTTGCCGGCCATGAACTCGATAGCGCGGTACTGCCACGACTGGAAGCCCGAGGATTGGCCGAGCGCGTCGCGAAACTCGGTGTATTCGCTGGGCGTCATCGTGCGCAGCACGTCCCAGGCATTGTTGAGCTGCTCGAAGATTCGCGCGACACGCGACAGCATCTTGAAGCTCGGTTCGAGGCGGTCGGCGCGGATCGAGCGGATCGCGGCGCCGATCTCGTGGAGGGCCAGTTTCATCCACAATTCGGATGTCTGATGCTGGATGATGAACAGCATCTCGTCATGGGCAGAAGACAGCGGCGCCTGCGCATCGAGCACCTTGTCCAGCTGCAGATAGTCGCTGTAGGACATCCGCTCCTTGAACGACATCTGCGCGCCATCGGACGCCGGATCGTGCGGCTTAATCAATTGATCTTCTCCGCGCGCAACCGGAAGCGCTGGATCTTGCCGGTCTGGGTTTTGGGCAAGGCGTCGATGAACTTCACCGAACGCGGATATTTGTAGGGCGCGATCGTTGCCTTGACGTGGTCCTGCAGGCGTTTGACGGTCAATGCGTCCGGCGAAACGCCTTGCACAAGCACGATATGCGCCTCGACGATCTGGCCGCGTTCACCGTCCTCGGCGCCGGTCACCGCGCATTCGGCGACGTCGGGATGCGAGAGCAGCGCCGCTTCGACCTCGGGGCCGGCGATGTTGTAGCCGGCGCTGACGATCATGTCGTCGGAACGCGCGGCGAAGTGGAAGAAGCCATCCTCGTCCTGCGTGAACGTATCGCCGGTGAGATTCCAGCCGTCGCGGACATAGTCCTTTTGCCTGGCATCGGCCATGTAGCGGCAGCCCGTCGGGCCGCGCACCGCCAGCCGGCCAGTAGAGCCGCGCGGCAACTCCCGCATCTCGTCATCGACGATGCGTGCCTGATAGCCGCCGACGGGTTTGCCGGTGGAGGCCGGCTTCATGTCGTCGAAGCGGTTGGAGATGAAGATATGCAGCATCTCGGTGGCGCCGATCCCATCGAGGATCGGCTTGCCGGTCTTCTCAGTCCATTCCTCGAAGACAGGCGCCGGCAGCGTCTCGCCCGCCGAAACCGCGACGCGCAGCGAGGACAGGTCAGCGCCTTGATCCATGGCCTTGAGCATGGCCCGATAGGCGGTTGGAGCGGTGAAGGAAATGGTCGCTTTGTAGGTCTCGATGATGTGGATCATGTTGGGTGGCGTCGCCTGTTCCAGCAACGTCGCCGCGGCGCCGAAACGCAGCGGGAAGATGGCGAGCCCGCCAAGACCGAAGGTAAAGGCAAGGGGCGGGGAGCCGACGAAGATGTCGTCGGGCGTCACCTCCAGGATTTCGCGGGCATAGGCGTCGGCGACGATCAGCAGGTCGCGGTGGAAATGCATCGTCGCCTTCGGCACGCCGGTGGTGCCGGAGGTGAAGCCGAGCAGGGCGACATCGTCGCGGCCGGTGTTGACGGCAGTGAAGGTGACCGGCTTGTCGAGGGCGGCGCGGTCGAGTTCCGCGTCATGGTTGGCCGTGCCGTCGAAGCCAATGACCTGCTTGAGATACGCACTGCCCTTGGCGCAGGCGGTCATCTCGTCCATCAGCCTTGTATCGCAAAGCGCAACCGTGATTTCCGCCTTGTCGACGATCTTGGCGAGTTCGCCGGCGCGCAGCATCGGCATGGTGTTGACGACCACCGCGCCAACCTTGGTGGCGGCCAGCCAGCAGGCGACCATGGCCGGGTTGTTGGCCGAGCGGATCAGCACCCGGTTGCCCGGCTTGACGCCATAATTCTCGACCAGGGCATGGGCGAGCCTGTTGGTCCAGTCGGACAGTTCCTTGTAGGTGCGGCGGCGGCCATTGCCGATCAGCGCAGTGTGGTCGCCGAACCCTTTTTCGACCAGCCTGTCGGTCAATTCGACGCCGGCATTTATGTGGTCGGGATAGTCGAAGCCGTCGAGCAAAAACTCCGGCCATTGCTCCGGCGGCGGCAGGTTGTCGCGCGTGAATGTGTCGATATGCGCTGATGGCCCAAGCATTTTCGGCTGCCCCTGTCTGCCTCGCGCCCATGGCTGAACAAGGCGCAGGATCGCACCAGTCGAAATTTGTTTCAAGCCTAAAATGTTTTTAAATCGCAGCATTGACGCCGCCCTGTTCGGCGGCCATTCCTGTCGACTGAACTGAAGCCATCCGGGAGGGATGCAGATGCTCGAACATCGTGTTGCCGATTGGGACAATGCCTACGCCAACGGCGACAACATTGCCGGCAGCAATCGCTGGCCGGCCGCATGGGACACACCGGCACAGGCTTTTCGCGACACAATGTCGGCGTCCGGTCGGGCCAAGCTCGACATCGCCTATGGCGACAGCCCGCGCAACAGGCTCGATCTGTTCCTTCCCGATGTCATGCCCAAAGGGCTCGTCGTCTTCATCCATGGCGGTTACTGGAAGGCGTTCGACAACAAGCCATGGTCGCATCTGGCCAACGGCGCGGTTGCCAATGGCTTTGCCGTGGCAATGCCGACTTACACGCTTTGTCCCGACATACGCATTTCCGGCATCGTCAGGGAAATCGCGGGGGCGATCGGCAAGGCGGCGACGATGGTCGGCGGGCCGGTGATCCTGACCGGGCATTCCGCCGGCGGCCATCTCGCCTCCAGGATGGTGACGACAACGACGCCTCTGGCCGCCGATGTGGCCGGCCGCACACGCAATGTCGTCTCGATCTCCGGGGTTCATGATCTGCGGCCGATAATGCGGACGGGGATGAACGCGACACTGGCCATCGATGAAGCGGAAGCACTGGCCGAAAGCCCGGTTCTGCTGCGCCCCATGCAGGGCGCGCGCATCACCTGCTGGGCCGGCGGCGGCGAGCGGGCGGAGTTCCTGCGCCAGAATGCGCTGCTTGCCAACATCTGGATCGGCCTCGGCGCCACGACCAGCACAGTGGTCGAGCCGGACCGGCATCATTTCAGCATCGTCGACGGGCTTGCCGATCCGACACATCCGCTGACGCGGACATTGCTGGCGGAGTAACAACCAGTCTTATCTCTTGGAATTAACGGCTTGGATCCGCGACCTTCAGCGCAACATCAGAACGCTGCAAGCAGCGCCTGCTTCTGCCGCCGGAGCGAAGGGCTCGCGCACGATCAGGCCGTTGGCGTCGGCCAGCATTCTCAGCATCGAGGAATCCTGGATGCCGAACGGCGTCGCCACCAATGCGCCGGCTTCTTCCCGGACCACGGCGCGCACATAGTCTTGCCTTAGATCATTGGCCGGCATCGCGGCGCCAAGCTGAGCCTGGCGGATGTCCTGCCGGTGGGGACGGCCGCCGAGCTGCGCCAACAGCGGCTTCAGGAACAATTGCGAGCAGACCAGGCTCGCCACCGGATTGCCGGGCAGGCCGATGCACCTGATATCGCCCAGCCGCCCGAACATCAGCGGCTTGCCCGGGCGCATGGCGAGCTTCCAGAAGTCGAGCATCATGCCTTCGCCGGTCAGCACGTCATGGACGAGATCATGGTCGCCGACCGAGGCGCCGCCGAGCGTGACGATGACGTCGGCTTTCGCATTGACCGCCTTTTTCACCAGCGCCGCGATCGCTTCCTTGCGATCGGCCGCTATACCGAGATCGAGCGCGCGAGCGCCGACCGACTGCGCCACAGCAGCGACGCCATAGGCGTTGGACGAGATGATCTGGTCGGGGCCAGGTTCGCTGCCCGGTGGCAGCAATTCGTCGCCGGTGGCGATGATGGCGACCAGCGGCCGTTGCACCACGTTCAACAGGGGATGATTGGCCGATGCCGCCAGGGACAATGCAGCCGGATCGAGCACGCGGCCTTTTTCCAGCAGCACGTCGCCTTGGGCAAAATCCAGTCCAAGGCGGCGGATGTTACGGTTCTTCGCCGTCGGTTCGGTGACCTCGATCCGGCCACCGCCGAGATCGCGGACATTCTCCTGGATGACAATGGTGTCTGCGCCTTCCGGCAGCGGCGCGCCGGTGAAGATGCGCACGGCTTCCGCCTTACCTACAGTGCCGTTAAAGCCCCGCCCTGCGGGCGCCATGCCGATCACCGAAAGCCTCGCCGGAGCGGACGCCACATCCTGCGCCCGTGCGGCATAGCCGTCCATGGCAGATGCATTGAAAGGCGGCTGGGTACGCAGCGCCACGACCGGCTCCGCCAGCACCCGGCCGGCCGCATCCGCCAGCGCGACGCTTTCACCGGGCAACGCCACAGCGCCGTCGAGTAGGCGTTGAAGCGCCTCGGCGACTGGAACCAGCGCCATTTACGAACCCGCCTTGTAGCCACCTGACTTGCCGCCGGTCTTTTCCACCAGCTTTATACCGGAAATCACCATGGCGCGGTCGACCGCCTTGGCCATGTCGTAAATGCTCAGGCACGCGACAGATGCCGCGGTCAGCGCCTCCATCTCGACCCCGGTCTTGCCTGTGACGCGGGCGAGCGCGGTGACCCTGAGGCCGGGCAGCGTGGTGTCCGGTTCGATGTCGACCGACACCTTGGTCAAAAGCAGCGGATGGCAGAGCGGAATCAGCTCATGCGTCTTCTTGGCCGCCATGATGCCGGCAATGCGCGCGGTGCCGAGCACATCGCCCTTCTTGGCGTCGCCGTCGAGGATCATCTTCAGGGTTTCGGCCCGCATCGAGACAAAGCCCTCGGCGACCGCCGTGCGCGTCGTCTCCGCCTTCTCGCCGACATCGACCATGTTGGCCTCGCCCTTGGCGCCGAGATGGGTGAGGGCGGCTGCCATCCTCAGATGGCCCCTGCCTTCGCCTTGCCTGTCAAAAGCAGCCGCGTTGCCGCAGCGACATCCTCTTGCCGCATCAGGCTCTCGCCGACGAGGAAGGTGCTGATGCCGGTCTTTTGCATCCTGAAGCAATCGTCGTGGGTGAAAATTCCGCTCTCGCTGACCAGCAATCGGCCGCCCGGCACCATCGATGCCAGCCGTTCCGAGGTCTCGAGGCTGGTCTCGAATGTTCTGAGATTGCGGTTGTTGATGCCGATCAGCTGCGACGAGAGTTTTACCGCGCGCTGCGTCTCGGCCTCGTCATGCACCTCGATCAGCGCGTCCATGCCGAGTTCGAACGCGGTCGCTTCCAATTCGCTCGCCAAGGCATCATCGACGCTGGCCATGATGATCAGGATGGCATCGGCGCCCCATGCGCGAGCCTCGTAGACCTGGTAAGGGTCGAACAGGAAATCCTTGCGCAGCGCGGGCAGGGACACTGCCTTCCGTGCATTGGTGAGAAATTCCGGCGCGCCCTGGAAGGATGGCGCATCGGTCAGCACCGAAAGACAGGCGGCACCGCCTTTCTCATAGGCCTGCGCCAGTGCGGGCGGGTCGAAATCGGCACGGATTAAGCCTTTGGATGGGCTTGCCTTTTTGATCTCGGCGATCAGGCCGAAGCTGCCCGATCTGCGCTTCGCCTCAAGCGCCCTCCGAAAGCCACGCGGTGCGTCGGCATCCTTGGCTCGCGCCTTGATCTCGGCCAACGGTATCCGCGCCTTCGCCGCCGCGATCTCGTCGCGCTTGTAGGCCTCGATGTTGCGCAGAATGTCAGCCACGGCTCATCCGTTTGAAATCTCGACCAGCCTGTCGAGCACGCCCAGCGCCCGGCCGCTGTCGATGGCCTGTGTGGCCGCGGCCATGCCGTCGGCAAGCGTCGTCGCCTTGCCGGCCACCACCATGCCGGCGCCGGCGTTCATCAGCACCGTATCGCGATAGGCCCCGGCAGCACCTCTCAGCATGTCGCGCAACGCCGTGGCATTGTAGGCGGCGTCGCCGCCGCGCAACTCGTCCTTGGTGTGGCGCTGCAGGCCGACGGCTTCCGGGGTGAGCGTGAAATGGCGGATCTCGCCGCCGGCCAGTTCCGCCACCTGCGTTTCGCCGGTGGTGGTGATTTCGTCATAGCCGTCGCCATGGACGACCCAGGCATGCTCGGTGCCCAGCGCCTTCAATGTCTCGGCCACCGGCACGATCCATTCCGGCAGGAACACGCCGACCATCTGCCTGCTGACGCCGGCCGGATTGGACAGCGGTCCGAGCAGGTTGAAGATCGTGCGCGTGCCGAGCTCGACGCGGGTCGGGCCGACATGCTTCATCGCCGGGTGGTGCGCAGGTGCGAACATGAAGCCGACGCCGGCCTCCTGGATGCAGCGGCCGATTACCTCTGGCGGGATATCGATCTTGACGCCGAGCGCGACCAGCACATCGGCAGCGCCCGTCAGCGACGACAGGCCGCGATTGCCGTGCTTGGCGACCGGCACGCCGCAGCCGGCAATGACGAAGGCCGAAGCGGTCGAGATGTTGACTGAATGCGAATTGTCGCCGCCGGTGCCGACAATGTCGATTGCGCCCTCAGGAGCTTCGACGCGCAGCATCTTGGCACGCATGGTGGCGACGGCGCCGGAAATCTCGCTCACCGTCTCGCCGCGCACACGCAAGGCCATCAGGAAGCCGCCGATCTGCCCCGGCGTCGCGTCGCCAGACATGATGATGTCGAAAGCTTCGCGCGCTTCCTCGAAGGTAAGCCCGGTTCCCGTGGCGACCTTGGCGATATGGGTCTTTAGGGCGCTCATTGGCTAGGGCCATTCATTGGGCGAGGGCTTGGGCAACGGCGGCCTGGTCGAGGCTGACGGCGAACTGCGTCTGCAACTGCGCCACCAACTGGTCGAGCAGATCGTCGGACATGCCTTGCGTGAAGGATTTTTGCGCATCGTCGGGTACCGAGCTGGCGTCGGCTCCGGCCGGCTCGAACACTTCGGCGACCTTGAACAGGATCTGGCCGTCGCCGGTGGGCGAGGGGATCAGCCCGGTGCCGCCTTCGCCGACCCCGAACATCGCAGCAGCACCCTCCTTGCCGAAATCGACATCGTCGGCCTCGCGCTTCACGCCGCGCTTGGTCTGCTTTTCAAGCTTCAGTTCGCCGGCGATGACGTCGAGTGTGGTGCCAGCCTTGAGGCGCTTGTCGAGTTCGTCTGCTTTCGCGGTCAGCCGCTTGGTCGTTTCCTCTGTCGTCCAGTCCGCCACCACGCGCTGGCGGACTTCGTCCAGCGTGCGGTCGCGAGCCGGCGTGATCGATGTCAGTTCATAGAACACGAAGCCGTTGTTAGGCGTGGTCAGGGCTTGATTCTCGGTGTTGGGCTCGGCCTCGAACACCGCCTTGATCAGGTCCGGCGATGCCGGCAGGTCCTTGATGATGGTGCCGTCCGGCTTGAGGCCGGTGCGGTCTATGGCCTCGACGGTGACGTCCTTGAGCTTCAGTTTGGCGGCGGCTTCGGCCAGCGTGCTGCCGGCGGCGCGGGTGTCTTCGTAGTTGTCGTGCACGTCGAGCAGGATGCGGCTTGCTTCGCCGAGCGCCAGATCCTTTCGGATCTGGTCTGACACTTCCGCCAGCGGCTTCACCGTTTCCGGTTTGATCTCGGTGACGCGCAAAAGCACCGGACCGAACGCGCCCTGGACGACCGGGCTGACTTCGTTGACGGCAAGCGCGAATGCGGCATCGGCGACCGCCTTGTCGGTGATCTTATCCTTGGAGAGCGTGCCGAGCAGCGTGTCGGCCGGGGTCTTGCCCTGCGCGGTGACGATCTTGTCGAAAGTGGCGCCCGTCTTCAGCGAATCGGATGCCGCCTTGGCGGCGTCCGCGGAAGGGAACACCAGCTGTTCGATGGTGCGCATTTCCGGCGTGGTGTAGCGGCCCTTGTTCTTGTTGTAGTCGTCGCTGACCTGCTGGTCGGTCACGGCGCTGACATCCATGATGTCTTCGGGCTCGAGCCGGACATAGGAGAATTTGCGGTATTCTGGCGCCGCGTAGGTTTTCTTGTTGGCCTCGAAATAAGCCTGAAGCACGCTGTCGGATGGCGCCTCGATGGGCTCCACCAACGCCTTTGGCAAGATCAGATAGTCGATGGTGCGGTCTTCGCCGCGATAGAGCGCAACTGCCTTGAAGAAGGTATCCGGAGCCTTGAGCCCGTCCGAAACCGCTTCGACGATCTGCTGGCGCACCGCCACCTGGGCCCGGTTCTTCAGATAATCCTCCGGCCGCATGCCCAGTTCGCGCAGCCGGGATTCGAACAGCCGGCGGTCGAACTGGCCATTCGGGCCCTGGAAGGCGGGTTCCTGCCGCGTCAGTTCGGCCAGCCTGTCCTTGGAGAAGCCAAGCCCGAGCTTGCGCGCCTGTTCGTCGAGGACGGCGCCGGACACCAACTGAGCCAGCACCTGGTTGTCGATGCCATAGGCCTTGGCCTGGTCGCGGCTGATGCGTTGGCCGATCTGCTGCTGCAGCATGGCGATCTGGCGATCGTAGGCGAGGCGGTATTCGGTGATCGACACGGTGGTGCTGCCGGCGGTGATCACCGCATGATGGCCAGCCAGGAAGCCGCCCGTCATCCGCGTGGTGACGCCCCAGGCAAGGAAACTCAACACCAGCAGCGACAGCAGGGCTTTCGCGACCCAGGTCCCTGCCGCGCTTCTCAATATACCAAGCATTGTTACTTCCGATTTTTGCGCAGTTTTGCGTGCGCCCGAGTCTGAAACAAGCGCAATAGCGCCCTTCCGGCTCACTGTCGATTGCTTTGTGGCCTGATTTTGATAGGGAGGGCGAGACCCCAATGTCGCCCGGAGAACCAGATCCCCATGACGCCAGGAATTCGACCGCTCGTTGCCGGCAACTGGAAAATGAACGGCACCAGCGCTTCGCTGAACGAGCTCAGGATGATCGGCAACGGCTTCATGAGCGGGCTCGACGCAGAGACCGAAGCATTGGTGTGCGTGCCGGCGACCTTGCTGTCGCGCGCCGTCGAAATCCTGTCGCGCACGCCGGTGCGGGCCGGTGGCGAGGACTGCCACATCAAGGAAAGCGGCGCCTTCACCGGCTGTGTCTCAGCCGAGATGCTGAAGGATGCGGGCGCCAGCCACGTCATTGTCGGCCATTCCGAGTGCCGCGAACAGCGCAGCGAGGACGATGCCATCGTCCTCGCCAAGGCCTCGGCGGCGTGGCGGGCAGGGCTCGTCGCCATCATCTGCATCGGCGAGACCAAGGCCGAGCGCGAAGCGGGCACAGCACTCGACGTATTATCGCGGCAGGTCGCCGGCTCGGTGCCACCGAGCGCAGCGCCCGCCAACACCGTTATCGCCTACGAGCCGGTATGGGCTATCGGCACCGGCCTGACGCCGACCGCCGAAGACGTGGCGGAGGCGCACGCACATATCCGCCAAAAACTGGCGGAAGCGCTCGGCGCAGCCGTGGCCGGCAAGATGCGCATCCTCTATGGCGGCTCGGTCAAGGCGTCCAACGCTGTCGAACTGCTGGGCGTCAAAAACGTCGATGGCGCGCTGGTTGGCGGCGCCAGCCTGAAGGCGTCCGACTTTCTCGCCATCGCCGAGGCATACCAGAATATCGCGTAGGCCCCGGAATTTCGGTCATCGACTTATGAACGCAGCAGTTCGGCGGAAATCGTTGCAAAGGGCGCATTGCTTCCCATATTCCGGCCACGGGCTTGGAAATGCCGTTAAAGCATTGTATGGAGCCGCCTCCAAATCACCGGCCCTGATCGCCAGGGAGCGGCAGGGCTTGCCAGGATAAAATATGGAAACCGTACTGATCGTCATCCACCTCATGGTCGTGCTCGCCCTTGTCGGCGTCGTGCTGCTGCAACGCTCCGAAGGCGGTGGTCTCGGCATTGGCGGCGGTTCCGGTTTCATGACCGCGCGTGGCGCCGCCAATGCGCTGACGCGGGCGACGGCGATCCTGGCCGCGGCCTTCTTCGTGACGTCGCTGACACTCTCGATCGTTGCCCGCTATGGCGAAAAACCGATCGACATTCTCGACCGCGTGCCGGCCGACAGCGGCAACGGCGTGCTCAATCAGTTGCCCGGCACGACGGCGCCGACGCCGCCTTCGGGCAACACCGCACCGGCCGCGCCCGCGGCCAACGGCGCCGCCACGACGCCGCCCGCGACGGCTCCCGCCACCACAGCCCCGGCGACGGCTCCATCTCCGGCGACGCCACCTGCAACCGACGATTCGGCTGCGCCGCCGGCTACCAATGGCGTTACCTTGCCGGTCACGCCGCAGGTTCCGAACCAGTAGTCGGTACGGTCAGATGCCGCGATCTGTTGTTGTTTCAACACAGTCGCGGCAAATGGCACACGATCACGAAGATTCGACCGCACCCCGTGCTTGAGGCCCGTACGCCACTTCGATTATAGATTGCCGGCGGCACTTTCTGCGCCCTTGGGGGGCGCCGGGCGACGCCGTGGGCAACAAGCATTGAACGATCGGATCTTCGCCATGCAGCTTCGCAGCTTCATTTTCATGGGGTTTTGTGCCGTATTCGGCATGAGCTCCGCGGCCTTCGCCGGCACTCCGGCAATGACCTCACCGCAGGCGGTTGGCAAAACCGCTGTCATCAACGTCGCCGCCAAGAGCGATGCGACGCAGCTGAAGCTTCTCAAGAAGAAGAAAAACCCGAGCCCGGATGATCTGGCTCAGATCAGCAAGCTCGAAGACAAGATCGCCGCCGACAGGGATCTCGCCCGCGTCAAGGCGCTCGAGGCCCGCAAGCTGGCGATGCGCGATGCGGCGAAAGCCAGGGCCGATGCCCAGCGCCAGGCGTTCCTGGCAAGCAAGGGCAAGCCGGTCGTGGTTGCCGACGCCAAGCCAGGCAAGAAGACCACCAAGATCATCGCTCCGGTTGACCCGATCGCGCCGATCGAGCCGATCGAATCGGCTGAACCGCTTCCGGCCGAAGCGATGAATATCGCGCTGACCGGCAACAATGGCGAATTGCGCAGCGAGGCCCCAGGCCAGAAGCCGACGAGCGGCGGACTGTTCGCCGGCCTGTTCGGCGGCACGTCCTCTGCCTCGTCGATTGCCTATCTCCCCGAAACGCGCGCGCTCGACCAGGCTCTCGCCAAGCGGCAAGCCAAGAAGCAGTTCAAGGTGAAGCCGGAATTCGTGCCGCAGGACGTCGAATTCAGCGGCTATGAGCCGGGTACGATCGTCATCGATACCAGCGCGCGCCGCCTCTACCTCGTCGAATCGGCTTTCACCGCCCGCCGCTATGCGATCGCGGTCGGCCGCGAAGGCCTGCAGTTCAAGGGCAAGGTTGCCGTTGGCGACAAGCAGGAATGGCCGCGCTGGATCCCGACGCTCGACATGCAGAAGCGCGAACCCAAGCATTATGGCCAGTACAAGGACGGCATGCCCGGCGGCGGCCAGAACCCGCTCGGCGCCCGCGCCATCTATCTCTACGACGGCAAGAAGGACACGCATCTGCGCATCCACGGCACCATCGCGCCGCAGTCGATCGGAACCAGCGCTTCCAATGGCTGCTTCCGCATGATCAACGAGCACGTCATGGACCTCTACAGCCGCGTCAGGGTCGGCACCAAGGTCGTCATCATCTGACGTTTTCACAAACCTGCCGAAGGGCCGGCTTTTGCCGGCCCTTTTGTTTTGACCAAAACACCAGTCTCGAACCTCGGGACTATCGCGCCTTCTCTGGAAAAAGCCTCAGCGGCGGTTTTTTCTCTGGCGGAATCAATTCGGCCGCGTTAAGCGATGACTCCCATGGCGCGATATGTATTCATCACAGGCGGCGTGGTTTCCTCACTTGGAAAAGGCATCGCTGCAGCGGCCCTTGGGGCTCTCTTGCAGGCGCGAGGCTATCGCGCACGCATCAAAAAGCTCGATCCCTATCTCAATGTCGATCCCGGAACGATGTCGCCTTACCAGCATGGCGAGGTTTTCGTCACCGATGACGGCGCCGAGACCGATCTCGATCTTGGCCATTACGAGCGCTTCACCGGCCGCTCGGCCAACCAGCAGGACAACATCACCACCGGCCGCATCTACAAGAACATCATCGAGCGCGAACGGCGCGGCGACTATCTCGGCGCCACCGTGCAGGTCATTCCGCACGTCACCGACGAGATCAAGAATTTCGTGCTCGACGGCAATGACGACTATGATTTCGTGCTGTGCGAGATCGGCGGCACGGTCGGCGATATCGAGGCGATGCCGTTCCTCGAGGCGATCCGCCAGCTCGGCAACGATCTGCCGCGCAACAACGCCGTCTATGTCCACCTGACCTTGATGCCTTACATCCCGACGGCCGGCGAGTTGAAGACCAAGCCGACCCAGCATTCGGTCAAGGAACTGCGCGGCATCGGCATCGCGCCCGATATCCTGCTGGTCCGCGCCGACCGCGCCATCCCCAAGGAAGAGCGCAGAAAACTGTCGCTGTTCTGCAATGTGCGCGAAAGTGCCGTCATCCAGGCGCTCGACGTGCCCCACATCTATGACGTGCCGATGGCTTACCACAAGGAAGGGCTCGATTCGGAAGTGCTGGCCGCCTTCGGTATCGATCCGGCGCCGAAGCCACGTATGGAGCCCTGGCAGGCCGTGTCCAACCGCATCCACAATCCGGAGGGCGAGGTGACGATTGCCATTGTCGGCAAATACACCGGCCTCAAGGATGCCTACAAATCGCTGATCGAGGCTTTGTCGCATGGCGGCATGGCCAACCGCGTCAAGGTCAAGCTCGACTGGATCGAGAGCGAGATTTTCGAGAAGGAAGACCCCACGCCGTGGCTGGAAAAGGTGCATGGCATCCTGGTGCCCGGCGGCTTCGGCGAGCGTGGCTCGGAAGGCAAAATCCTGGCGGCGAAATTCGCCCGCGAGCGCAAGGTGCCGTATTTCGGCATCTGCTTCGGCATGCAGATGGCCTGCATCGAGGCGGCGCGCTCGCTGGCCGGCGTCGAACACGCCTCGTCGACCGAATTCGGTCCGACCGACGAGCCGGTCGTCGGCCTGATGACCGAATGGCTGAAAGGCAACATGCTGGAGAAGCGCCGCGAAACCGGCGATCTCGGCGGCACCATGCGGCTCGGCGCCTATCAGGCTGAACTCGCCAAGGGTTCGAAGATCGCCGACATCTATGGCGACACCCAGATTTCCGAGCGCCATCGCCACCGCTACGAGGTCAATATCGACTACAAGGAGCGGCTCGAAGATTGCGGCCTGGTGTTTGCCGGCATGTCGCCCGACGGCGTGCTGCCGGAAACGGTCGAATACCCCGACCATCCCTGGTTCATCGGTGTCCAGTACCATCCGGAGCTGAAGAGCCGGCCGCTTGAGCCGCATCCCCTGTTCGCCAGCTTCATCTCGGCCGCGGTGGACCAGTCGCGACTGGTCTAGGGCCACGGTGAGGTTTCGCAGCTGATGCAGACCTATGTTGCGCTGCTCTACAGCATTATCCTCGGCGAAGGCCGCCGGGTCGTCATGGCCGACCTCAAGGCGATGGCTGAACAGCTTGGGCTGAAGAACCCGCGCACCCTGGTGGCGACCGGCAATCTGGTCTTCGAGACACGGGCGACTGGCATCGCCAAGCTGGAACAGCGGTTGGAAACGGCCTTCGAAAAAACCTTCGGCCGCAATGTCGTCATCATCGTGCGCACTGCCGAGGATTGGCTGAAACTTGCCGCCGGCAACCCATTCCCGGCCGACTCTGCCGAGGCAAGCGATCAGGTGGCCGTGCGGGTGATGCGCGAGCCAACGCCAGCGGATGGTGTGGTCGCGCTCCAGGCCTATGCCGCCGAGGACGAGAAGGTGGCTTCGGTCGACGGTGACATCTGGGTCGTCTTTTCGCGCCAGCGGCCAAGCTCGCGGCTGCTCGCTGCCATGAACCACAAGCGCATGGGCATCGGCACCGCACGCAACTGGAACACGGTGCGGAGGTTGGCTGAGATGGTAGGGGGTAGGGAGTAGGGAGTAGGGAGTAGGGAGTAGGGAGTAGGGAGTAGGGAGTAGGGGTATTATTCCCTACTGACTACTGACTACTGACTACTGACTACTCCCTATCCCTCAATTTCACGCCTTCGCCGTCCTGGCCCCTGCGCCAAGGGCGGCGGTGCGAAGGACGTAGTAGATGACCCCTGCAATGCCGACGCCGAAGAACCAGCCATAAACGCCCCACCATGCCGGTAGCAGGTTCGTGAAGTTCGGCAGGACCGAGGAGAAGATGGCGCCGATGCCGGCTGCTATGAAGGCGTTGACGTGCCAGCCGCCCTGGAAGCGGAACTCGCCATCTTCGCGGTACAGTGCCTCGACGTCGACCTCGCCCTTCCGGATCAGATAGTAGTCGACCATCATCACCCCGAAGATCGGCCCCATCGTCGCGCCGATGACGTTGACGAAAGATGCGGCACTGCCTTCCCACGGCGCGAAGGGATAGAGCACCAGCGCGATAACAGCCGCGATATAGCCGCCCTTCTTGAAGTCGATCTGCCGGGGAAAGACATTGGAGAAGTCGAAGGCCGGCGAGACGAAGTTTGCCACCACATTGATGCCGAGCGTCGCCACGGCAAAAGTCAGGGCTGCAAGCGCTGCCAGGAACCAGCTGTCGAATTTCGCCGAGATCTGGTCGGGATGCAGAAGCACTTCGCCATACACGTCGAAGGCAGCGATGGTGGTCACGCCGGCGACCAGCGAGAACAGGATGAGATTGATCGGCAGGCCCCAGATGTTGCCCTTGCGCAGCGATGCCTTGTCTGGGGCATAGCGGGCGAAATCGCAGAAATTGAGATAGAGCGCTGAGAAATAGGTGACCCAGATCGCCGCCACCGCAAACAGCGACGTCCAGGAGCCAGGGGTTCCGGGTACGCCGGCATCCTTTGTCTTGTCGAGCAGCACATCCATCGGGATGTCGCTGGTGAAGGCAAATCTCCCGGATTTTACACAGAGATAGATCGCCAGGATCAACATCATCACCCACACCGCCGGTCCGGCCCAATCCTGGAAGCGGCGCACCGTTTCCATGCCGTTCTGGATGATCAGCAATTGCAGTGCCCAGATGACCACAAAACAGATCACTTCCAGACCCGTGTGGCCGAGGAAATGCGTGTTGGCGTTGAAATCGGCGAACCATTGCGAGCGGATCAGCAACGCCACGATCGCGCCCGATGCCGCCGCCGTCTGCGCGCCGTACCAGAAGCAGGCGACGATGGCGCGCACCAGGGCCGGAATGTTGGCGCCCCAGATGCCGAAGGACGCGCGCGCCAGCACGGGGTAGGGCACGCCGGTCTTCACGCCGGCATAGCCGACCATGTTCATCAGCGCGTAGATGATCAGCGAACCGATGCCGATGGCGATGATGAAATTGACGAAGCCGCCGCAAAACAGGAACAGGCTTGCGGCGAGATAGTAGCCCCAGAGGCTGTGGACGTCCGACGTCCAGACGTTGAAGATCGAGAACGGCCCCCAGTTTCGGACTTTGGCCGGAGCCAAATCCTCATTGTATAGATCGGGTGATGCGCCTTGTATGGTCATTGCGATGTCCTCCCCTTGATGCCGCACGCGCCCTCACGCGTCGACTGCGCAGGTTATGCCTGACGCAGGGGAACCGGCAAGCAATCCATTTGCCGGCTTTGGCCTTAAAGATATTCAATGAGAACAGCGCTTATCGATCGGCTTTTGGCGAAGGTCGGCGCAATCGCGGCGATCTTGATTCGACCCGCAGACGGCAGGGATCAGGACGCTTTGCGGTTGAGGGCCGGTGATGCGTCGAAATTGGCGGCAAGCCAAGCTATCGCGCAGGTGACATCATCGAGCCTGTATTGGGCCACGGTCGGCCCACGCGGCTTGACCCGGATCGAGATGCCGCCGGCCTCGTTGATCGCCTCGAAACCGTTTTCGTCGGCGGTGTCGTCGCCGAGAAAGACCGGCCGCCGTCCGGCAAAGGGCGGGATTGCCATGAAACGCCGCAGGGCAGCGCCCTTGGCCGCTTCGAGCGGCATGAGTTCGACGCCGGCGTTGCCCGGGATAACCCGATAGCCCTTGGGAAGCTCGGTCAATGCCTGTTCGGCAAGATGCGTTGCCCTGGCCAGCAGATGCGGCGCCGCACGCGTATGGATGGCGAGGATCGGACCCTTGCGCTCGATATGAACAAGGCCGTCATCGAGTTCGGCCTCGATGGCGTCGGCAAGGGCAGCGATATCGGCGGGAGCATCCGCGGTAACGACCGGGCCGTCCGGCGTCAGCCGGTGTTCCAGCCCATAGAGACCGGCAACACGCAGCTTCAACGGATGAAACAGGCGGTCGGCGCCCTCGACCGAGCGGCCGGTGATAAAGGCGACGGCGCCGTCCAGCCGTTTGTCGACGGCGCCGAGGAGGTTGCGCAGTTCGTCGCTCACGGACACGGCGTCGGGGTGCGCGGCGTGCTCCAGCAACGTGCCGTCGATGTCGAGGAAAAGCGCCCATTGTCCTTCCGGCAGGTCGGGTGCGGTTGGCAGGCCCGGTGCTTTCGACAGGCTATTCATGACGCCACCTTCCGCATGCGGTCGAACAGCGAGACGATGTTGCTGCCGGTGTTTGCGGGCCGCTCGGCGACACTTGTCGCTCTTTCGAGGTCGCCGCGTTTGCGCAGGCGCGCCGCATCGAGCAGCATGCTGCCGGCCCAGCGAAAGACATTGTTGTCGCGCACTATTTCGCGCATCGGGCGCATGCGCTCGCGTTGTTCGTCCGGTGACATGGTCAGCGCCTGCAGCAGCACCTGGCTCATCATCGCCGCGTCGTAAGGATTGACGATCAGTGCTTCCAGCAGTTCGCGCGACGCGCCGGCAAACGTGCTGAGCAACAGCACGCCCTGTTCGTCGTCACGCGCGGCGACGAATTCCTTGGCTACGAGGTTCATGCCGTCATGCAGGCTGGTGACCATGCAGATGTCGGCGGCGCGATAGATCTCATAGACCTGTTGCTGCGAATGGTGCTCAGCCACCATGACCACGGGCTTGTAGCCGTCATGACCGTAGCGCTGGTTGAGCTCGTTGGCATAACGCAGGCATTCATCGTGCAATTGCTGGTACGCCGGCAGCGTGCCGCGGCTTGGGGCAGCAATCTGCAGGAACACTACCTTGCCGATCCACTCGGGGTGGCGCGTAAACAATTCGTCCAGCGCATGGAAGCGGTCGAGGATGCCCTTGGTGTAGTCCAGGCGCTCGACGCCGACGCACAGCTTGACGTCCGCCGACAGGCCGAACCGCTCACGCAGGCGGGCGCGGCTTTCCTCGACCGGTGGCAGTTTGGCCAGGAGTTCGGCCGGCCATTCGATGGAGATGGGATAGGCGTGCACCAGTGTCGTCCGCCCGCCATACGAGATCGCGGCGTCGGCGCGCTCGATCCGGCTTTCCAGGAACCTGTCTACGCTTTCAGTGAAATTATTGGCATGAAACTGGGTGTGAAAGCCGATGATCGAGCTCCCGAGCAGTCCATCAAGAACGCGTTCGCGCCATGGGCAGATGCTGAACACTTCGGAGTTCGGCCACGGGATGTGCCAGAAGGTGATGATGATCGCCTCCGGCAGGCGCTCGCGGATCATGCGCGGCAGGAGCGCGAAATGGTAATCCTGAACCAGCACGATCGGCCGCTCATTGCGCGCCTCGGCAACCACCATATCGGCGAATTTGCGGTTGACGGCCTCATAGGCCTCCCAGTCCGAGGCACGGAAGACCGGCCGTGTGAAGGCGATATGGCAGAGCGGCCAAAGCCCTTCATTGGCAAAGCCGAGATAATAGCCCTGATATTCGTCGTCGCTCAGCCACACGCGGCGCAGCGTATAGGACGGATTGTCCGGCGGCACCTGAACCCGATCGTTGCTGTCGACCGTCAGACGATCCGCAGTTCCGCCGCCATAGGCGATCCAGGTGCCGCTGCAGGCGCGGGTGATAGGCTCAAGCGCCGACACCAGGCCGCTGGCCGGCACCAGAAGCTCGACGCCGTCGTCCTTGATGTTGTGGATATAGGGTTCTCGATTCGAGACGACGATGACCTGCGCGTCCGGCAGGTCGTCGGCAAGTATCTTGCGCAAGGTGTCGGGCGACCAGTTCACCAGCGCCGCGTCGGGAGATTGTCCGTTCTTCTCGAACTCCCGCAAGACCTTGCGCGTCGCTTCCGATGCGACGTCCTCGCCGGCAGTCGGTGCAACCGTCGAGCTATGGCTACGACGTTGCCTGGAGATCGATAACATAACGGCTAGAATCGAAAGGCCAAGGCTTGCAAGGATCAAGACCCAGAGCAGGGCCATGCCATAATCAGTCATTCCAATTCCAACTCAATTTTGGCCGCCAGGGCCTTTTTCTTCATGGTTCGATTTGAGTGTTCGCAGCCGACGATCGCCCGTGAGAACCTGTGTTTTTCGCAACGCACAAACCCTGGGTTCGGTTCCCGTTGAAGGCCGTTCAGATCATGTCCGCACGATCAGCGGAACCAGCCCTTCATGGCGGTCGGCGAGAAAGGCGACGACGCGGTCGCCGACGCGCTGGAAGGTAAGATCGACCCTCTTTTCGCCGACACCCAGATGCCTGAGCGTCAGCGTATCGATGCCGATCGGCAAACGGGGTCGAGTGACGTGGATTTCGCCGTTCCAGCCGTCGATTTCCAGACCGAGGCACGCCTGCATCAGCATGAAGGCCGAGCCTGCCGACCACGCTTGCGGCAGGCAGGCGACGGGGTAGGCGATCGGCGCTTCGCCCGGCGAGCGGGTGAAACCGCAGAACAGTTCCGGCAGTCGCATGTTGAAATGCACTGCCGATTCGAACGTACCGCTCATCAGCCGCACCACGCTGTCACGCTCGCCGAACCGCGCCAGGCCGGCGCCGCACATCGCCGTGTCATGCGGCCAGATGGAACCATTGTGGTACGACATCGGGTTGAACAGCACAGCATCGTCGGAAAGCGTTCGCACCCCCCAGCCGGAGTGGAAGGAAGCCGAAAGCAACTGGTCGGCGACCATCTTAGCCCGCGCCGGTTCGGGCAGGCCGACATAGAGCAGGTGTCCGGCATTCGAGGTGCGCACCTTGCACGGCTCTCCGGCGCCGTCGATCGCCAGCGCATAGAACCCGAGATCGTCCAGCCAGAAATCACGCTCGACGGCGATCCGCATCTCTTCGGCGCGATTTTCCCAGTGCTCGGCCTGCGCGAACTCGCCCCGGCGGCGGGCGAGAGCGGCAAGGCCCCTGAAGGCGGCGAAGACATAACCCTGCACTTCGACCAGCGCGATCGGCCCCTTGGGAATGCGCCCGTCGGCGTGGAAGACGGAGTCGAAGCTGTCCTTCCAGCCCTGGTTCGCAAGGCCGGATTCGGCAGCGCGCTGATAGGTGACGAAGCCGGTTGCGCGGCTCGCCTCTTCCGTCCACTTGGCGGCGGCGCAGAGAGACGGCCACAGGCTGGCGATGAAGTCCATGTCGCCGGTGCGTTCGGCATAGGCGCAGGCGAGGTGGATGTAGAGCGGCGTGGTATCGACGCCGCCATAGTAGCGGCCGAAAGGCAGTTCCTGCAGCGCCACCATCTCGCCCTTGCGCGTCTCGTGCATGATCTTGCCGGGCTGCGAGTCGCTGAAAGGCGATGTCTCGGTCGCCTGGTGCTGGGCGAGGAAGGCAAGCACGCCGCGCGCCAGGCCGGGGTTGAGCCATAGCATCTGCAGCGCCGAGATGACGCCGTCACGGCCGAAGGCCGTCGAAAACCAGGGGATGCCGGCATAGGGGTAGGGGCCGGTCGACAACTCGGTGGTCAGCAAGGCGACATCCGCGCGGGCGCGTTCGACCCAATCGTTGAAGACGCGACCCGAACTGTGCACCGTCGCGCCATGGCGGCGCTTGGCCCGCATGCCGAAACGGGCGCGCGCCGCGGCCGCCCGGAAGCGGTCGCGGTCGGGCGTTTCGGTCAGTTCCGCGCCGACCTCGACGTAAAGCATCTTGCTGCTGCGCTTGGTCACTGCGATGAGGAAATCCGCGCGCTCGGCGCTCAACTGGTCTGGCGGCTGCGAGAACGAGATCGCCGACACCCGCGCCAGCCCGTCCAGTCCGTCATAGCGCAGCAGCACCGAGGCAGGCGCGATCTCCGCTGCATGCGCCATTCCGCGCTTCGGCCGGGTCGAACCGCGCACCTCGAACATGTCGCGGAAATCGGCGGCAAAATGCAGCGAGACGCGGATTGCCGAATGCTCCTGGCTGTAGTTGGAAAGGGTGATGCGCTCGAACAGCCGGTCCTGCCACAACAGCCTGACGCGCTCGATATGGATGGCGCCCTGCGGGATGTCGCGGCCACCGACGCTTTGCATCGGCAAATTGGTCATATTGCTGGTGAACAGCACATTGTCCTGGCTGAGCGAGGCGCCGAGCAGCGATGTCTGCCGGCCGCCGACGGTGAGCCTGAACTCCGACAGCACCCGGGTGTCGTCACGGAAGAAACCGTCGCCCGCACCCCTGATATCGCCGTAGGCATCGGCCACGGCAAAACAGTCGCCTTGCTTTAGGGCAAACAGCCGGTGCGGCTCGCGCGGCGCGGTTTCGTCCAGGGAGGCAAGGGCCACGGCAGGGTCGAGCTTGCGCTCGTCAAGTTCGGTCATCAGTCACAAATCTCTGTTTCGGGCTCGGAACGTCCGCCGTCGTTCACGACGCTTTCGATTCAGCCGGGGCGCCGATGAGACGCGCATAGGCAGTGAGATAGTCGCGCGCCATCCTGTTGGCGGAGAACCGACTTTCGAAGACGGCGCGCACCTTTCGCCGGTCGAGTTGCAGCAAGGCCGGCACCGCGGCGACCGCGGCGTCGAGAGAATCGACGACAAATCCGGTAACGCCATGGTCGATGACTTCCGGCAACGCACCGCAGTTCCAGCCGATGGTTGGCGTACCGCACGCCATCGCCTCGATCGCGGCAAGGCCGAACGGCTCGGGCCAGTCTATCGGAAACAGCAGACCAGCGGCATTGCCGAGGAATTCAGTCTTCTCACCCTCGGCGATCTCGCCGACATAGTCGATGCGGTCGCCATCGATCAAGGGCTCGATCGTCTCATGGAAATAGCCGCGGTCATCGTCGCCGATCTTGGCCGCCAGCTTGAGCTTCATGCCCGAGCGCAAGGCGATGTCGATGGCCCGGTCCGGCCGCTTGTCGCGCGAAAGCCGGCCGAGAAAGGCAAGGTATGGTTCGCCCGCCGCCATCTCGAAGGTCGGCTGATAGAGACCCGTCGGCAGCCCGTGATGGATGGTGGCCAGCCAATTGGCATTCGCAAGCCCGGTCTTCTGGCTATGTGAGATCGAGATCAGCGGAAAGCGCGGAAAGCGCTCATAGGCTGGCGCCAGGTCGACATAATCGAGCCGACCATGCGGCGTCGTCACCGTCTTGTCCGGCATGGTCTCGAAGAACGAGAAATGCAGGAAATGACTGAGGTGAAAATGAATGATATCAAAGTCGTGGGCTCGGTTCCTCACATCGGCAAGCATCGCAAGATGCGCCGCCGTGTCCGATTTCAGTGGACGCGGATCGAGGCGTAGCGCGCGTTCGCGACCTGGTATCAGTCTGGCCGACGTCCGGCTGTCGCCGCTGGCGAACAGCGTCACCTCATGGCCGAGTTCGACCAGCCCTTCGGTCAGATAGGAAACGATGCGCTCGGTGCCGCCATAGAGAAGGGGTGGCACCGATTCGTGCAAAGGGGCGACATGGGCTATCCGCATGGTTTGAACGTGTCCCTCAAGGCAATCACGAGAGCGAAATGCATCAGCCGGCCTAACGTTCCGGACAAAAGCGGGCGTCGGCAACCCAAGCCCACCAGCGCAGATTTTTTGCAATAAGCGGAACAAACGCGCTATCCGCGAATTTAATAGGGTTGGTCCGCGCTGCGGCCGACCAGGGAGAGAACAAAATGGACCGCTTGCATTTCTTTACGCCCGTGCGCATTGCGCGCGGGCAGGGACACCCCGTCGAGGAAGTCGACAGCGTTGCCGAAGCGATGGTCTTTTTGCAGAAATGGCCATTGGGACGGCGTGGGCCTGTGTATCAATGCGCCGTGAATTGCTGCTCCGCGGCCCTGTCGGGCAGAATGTCGGCCGAAGCAGCCAGGAAGGCGTTTACGGGCTTTGCCCGCATCACCCGGCTGCTCGATGATGACATGGCCATGCCGATGGGCGGCGAAAGCATGGCGGAAGTCCACGCGCTGAGGCGCTAGACGCCGGTCCAGCCATTTGGCTATTGAACACCCGGGCTTTGGCGGCGCGGGCATCATCTTTTTCGCACCGGAGTATTCCGGCGCGGCCCTTCACCTCATGGGCTACACTGTGCTTTCATGCGGCGTTTCGCATGACCGGTGGGTGACGACCATTGACGGGCGGTCCGAACGTGGAGGGGTAGACAATGCCGAAACTGATCCTGGGAACACTCGGCGCTATCGTCATCGCCCTCATCTGGGCGGTCCTTGCCAGTTTGATGGGCGCGCCATCGATCGTGATCACGGTCGGCGCGGTTGCCATTGGGGCCGGCGTCTACACCTACGTCGACAGACGCTCGACTTGACGCGTCCCCGGTCTGCCGCGCGCTCGACCAATTGCACGCCGGTGTTGACGCGCGCGGCAGTCGCGGCGGGCATTCTTCAAGGATGAGCTTGCTGGCCGCATAGGGAGCAAAGGCGCAGACCGGGCGCCACACGTCGGACTGGGCTCCCCGAGAACTTGGGAGATCGTCAAAGATCTTTCCATCCGGCCAATGTAGATCGAAACGGCGAGTCCGTGGATTTGCCGTGGAACATCGTCGCCTCGAAACACTTCGGGCGTTGCACTGCCCCATCAGTGCACGTTCCCTTGTTCTGTTGGAACTGCCGGCTGCCGAAAGGTGGCCGGCTTTTTTGTATATAAGCGGAACCTGAAATTACGGGGCTTGTTCTGGATGCGGCAGCGAGCCCCTCGCTGCTGGTCGAGGGCCGTAACCCTTGGCCGGGCCCGCATCGCTCCGCCAGTGGTGCGGGCCCACCGTCTCCGGTTTTCGGCTGGACTCGCCGATCCATACGCTGGTCCGGCTAATGCATGTCGCTCAAAAGTGGACTCGGTTTTTGAGACAACGACACGCATAAAACAGAGATCTAAAGCGCGTCGCCTGAGCCCGTTCGGGCGCGGCGCGCTTTAAGCACAAATCATTCACAAAGCGTGGGTTCAACTGTTGCTACCCTTCTTGGCTAGATTGTGCGAATGATGACTGTCCTTTTCGCCGCCACCCCCTGAAACTCGGCTTTTGGATCGACGGTCTTCATCCGCCGGGGGCTTTTTGATCTGTAAGGGTTTTCTGGCGTTCTCGTGCGATGCGCCTGGCCCGCCCTGCCGGATCGTGTTCGGGTGTTTCTTCGATGTGGACATGATCACCGATCCTGCTGCCGGCCCTGATGAGTGGTGTTGACCTTGGTGTTGGCTTGCTGCCCTTGGCGCTCCGGATCCGGCGCTCCGTGAGTGCCGTGCTGGGCATCATCGTGGCTAACCTGTCGCCCTTCTCCCCGACCCTTCTGGCTCTGGTTCTCAGGCGGCACGGGCGGCATTTTGCTCGACATCTGCATCTCCTTGGGTTGGCATCGTGACTCCAAACCGTGATCGTGGGGGGAAGTTCCGTCTGCTTCGTCAGCACCTGTGCTTTTCGGTGCCGACGGAATCTGACTCCCAACGCGGATTTCAAGAAACGGCAGCGGCCCGCGTTACTGGTCGAGGACAGGCAATCTCTGGGCAGGTCCGCGTCGCCCCGCCAGTGATGCGGGCCTGCAATATAAACCCCAAGACTGGGCTGCTATCGCAGTTTATTGCGAGCTTCCGGCGACTTGCGTAGCGGGCTTCAGTGGCTCAATTTGGAGCGACCGAAATACAGTGCTGACCACGTTGCTGACATGATCGGTGACGAGCGCGGTGTCGCGCCTGGATCGCGGCCGCAGCCTCTGGTCCGATCTGCCTGCAGCTGATGGCAGCTAAAACGACGTCAAAAGACCTAAGTCTCTTTGATCGCTCTCGCTGCTCGCACGAGCGATGACCAGTCAGCTCCCATGGCTGCGACAAGGTCTCGAGCATCTTCGTCTGATATTCCGGTACGGTCTACGAGCTTCCGTGCCAGCAATTCGAATGCCAATTCTATGATCGTCATAGCTCAGCCCTTACGAGAGTACCCGTGACGATAGCTTGCAAATGGGTCTTCCGCATTTGCACATGTTAAGCGACCATCACGAATGTCTCAGGTACCGCAGAATGTCTGCAGGACGCGCTCATCCGGGCGTGGCGGCTCAGCATAGCGTTCCATTCCCGGCTGCTCATCGAAGGGACGGCTGACGACCGCCAGGATCTCCTCGAACGGTGTGAAGTCGCCGCCCAACGCCGCCTGGATCATCGCCTCGATGCGATGATTGCGGGGGATGAATTTGGGATTGACGGATTGCATGGCCGCCCGGCGCGTGGCCGTGTCGGCTGCTTCGCTTGCAATGCGCTGGCGCCACCGCGCCGACCAGGCATCGAATGCACCTGGATCCTTAAACAACTGCCGCGCCGTGCCTTGGCCGTCCGCAGCGTCGAGGTCATCGCCCAGGCGCCGGAAGCCGAGCGTAAAGTCCGCTTCGCCGCGAGCCAGCACATCCAGAAAGTCGGCAGCGAGCTGCAAGTCGCCTTCCGCTTCGGTCAGCAGTCCGAGTTTTCTGCGGAAGCCGCGCTGCAACACAGCCTCATAGGAGGCCTGGAACGACCTCAGCACCTCTTCCGCTTCAGACACTGCTTCATTCTCGTCCGTGCTCATGAGCGGCAGCAGGGTCTCGGCAAAGCGCGCAAGGTTCCATGTGGCGACACGAGGCTGGTTGGCATAGGCATAGCGGCCGGCGCGGTCTATCGAACTGAACACCGCGCTGGGGTCATAGGCGTCCATAAAGGCGCATGGGCCATAGTCGATCGTCTCGCCCGAGATCGACATATTGTCGGTGTTCATGACGCCATGGATGAAGCCGACCAGCATCCAGCGCGCCACCAGGTCCGCCTGTGCGGCGACAACGGCCTCCAGCAAAGCCCGGTACGGCCGTGCTTCCCCCGCCAGCTGTGGGAAGTGACGCTGAATGGCATAGTCGGCCAATATCTTGAGCGCCTCGGTATCGTGGCGCGCGGCGAAATATTGGAACGTACCGATCCTGATATGGCTTGCCGCCACCCGTGTCAGGACGGCGCCGGGCATCCGGACCTCGCGATAGACCGGGTCGCCGGTGAGGACCGCCGCAAGGCTTCGCGTCGTCGGAATGCCGAGCGCCGCCATCGCTTCGCTGACGACATATTCGCGCAGGACAGGGCCGAGTGCGGCGCGGCCGTCGCCGTTGCGCGAGAACCGCGTTGGTCCGGATCCCTTCAGCTGGATGTCACGGCGAATGCCGTTGACGTCCACCACTTCGCCAAGCAGCAGAGCGCGCCCGTCGCCGAGCTGAGGCACGAAGCTTCCGAACTGGTGGCCCGCATAGGCCAGAGCGATTGCCTGCAAGCCTTCCGGAAATTTGTTGCCGGCCAGCATCGCCACTCCATCTGGGCTGGTAAGCAGGTCGGCATCGAGCCCGAGTTCCTCGGCGAGGGGCCGGTTGAACCGGATCAGCCGCGGTTCGGATACCGGCTTCGGATGTGTTTGCGCGAAGAAGCGCTCCGGCAGTTGCGCATAGCTGTTGCTCAGGGCAGGAAGCCCCATCTGAATGACCGGGGTTTGTTCAGCAGTCGCAGGTGACGTCATGACGAGCTGTCTCTGAAGAGGAGGGGTTCAACAGATCCCGTTTCGAGGAGCCTGTGTTCATTTGTTCATATAGGGACGCAACGTCGTTGGTGCCATCCGGATCCATCAGGCCGGCACGGGATACAAGCTGGGAACCACCCGCCTCGATTATCGAGGTTCGGGCTGCCGTGGGACGCCGGGCCGTGGCGGAATCCAGAGCTGACCCCCGCATCGCCACTGTCTCCGAACTGAGCACCCGGCAATCTAGTCAGTGCGGGCGGGCAATGCCGGGGCAGGGTCTGCCTTGGGTGGCAGCGGCTCTCTCGGGACCGCTCCCGGCGACGATGTTGAACCCGGTTCGACTCGTTCCTCGGCGATGAGCCGGGCGCCACGCTCATAGGTCAGGTAGCGCCAGAGCCACTGGATCGAGACCTGAACGCGGTGCTGAAAACCGACGAGCAGGTAGACATGGATGAGCGCCCAGGCAGACCAGGCGAACCAGCCTTTCAGTTTCAGCCTGCCCGATTCGAACACGGCAGCGTGGCGGCCGACGATGGCCGTGTTGCCTCGATTGCTGAAGACAAAAGCGGGCAGCGTGTCGCCAGCATCTATCCGGCGTGCCAGTGCCTTGCCGAGGTGCTCGCCCTGCTGCTTGGCGACCTGGGCAAGACCCGGCAATGGCTGGCCGTTCCCATCGACGACCAGTGCGACGTCGCCAAGCGCGAAGACATCGGGATGGCCGACGACCTGCAGGTCGGATTCGACCTTCACCCGACCGCCGCGGTCGAGCCCGACACCAAGCTGGGCGGCCAGCGGAGAAGCCGCCACCCCGGCGGCCCAGAGCGTCAAGGCGACCGGGATGACCTGGCCGCCGACGGTGATCTGATGCGCTTCGATCGCCTCGACCCGGTTGCCGAGCGCGACCTCGACGCCCAGGCTTTCAAGGCGCAGACGTGCATATCTGGAAAGCTCCGGGGCGAATCCGGCGAGCAGACGCTCGCCGGCTTCTACCAGTATGATCCTTGTCTTCTCGGGCCGGATGTTGCGGAAGTCGCGCGCCAGTGTGTGCCGGCTGAGTTCGGCGATCGAGCCCGCCAGTTCGACACCGGTCGGGCCGCCGCCGATAATGGCGATCGTCATCAGCCGGGATTGCTCAACTGGATCGGTAGTCCGTTCCGCGTGCTCGAACGATAGCAGCAGCCGTGACCGGATCGTGCGCGCGTCCTCGATGGTCTTCAAACCGGGACAAACCCGAGCCCAGCTCTCCTGGCCGAAATAGAATGGCTGCGAACCAGTGGCCAAGACCAGGATGTCGTAGGGGACCGTGGTCCCATCGGCCAGCACCAGTATCCTGGCCTCGGTGCCGATCTCGGTGACATCGCCGAAGAGGACCTGAACCGAGGGATAGCGGCCCAGGATCTTGCGGATGGGCTCGGCGATATCAGGCGCCGACAAGGCGGCGGTTGCAACCTGATAGAGCAAGGGCTGGAACAGGTGGTGATTGTGGCGGTCGATGATCGTCACCCCGATTTCCGCCTTGCCAAGCGCCTTGGCAACCTCCAGGCCGGCAAAGCCTCCGCCGACCACGACGATGCGCGGTGTCAGGCTCCGGCCGTGGCTGCTCTCGGTGGCGAACTGCATGCTTGATACTCCCCTATCCCTGTCCGGAAGTCATAGCCTGGCAGGAGTGCCTCGCTGCTGGCTGGAGCTACTGCTCATTCCGGCGGCATCGGTCCAGGCGAGGCATCCGGCAATGACAGGCGTCGTGCTGACCACAAGGGCGCCGCGCGCGTGAAGGGATACCAACCCGCGCCATGAGACGCGGTCGACCGCCCAGATGGTGCCGCTGGCGTCGACCCATTTGAGATGGGCGTCGGCGACTTCAACGGCCCGCATCATCGCCGCCGGTTCCATCCCGGCCCGAAAGACGATGATGGAATTGGCGGCACCGTTGAAGAACGGGCCGGCGCCGGCTGCCAATCCCGCGAGCAGGACGATGCTGGTAAGCGCTGCCGAAGCACCGCGTGCCGGTCCGCCGCGGTTGGGCAGCACCAGCACCAACACAAGCGGCACGATGCCGAAGATGACCAGCCACGCAATATCCCAGGCGAGCGGCAAGTCGCTGTTCATCTTGATCCGGTGCAGACCCAGCAGCCAGTGAAACACGACGGCATCGACGACATGCCAGACGCCGAACCCGGCGAAGGCGAGCCGCAGGATCTCCGTGGTGGTCCCGGGCCGCGCGCCGGCCGCCCTCGCGGCCACCAGCAGCACCGTGCCGGCGACGGCGAGCACATACATGAAAAGATGGAAGAGGCCGTCGGCCATGATCTGGAAGCGCAGGTCGGAACCCACCGGATCGGCGACGCCCGAGAGAAGATGATGCCATTGCAGGATCTGATGCAGGACGATGCCGTCGAAGAAACCGCCGAGCGCGAAGCCGAGCAGCAGCCAGCCGGCTCGCGTTCTCGGGTCGAGTGTCGCGGTGATCGCGTCCATGTCAGGACCACCGGCTCCAGGCCGGGGCGTTCAGTTGCCTGGGCACCGACATGTCCGGCGGCATGGGGTCATGGAGACCATGACGCGCCTCGAGCCAGAAGGCGGATATCAGCCCACCAACCACCGTAGTCAGAACCAGTGTCGCAGCAATTATCGCCAGCATGGACGTCGATCCTCAGCCGCGCAGGGTCGGCCGCGCGGAACCTAACCGCGGCTTCCGTGGAATGTTCCTACCGCCGGTTCGGTGGAGGGAACAATCAAGTTCCAGCACGGTTCGATGCTGGCGACGGACGGCTCAAGCGGAGAAGGTCATGAACGAATATACGGCGGCAGATCCGGACGGTCTCGACAGCCACCAGCCGACCGGCATCACCCGATGGCTGTTTTCGACCAACCACAAGGACATCGGCACACTCTATCTGGTCTTCGCTTTCATCGCGGGGGTGATCGGCATGCTCTTGTCGGTGAGCATGCGAATCGAGCTGCAGCAACCCGGGATCCAGTTTTTCCCCGGACTGGCGTCGATGATCTACGGTTACCAGGGCGACGCGGCGATCGACGCCGGCAAGCAGCTTTACAACGTCTTCACCACGGCCCACGCGCTGATCATGATCTTCTACACTGTGATGCCCGCCCTGATCGGCGGCTTCGCCAACTGGATGGTTCCGATCATGATCGGCGCCCCCGACATGGCCTTCCCGCGCATGAACAACATCTCGTTCTGGCTGCTGCCGCCGGCATTGATGTTGCTTTTATTGTCGATCTTCATGCCCAGCGTCCCCGGCGGCTATGGCCCTGGGACCGGCTGGTTCCTGTACCCGCCGCTGTCGACCTCCGGCCATCCCGGTCCCGCCGTGGATCTGGTCATCCTGTCTCTGCACATTGCGGGCGCCTCCTCGATCCTGGGTGCCATCAATTTCATTACGACGATCTTCAACATGCGCGCGCCGGGGATGACCCTGCACAAGATGCCCCTGTTTGTGTGGTCGATCCTCATCACCGCCTTCCTGCTGCTGCTGGCTCTGCCGGTGCTGGCCGGCGCCATCACCATGCTCCTGACCGATCGCAATTTCGGAACCACGTTCTTCGCGCCGGACGGCGGAGGCGACCCGCTGCTGTACCAGCATCTCTTCTGGTTCTTCGGCCACCCGGAAGTCTACATCATGATCCTGCCGGCGTTCGGCATCGTCAGCCAGGTGATCTCGACCTTCTCGCGAAAGCCGATCTTCGGGTATCTCGGGATGGTCTACGCAATCGTGGCGATCGGGGTGATCGGCTTCGTCGTCTGGGCCCACCATATGTACACCAGCGGGATAGGCCTCGACACGCAGCGCTACTTCACCTTCGCCACGATGGTGATCGCAGTGCCGACCGGGATAAAAGTGTTCTCCTGGATTGCAACCATGTGGGGCGGTTCGGTCAGCCTGCGGACGCCGATGCTCTGGGCCCTCGGCTTCATATTCCTGTTCACCGTAGGCGGGGTGACGGGCGTTCAACTCGCAAATGCCGGCCTCGACCGTGAACTGCACGACACATACTTCGTCGTCGCGCATTTCCACTACATACTTTCACTGGGAGCGATCTTCGGCATCTTCGCGGGCTGGTATTACTGGTTTCCGAAAATGACGGGATATCTCTACAATCCGCTTCTGGCTGGGATCCATTTCTGGACGACCTTCGTCGGCGTGAACCTCGTCTTCTTCCCCCATCACTTCCTTGGATTGGCGGGCATGCCGCGTCGCTATGTCGACTATCCCGACGCATTCGCCGGCTGGAACATGGTGTCCTCGTATGGATCGTACCTGTCGGCCGCGAGTGTCGTGATTTTCCTCTTCGGCATCTTGGAAGCTTTCTACCGGCAAAGAGCCGCCGGCATGAACCCATGGGGGCCAGGAGCTACCACATTGGAGTGGGAGCTGACCTCTCCACCCCCTTTCCATCAATGGGACAGGCTGCCGCAAATCAGATGAGGCCGGGTTGTCGAACTCCTTTGCGCAAGCCAGCCCGGTTCGCCGCTGAGGCGAACTTCAGCCTGCTGGTGGCAGACGTTGGCTGCAGCTGAGAACCGGATCGCTATCTGAAGCTGATTAACAGCACAGCGAACAAGCTTGCGAGCGCGACTGCCCAGCAGAATAACCAATTGGCGATCAGAAGAAGCGATTTGAGCACGGTGGCATGGCAGTAATCTTCGATGATCGATTGCATTCCAAGCCGCATGTGAACGCAGCTTACGAGAATGAAGCCAATAAGGGCTGGCGCGACATAGATCGATCCTACGACGCTGAGGACGGCGTCTCGAGGCTCACCGACCAGCATTATAACGACCGCGACGATGTAAATGACAAGGATCAACAGGGCAGCAGATGTCAGCCGCTCCAGCATGAACGTTTCGGTTCCGTGTTTCGCCGATCCAAGGCCCCGCACTCGAGCTAGCGGAGTTCTGATTGAGGGTCTGTCAGCCATGGCGTTTCCCCAAAACTACTTGGTTGCCTTGCGCGCAACTCAAGCTGTTGCTGTTTCGATGCCCGGGCCGTCGGTGCCGACGGATAGTGGGCAAGCACGGTCTCCAGTCGAACAAGGCGGGCTTTGTGGGCGTTCAGTTCGTATCCTGAACGCCATCCAATTTGCCTGGGTCTGCCATCTCTGCATAGCTCGCTTTCAAGCAGCGAGATACGAAGGCGGACCGCGTCGATCTCCTTGACGAGCGCGGCCTTCACCGATTTTCGACTCTGCATGGCTGTAGTTCCGGTGCAAGGATGGTTCCAAACCTGACGCGTCTGGAAATGTTCCCGGGTGCCGAAGGCGTGCTGAAGATTAATGCCTCAGTGCTGGACCCGCACAATGGGTCGCCATGAGCTAAAGCCGGGCACTAGCTCAACGGGCGCGATGTGCCCGGCGAATGCTTGTGAAAACGAGCGAATGCCTGGCCCGCCTCGTCCCGAGAGATAAGTAGCCCTCAGAACAGCGACCGCACGTGGCCGAGATGACCAGAGGGTGTTCTTGGGCCAACATATGTTAACGGCCACTTTTGTTTCTCTCTCCTGCAAAAATATTTGGGCTGAAAGAGCCGGGAACTAACCGATCCTCCGGATGTTGCGGAGTTAGTCAGGAGAAACGGACTATGTCGGACAAAGAAATTCATCGGGGCGCCTCGCGTTTTCGCCCTATCCGCGTCGTGGACGCCCGCGTGTTTCGCGGGCCGCACCTCTATAGTATGACGCCAATGGTCCAGATTCGGATCGACCTCGGAGCCCTTGAGGCGTTCCCGACAGACAAACTGCCCGGGTTTTCCGAACAAATCGTCCGACTGTTGCCCGGCCTTGCGGGCCATGGCTGCAGCTATGGCGCCGCCGGCGGCTTCGTCCGCCGCATGCAGGAAGGAACCTGGCTCGGCCACGTCGTCGAGCATGTCGCCCTGGAACTGCAGAGCATGCTCGGTCACCGGGTGACACGAGGAAAGACACGGTCGGTCAAAGGCAGTCCGGGCACTTATAACGTCATGTTCGCCTACAAGGATGAGCTTGTCGGGCTGCTCGCCGGGCGCGTCGCGCTCGAACTGGTGGACAGCCTGCTGCCGGCCAATCTGCATGGTGTCGAGGGGCTCGGCGACATTGCGGAAACGCAGGGGCCATTCGAGTTCGCAGCCAGGCTGCAGCAACTCAAGCGTCTGGCCGCCGAGCGTGCCTTGGGGCCTACGACTGCTTCCTTGGTGCGCGAGGCCGAGAGGCGAGGCATACCCGCGGCGCGGATTGACGACAGCAGCCTCGTGCTGTTTGGTCACGGAAAGCATCAGAAGCGCATCCGCGCCAGTTGCAGCGACCTCACTTCCGAGATTGCGACCGAGATCGCCTCGGACAAGGACCTGACCAAATTCCTGCTGCAACAGGCCGGGCTACCGGTGCCACGCGGGGAACTGGTGCGATCGGCGCAGGACGCGGTCGCGGCAGCCGCACGGCTGGGCTACCCCGTGGTCACCAAACCACTCGATGGCAATCATGGAAGCGGCGTCAACATCGGTCTGGCAACAGAAGACGACGTCCGCTGGGGTTTCGAACAGGCGCGAGAACACAGCCGCAGCGTTATCGTCGAGCAGCATTTCGTCGGCTCGGATCACAGGATCCTGGTAATCGGCGGAAAGGTGGTGGCGCTTGCAGAGAGGGTTCCGGCCCATGTGGTCGGCGATGGCCGGAGTTCTGTCGCCGAGCTCGTCGAGGAGACGAACCGCGACCCGCGGAGGGGAGAGGGCCATTCCTCGGTATTGACCCGCATCGAAATCGACGAATGCGTCGAGCATTTCCTGTCAAAATCGCAGCTCGCCCTGACGAGCGTTCCAGCGCCGGGCCAAATGGTGCTCTTGCGGCCCACCGCCAATCTCTCCACCGGTGGGACCGCGATCGACCGGACGGAAGAAATCCATCCCGAAAACGCGCTGATCGCCAGGCGGGCGGCACAGATCGTCGGTCTCGACATTGCCGGGATCGACTTCGTCTGTCCCGACATCTCACGGCCGGTCAGCGAGACCGGCGGCGGCATCATAGAGGTGAATGCCGGTCCTGGCTTCCGCATGCATCTCGAACCCTCGTCGGGGCGCGCCCGCAACGTCGCACGGCCCGTGCTCGATCTTCTCTTCAAAGGCGGCAAGGACGGCCGGATTCCGATCTTCGCGATCACGGGAACCAACGGCAAGTCGACCACTGCCCGGATGCTGGCGCACATCCTGCAGGCGAATGGGGCAACCGTCGGGCTCACCTCCACCACCGGCGTCTACTTGAACGGCGAGCGGATCATGACAGGGGACTGCTCCGGTCCGCAGAGCGCCAGGATCGTGCTGCGCGAGCCGGGTGTCGATGTCGCGGTGCTGGAATGTGCGCGCGGCGGCATCCTGCGCGAAGGGCTTGCCTTCGATGCATGCGATGTTGGCGCGGTTCTGAACGTCCACGGCGACCATCTCGGGCTGAGGGGCATCGACACGATCGAGGACCTGGCGGAGGTGAAATCGGTCGTGGTCGAGTCCGTCCGCCGCGGCGGATGGAGCATTCTTAATGCCGACGACGTCCATACGTCGGCAATGTCGCGAGATGCCGGCGGCAGGATCTGCTACTTCTCGCTGGCGAGCAGGAGCGAGTGGCCCGGTTTCTTGCGCACCCACCTGGCGGAAGGCGGCCGCGCCGTGACGCGGGAGCCCAGCAGCGACGGCTGGGACATTTTCATCCACGAGGATGGGGAATCGATGTTCCTGATGAGCGTCGACGAAATTCCCGCGACCTTCGAGGGTTCGGCCGAATTCAACGTTGCCAACAGCCTGGCAGCCGTCGCTATGGCGCATTGCCACGACGTTCCGGCGGCAACGATCCGGGCGGCGCTGGCGGAGTTTGGCACCTCGTTCGAGCAATCTCCCGGTCGCCTCAACGTCTTCGACGGGCATGGTTTCCGCACGATCGTCGACTATGCGCACAATCCGGAAGGGCTGAAGGCGCTCGGAAAGCTCGTTTCCCACATGAGGCGCGGCTATCAGCGCACGATCGGCTTGGTCGCCATACCCGGTGACCGCCGCGATTGTGATATACGCGAGATGGGCGCGATCGCTTCGCGGATATTCGACGTCATCGTCTTCAAGGAGGATGAGCAGGAGCTGCGCGGCCGAGCCCCCGGAGCGATCGCCGGCTTGCTGCGGGAAGGTGCCTTGAACGCCGGCTGCGCCCCAGGCCGCATTCACGCCGTCTGTCCCGAGAAGGAGGCCGTCGACGTGTGTCTCAGGCTTGCACGGGAAAACGACCTTGTCGTGCTCACCGTCGACGACGTTGAAGCCGTGTGGCGGCAGGTAACCGGCTTCGGAGGCGCGACGCCTTCGAGGGGAGGGCCCGATCAGACCCATATTCGCCATCTGAGGGCTGGCTGATGTGGTCGCTGATCCTGCACGGCGGCGCCAAGGAGATCGATCCGCAAGAGGAGGAGGCGCATCGCAACGGATGCATCGAGGCACTCGAGGCAGGTCGGGCCGTCCTGGCCGGCGGCGGAACCGCGGTCGATGCCGTGGAAGCTGCCGGTCGCGTCCTCGAGGCGGACCCGACGTTCAATGCGGGATATGGAAGTGCCCTCAATTCGGACGGCGAGGTCGAGATGTGCGCTGGCCTGATGGAGGGCAGGGACTTCAATGTAGGTGCCGTCGCAGTGATCAAGGGCGTGCGCCATCCAATCAGTGTCGCGAAGGCCATGCTGCATGAGGAGCCGATCCTGCTGGCGTCGGAGGGGGCCCGGCGTTTCGCCGCCGACAAACAGCTGGAGCTTTGCGATCCGGCGGATTTGATCACGCCGCAGCAGCGCGACGCCTCCAGCAAGTCGGAGGCGAAGGATACGATCGGTGTGGTTGCCCTGGATCAATACGGGGACATCGCCGTGGGCACTTCGACCGGCGGACTGGACGGCAGTGCTCCGGGTCGTGTGGGGGATTCTCCGCAACCCGGTTGCGGCTACTATGCCGACAACCGGTTGGGAGCCGTCGCCTTCTCGGGAGATGGTGAGCATATTGCGCGAAAGGCTCTCGCGGCCCGTGTCATGCAGGCACTCTCGGCGCGGCAGGCATTGTCCTCGGGGCAGGCTGAAGGCGGCCTGGAGCAGGTGCTGAATCCCGCGCTCAAGGAAGTCGAGGCGATCGGCGGCGAAGCCGGAGCCATCGTGCTTACCGCGACCGGCGTGTCTGGATGGGCTCATAACAGCAGGGAGTTCGCAGTCGCATTCATGACCAGCGAGGACAACCACCCGCACGTTTTCCTGCGCAAGAAAGACGTGGGCAAATGACCGACAAGAAGAAAAAGCGATCCTCGAACGGTAATGCCGGAACGCTCGTCATCATCGGCGGCCACGAGGACCATGATGGCGATCGTGTCATCTTGAAGGAGGTAGCGAGCCTGGTTCCGAATGGCCGCCTGGTGCTTGCCACCATCGCGTCTCATGAGCCGGATGGCTATCTCGAGAAGTATCAGAGGTCCTTCGGTGAGCTGGGCATCAAGGATGTCATCGAGCTCTACGTCAACGACCGCCTCGAGGCAGCTCATGAAAAGAAAATAAGTGCGCTTGCAGACGTGAGCGCGGTGTTCTTCTCCGGCGGCGACCAGCTCCGCATCACCAGCCAGATCGGCGACACGCCCATCGACGAGCGGGTGCACGAAATCTATGAAGCCGGAGGCGTCATTGCAGGCACCTCCGCGGGCGCGTCGGTCATGAGCGACACAATGATGGTGAAGGGGCCGAACGCAGCGTCCTTTCGGATCGGCCACATTCGCATGGCGCCGGGACTGGGCCTGCTGCCGAACGTCATTATCGACCAGCACTTTGCGGAACGTGGCCGCATTGGGCGGCTCATCGGGGCGGTGTCGCAGAACCCGCGCGTCCTCGGCATCGGCATTGATGAAGACACCGCGATCGTGGTGAAGGGCGAGATGTTCAAGGTCATCGGCAGCGGCGCTGTCTATCTGGTCGATGCAGCCGGCGTGACCCATTCCAACATCGCGGAAGGTGAGCCTGATGCCGCCCTTTCCATCCATGATCTGAGGGTTCACGTGCTGAGCTCAGGCGACGGGTTCGATCTCGCGCTACGACGGCCGGTGGGGATTCCTTAAGACTTCGCCGCACTCAAGCTGATGGTGTGGCGCGGTCCGCGTACCGCGAAAACCGTATATGAGGCAGTTCTCCCATTTGAAGTCGCCCAACCAGGATTGTCGCGTTGTTGCGGGCCCGGCAGGATTACAGACGGCCTCTCTCGGCTCGAATCCCGCAAAGCTGAAGACCTTCGCTCACCCGGCGTTCTGCCGAGCTAGCCCCGGCGGCGACTGGCCTGAATGGCAGCAAAGGTTACCGGACGAAACCCCCATGCGTCGACGCCGACATCATGCTGGCGCGTCATCGGCTTCAGACGACCGTGCGAATGACCGTGCAGGTTTACCGACCTCTTGCCGATCTGGTTCCAGGTGCGAAAAGGATAGTGGCACAGAACCAGCAAGCTGCCCTCGACAAGAAGCTCCATGTAGTGGTGCACGCTCGCCCAGGCCGGGTCGCCAATGGTGGCGGCGCCATCATTGTTGCCAATTATCAGGTGCTTGGACCCGTTAAGAGACGACAGCAGTGAAGACACGGTCTCGGCTGGACCCTTGGCGAAATCGCCGAGGTGCCAGACCTCGTCGTTCGGGCCAACCGTTTCGTTCCAAAACGCAACCAGCGCCTGGTCATGCTCGACCAACGAGGCGAAGGGACGCCGGTCGAGGCGCAGAATGCGCGGATCGTTGAAATGCGTATCGGAAGTGAAGAAGATCATGCGCCGCGGCCGGCTGCGATGCGCGTTTGGCGGTCACCTCTAACTGCCGGAGCGCTCTTCGGCTTCATCATCGATCCCGATCGGGGCTTCCCTGAGCATCTTGAGTGCCTCTTCCTTCGTAAGGCCGCACTTGCGCGCGAAGTAGAGCGCCTCGATCGCCTTTTCGCGATCCGCCGTAGATTTTGCGTGCTGTTTGGGCTTTTTGCCCATCGTTCTCTGCCACCTTCCGAGGCCACCAAACCATCACAGTGCCGCGTTGTTCCCGTGCATGGGCTGACCTGACGGACTGCGCGAATGCCGATGTCGCCGACACCGCGCGAGCCCCCCGGACAGCGCGTATATCAGCCGGCTCGCGACAACGGTGGAGCGACTCCAACCCCGACAGCGTGAATTCAAACGAAAGCCCGCGCCGTGGGAGGGGCCGGCGCGGGCGATCGGGCTACCGATCTTGCAGCGCGGGGGTCGACCGCTGCATGGCTCGAACTGTGCAAGCGAGCATTTGTTCCGGGCCGCATGCAAAGCATCGGCGTTTCATTTGCATCCTGGGGGACACAACCAGCATTTCGCTTCAGTCCGCCGCCGATGTGGGAGGATGAATACCGCCTTGCGCTAATTCGTCCGCCCTGGACACGAAACCAACCGCGCATTGAGCGCGTAGCTTCGGCGATTTAAAAACACCTGCACTGGAATATTTCCGGGCGCATGGAACATCTCCGGCCGCTGATGTTTAGGCCAGAATGACGATGATCTCTGTTCTTACAATGATTTACTCTCTCGCCATCTTTATCGGCGCGAAGCGGCGCAACCTCTTGGTGAATGCGAAACTCGATAGAGTTTTGCGCAATATGGCTGGCGCAGAACTGAATCAACGTGGCCAGTAAACCGCAACAGCGCCGGTTCCAGTTCACAGCCAGTGTCCTCGCGGCCGCTACCTCGGTTCGCGTGGCAAGCGGCTCGGCAGGACTGCAAGGGCCACCCCCTCTGGGCTGGCTGGTGCGTGGTCGATCCGATTTCGTCGATGAGGGCGGAGCACGCTGGCTCGAATTGGGGAGCCGCGTCCACGATCCCCGCACCGGGGCACGCACCTTAGGTCCGGCCCACGCGAGTGGCTTCGGAGGACCTATCCATGAACGATGATGATCCTATAGATTCGCTCGCCAATGCAATTCGTCATCGCAGCGCAATTTTGTTTGTGGGGGCGGGGGTATCGATCAGCGTCGGACTTCCGTCTTGGGAGAAACTCATCGAGCGAATGGCAAAGGAGCTCGGCGTCGACGATGAATTTTCCACGCGACGCGATCGTTTTCAGACCTTGGCCGAATACTATCGGATTAAGCATGGCAGCATCGGACCACTTCGCAGTTGGATGGACAGAAACTGGTCTGTCGCCAAGGAACGGATCGAGAAATCGGAATTGCACCGTCTCATCGTGACGCTCGATTTTCCCGTCATCTATACGACGAACTATGACCGGAACCTGGAACTCGCTTTTGAAATCCACGGTCGAGAGTACGTGAAAGTGGCCAACGCACGGCACGTTGCGCAGGCCCGTCGAGGCGTAACCCACATCGTGAAATTTCACGGCGACTTTGACGAGGACTCTTCCCTTGTCCTCACCGAAACTGACTATCTTGACCGCCTGTCCTTCAATTCTCCCCTTGATGTCCGCTTTCGCTCGGATGCTCTCGGCAGCACGATCCTGTTCATTGGCTATAGCCTCTCCGATCCAAACATTCGGCTGCTGTTGCACCGGCTTTGGCAAACCTGGCACCGGTCTGGATATGAGAAAGATCGTCCCCCTTCGTTCATCTTCATGCCCAGCCGCAACCCTGTGGAGGAGGCCGTGCTTGGGCGCTGGGGTATTTCGGTGCTCGTTGGCGCAGGTGATGATCCTGAAGCCGGTCTGACGGACTTCCTCAGGCGTTTGGTGGAAGCGGTGGCGGTGACCTGAGGCGCGCTCCCTAGTGGACTGCAGTCGGGTTTCTCAGGTGCGCGGTGACCGACGCACCAGGCGGTGGCCGACAGGCGCCAGATCGGCGACTGTTGGAGCCACGACTTCCACAATCAATCCCGCAGCGATCATCTTGGCGTGAAGTCGATCTCCGGCGTCAATTGCCGGCAATATGCACAAACCAGGTCAATCGTCGTTTGCACATCATCCAGGCAAACAACTTCGGACGGGGTATGCATGTAACGCAAAGGCACGGAGAGCACCCCACTTGCCACGCCGCCTCGGTTCTGCTGCATGACACGCGCGTCGGTAGGGCTTGAGCTGCCCACCGCCTGAAGCTGATAAGGTAGGCCCTCTTTCTCGGCCACCGACTTCAGCAGTTTGAACACCACCGGGTTGGTGTTCGCGCCTTGAGTGATTGCCGGCCCTTTCCCAAGGTCCAGTTTGCCCTGATCCTCGGCGCGAGCGCGCGGATAGTCCATTGCCACGCCCATATCAATTGCGAGGCCGGTTCGAGGCGCGATATTGAACGCTGAGGTCATCGCGCCTCGGGAACCAATTTCCTCTTGAACCGTACCCAGGATATAGAGGCCCACGCCGGGGTGAACGCCTCCCTCCTCGGAGAGGCAGCGCAGGACCTCGGCGCCGATGAGGAGGCCGACCTTGTTGTCGAACGCTCGTCCGACAGCAAGGTTGCCCTGTAGCGCTGCAAACTCGCCATGGATAGTGACCGCGCTGCCGACCTCTACAACCTTCAGCGCTTCCTCTCGCGAACTCGCGCCGATATCGATCCATAGTTCCATCAGCGAGGGAGTTTGAGACGTGTCAGAGGCTTTGAAGGTCTGGATTGCTTTGCGACCTACGACGCCCAGGATCGGCTCCTTGCCGTGCACCCAGACACGCTGGCCGATTTCAGTAGCAACATCCGTTCCACCTATGGTGCTGAAGAAAAGAAAGCCGTCATCGTCGATGTAATGGACGATGAAGCCGACCTCATCCATGTGCCCGGCATACATGAAGCGCATAGACGCCTCAGGATTGATGATCGCCGTGACATTGCCCATGACGTCCGTCGTCAACCTGTGGGCATACGGACGAACATACTCGCGGAAAAGCTCCGCTACGGGTTGCTCAAAGCCGCTCGGCGACGGGGTCGCCACAATTTCCTTCAAGAACTTGAGTGATTCATCGCGCATCAAGCTGACTTTCACGGTTCAAGGGGTGGAGGGCCATTCGAGCATGGTCATACTCGTCGGGCTTCGCGCCAATTTTGGCCTTCTTCGGTGCGATCGCCCGCGAATTGGTCAGCCCAAGGCAGGTTGTGGAGCCAGGCTTCGCGCCGGGGGGTCCAAAGCTCGTATGTCGGGAGAAGGTCGTTTGGCGCATCGTCGAGAGTGCCGATCATGATCTCGGCTTCGTCGTCGCGGAGATTCACCACGCGCGACCCGCATGCCGGACAAAAACCTCTGCCGTTGAACGCCGCAAGCTCGCCCTTGCACTGGTAAGCCGACCGTGGCCACACGGCAAAGGCACTGTAGGTGCTGCCGCTGGTTCGCTTGCAATCCTGGCAATGACACAAGCCAACGCGCAACGGCGCGCCGGTAACAACATACCTCACAGACCCGCAAAGACAGCCGCCGGTCCGCTCTATCTTGTCAACCTCGTCGTTCATGGTCGCCGCCGACATGAGTGAGGGGAAACGTGTTGGACTCCGCTCTGCGTTTCCATCGAGGCATCAAGTTAATGGGCAATGTCTTCAACAAGGCCTAGCTCCAAAGCTCTTGCTGCCATAAGGTAGCAGCTGTTCAGGGCATGGTCGCGCAGCTCTTCCAGCGATGTTCGAGAACCTTGGACGAGATCGGCGAACCCTTCATTCTCGAGTCGCTCTGCCGTTTCCAACAGCGCAAGTTGTTCCCGAACGATCTGAAGACAGCTTCGAATTGGTCCATTCAGAACCAAGTCTTTCTCAAGCCTTCTTTCATGAATCAGCAGGACTGCTTGCGGGCAAAGGAACCTGCAGGCTTTCGGGAAAGCGGCAAGGACCGTTACCCCGGCAGAGTAAACCGTATTCTTGCCAATGATGTAGCCGTTGCGGCCCGAGTGTTTCAGAAAAAGTTTGAACTCTAGAGCTAGACGTCGCGCGCCGTCGGCGTCGCCTCCGGGCGTGTCGATTTCAACGTAGAGATCGTCTTCCCCGGAACGCACGGCTTTCAAATCGTCCAAGGCTTTGGTGACGACAGTGTCATCAATCAAGCCGTGTATACGCAAGTTTGGATCGAACAAAAGCCGGTGAAGGTCTGGAGCGGGCGGCGGGGAGACGGTGTGTTCGGCTGACTGGGGCAACAGGTCCATATAGGCATCCTCATTATGGGGGCCGAACTTAGTTGGTACCCTTTTGTTCCCTTGAGGGAGTTCGAGCGGTGGTGATCACAGCCGCGTCTCTCGGCGGCTGTGGAGATCCCTCTTTCATTGCAGATCCTTTTCGCACCAGGCCCGGTAGAGGCACCTCAGCCGCTAGGTTGGCTCCATGGGCATATCGGGCATTTGCCGGAGCTGACGCAGTCGCTTTGCTGATTTCTGCCACGTCCGGGACCAGTCCTGTGGACGGTTGAACTCGACGGCCTCAATGGTTCCCGGCTGCTGCCTTCCGGACCCCCGCGGTCGGGCTGTTTTTCCTGGCCGTGCCATTTTTCCGGGGGGCTGAAACAAACAGCTTTGTTGGCAGTTCTAGCGTCCGGAGCACCGGCTCCGCGCGGCGCGGCCGAGCGGCCGGGGCTGTCCGGCAGGAGGTCCAGCAATGTCTCACGATGTGCAAAGACGATTTGCAACGCGCTTGATCGCGGTTGCGCTGATGCTCTCGGCCAGTGGCGTGGCGCCTGTCCTGGCCCAGGATACCCCGACCGACTTCACAGCGATCATCCAGCAGAAATTGCCGGCCGTGGTCGCGATCACGACCCGGGAGGTTGTCCAGGACCAGACGACGGCGGGCGACTTTACAAGTCCGTTCGACGGCCAGGGCCTCGGACCCGTTCAGCCGCAGGTGAGGGAGGCGCTTGGCTCCGGATTTGTGATCAGTGCCGACGGCTACATCGTCACCAACAACCATGTCGTTGCCGATGCGACAGAGATCCATGTCGTATTTTCCGACAAGGAAACGGCGCCGGCGCAATTGGTCGGCCGTGACCCCGCCACCGATATAGCGGTGCTGAAGGTCGACCCGCGGCCCAACATGACCACGACCAAATGGGGTGACTCGGATGCAATGCAGCCGGGCGCATGGACAATCGCGATCGGCAGTCCCTTCGGGCTCGGAGGGACTGTCACTGTCGGCGTTCTTTCGGCCCGCTCGCGAGACATTCAAGCCGGGCCGTACGACGATTTTCTCCAGACGGACGCGTCGATCAATCGAGGCAACTCGGGCGGTCCGCTGTTCAACGCACGTGGCGAGGTGATCGGCGTCAACACCGCCATCGTCTCACCGTCGGGCGGCAGCATCGGAATCGGGTTTGCGGTGCCATCGCGTACCGCCCAGAGCATCGCCGACCAGTTGATCCGAACCGGCCGGATCGAGCGCGGCTTCATCGGGGTCCGACTGCAGGACATCACGCCGTCGCTGGCTGAGGCCCTCGGGATGAAGGATGACAAGGGCGCGCTGGTTGCTTCGGTTGAGCCCGGCAGCCCGGCGGAGAAAGCCGGCTTGAAGCCGGGTGACGTGATCACCCGGTTCAACGGCAAGGGCATTGAGGGTGTCCATGACCTCACGCTTGCGACGGCTAGCCAGAAGCCTGGCAGCAAGGCCACTCTGACACGGAGTAACGGCGGCAAGGACCAGGAGATCGCGCTTGTCATCGGTGAGCGCAAGGATGCGGAGGTGAAGACCGGCGCTGTTCCCGACAAGAAGTCGGCGGCAGAAGGCCTCGGCCTATCGCTCAGCCCGATTCCGGATCAGGCGCGTCAGCAGCTCGGCATCAAATCAGGAACGACCGGCGTCTTCGTCGTGGAAGTGGTTCCCGATGGCCTTGCCGCCCGGAGCGGATTGCAGCCGGGCGATGTCATCATATCGGCCAACAATCGCCGGGTGACGGAGCCTTCGGACATCGTCGAGGAGTGGGCGAACTCTCGCCGGCAGGGCAAGCCCATCCTGTTTCGGCTGGAAAGGCAGGGGCAGTCCGTGTTCGTGGCGGTCGCCGGGAAATGACCGTCTCCAGGACGACCATGTGACTGCACCACGATCCGCTTGTGGATCCCGCTCCAAGGGTGTCGGACCCTAGGTGCACCGGGGAAGCATCGCCGCAGAAAGTCTGCGGGATGCGCTCATTGGGCCGGGTGCGCAACGCGCACTGATTCTGCAGCGCCAGAGCTCTTTTGAGCTCATCGTGCTCGAAGGCGCTCGCCATCCTCAGGCAGTTTCGCGCCTTGCCGTAAGCCGTGCCTGGAGAAGGACGACGACGAGCAAAAACAGCCCGCGGATCACCGACTGCCAGTAGGCTGACAGCGAAATCCAACCCATGCCGTTTTCGAAGTTCAGGACGTTGAAAAGGATCCCGAGCAACAGCACGCCGGCCAGCGTGGTCAACACCGAGCCCGAGCCGCCGGTCAGCAGCGTCCCGCCCACGACCACGGCTGCGATGGCAAACAGCTCCCAGCCGACGCCCTCGATCGGCTGGCCTGCGCCGAACTGAGAAGCGAGGACGACGCCGGCGAGCCCGGCCAGGCACCCGCTTGCGACATAGACGAGAAATTTGACGCGGTCAGTGCGCAGCCCCATCAGCCGCGAGGCATCCTCGCCACCGCCGATGGCCAGCACCGTCCGTCCCGTGCTGGTGTAGTTCAGGACCACTGAGCCGACGGCATAGGCAACCAGGGCGATGACTGCCGGAATCGGGAAAATCCAGAAATTCCCTTGGCCGATGGCGGTGAAACCCGAATCGTAAGACACCGAAACGGTCTGGTTGCCGGCCAGAAGCAGCGCCGAGCCGCTTGCGGCCAGCATGGTGGCAAGCGTGGCGATGAATGGCATCAGGTTGCCGCGCGTAACCAGGAGCGCGTTGATCAGCCCGGCTGCCAGGCCGGCGCCAACGCCCGCTGCAAGGCCTGCCACGATGCCGTGCGGGCTCGCCAGGGCCGACGCGACGCTGCCCAAGGCGGCGACGGAGCCGACGGACAGGTCTATGCCGCCGGTCATGATCACGAAGCACATGCCGAGCGCGACGAGCGCGAACATCGAGTTGTAGCGCAGAACACTCATCACGTTGAAGAGGCCCAGGAAGCGGTCGTAGCGCAGGAATCCGAACAGGACGAGGGCTGCAAGCGCGATGACGACACCGTAGGTGCCGATGATGCGAACCAGTCTGGCGCTGTTCATGAATTACCCCCGGTGTTGCTGCTGCAGCCAGACGGCGAATGCGATGATGCCGGCCTTGACGACGAGCGCAGCAGCGTCGGGCACGCCATTTGCAAGCAGCGTGTAGCGCACCAACTGGATGGTCAGAGCGCCCAGCAGGGTGCCGATGATTGTGGCCTTTCCACCACTCAACAGCGTGCCGCCCACCGCGACCGCCGCGATGGCGTCGAGTTCCATGCCCAGCCCGACGAGATTGGCGTCGCTGGAGGAGTTGATCGCAATGACGACGAGACCGGCTAGCCCCGCGCACAGGCCGCTGATCGCATAGACGGCGAGCTTGATCCTCGATACGGCGATGCCGGCGAGTTCAGAGGCCTTTTCATTGCCGCCGACCGCCAGGATGCTTCGCCCGAACACCGTGCGGTGAAGGGCCCAAGCGGCCACCGCAACTAGCACGGCCATGATGATGACCTGCGCGGGAATGCCGAGCGGGCGGGCAAGTCCGATCCACTGGAATTGCGGCACGCGGAAGGTCTGCAGATTGCCGTTGGTCATAACCTGCGCGATCCCGCGCCCGGCGATGAACAGCACGAGCGTTGCGACGATCGGTTGGATGCGGAAGCGCGAGACCAACCAGCCGTTGAACAACCCGAACAGGCCGGCGACGAGGATCGAGGCAACCATCGCGACGGCTACCGCCAGATAGATGTTTCCGACCGGGAAGATCGTGCCCATGAAGATCATCGGCGCCAATGCGCCGGAGATCGCCATCAGCGAACCAACCGACAGGTCGATGCCGCCGGTAGCGATCACCAGGGTCATCCCCACCGCGACGATCACAATTGTGCAGACCTGGGTTAGGTTGACGTTGAGTGTCTGCAGCGTCGCGAAATTGCGCGTATAGGCAAGGTTGAAGACGACCAGCAGCACAAGCGCGATCACCGTGCCGTAGCGCGCCAGGAAACCGAACACATCAAAGCGGCGGTTTCCAGCGTCGTTGGCTGCGGATGGTGTGGCCAGATCGCTCACGCTGCCTCCTTCGCCGCGCCGCCATGCGCCATCGCCGCGAGCACGTCCTCCTCGTTGGCTGCCTGGCCTTCCAGTTCGGCCACCCTCACTCCTTCGCGCAGCACGAATATGCGGTCGGCTCCTTCCATCACTTCCTCGAGTTCCGAGGAGATCATCAGCACGCCGAGCCCGTCATCGGCAAGCTTGCGGATTAGGCGCTGGATCTCGGCCTTGGCCCCGACATCGATGCCGCGTGTCGGCTCATCGAGGATGAGCAGCTTCGGGTTCATTGCCAGCCAGCGGGCAAGCAGTACCTTTTGCTGGTTTCCGCCCGACAGCTCGCGGACCTTCTGGTTAGGCCCCGAGCATTTGATGTCGAGTTCACGAATGAAGCGCTCGACGATCTCCTTCTGCCGGGCCTCGTTCAGGATGCCATTGCGGCTGATTTTCGGCAGCAGTGCCAGTGTTATGTTCTCCGCGACGGTCATTTCCGGCACGATGCCCTCGGCCTTGCGGTCCTCGGTGCAGAAGCCCATCCCTGCGGCGATGGCATCAGCGGCACGTGCGGGATGGTAGGACGCGCCTTCCATCGTCATCTCGCCTGCGCTCCGGCGGTCGGCGCCGAATACGAGGCGGGCTGTTTCGGTGCGGCCGGCGCCGAGCAAGCCGGCAAAGCCGGCGATCTCGCCGCGGCGCAGGTCGAAGCTCACGTCACGCACCAACTGGCCGGCTGCCAGCCTTTGCGCGGTAAACAGCACATCACCGATCCTCGACCGATCGCGTTCGCCGAACGCGGTCGCGTGGCCTTCGACGGCTGCGACGTCGCGGCCGAGCATGGCCGCGACCAGCTCCAGCTTGCCGATGTCGCTCATCGCCGCGCTTCGCACCGTGCGGCCGTCACGCATGATCGTGACCCGGTCGCAGACCTCGTACAACTCGTCGAGCTTGTGGCTGACGAACAGAACGGAGACGCCGTCGGCCTTGAGCTGACGGATGACGCTGAACAAGACCGAGACTTCACGCTCGTCCAGCGAGGAGGTCGGCTCATCCATGATCACCAGGCGGGCGGAAAAGCCGATGGCGCGGGCGATCGCCACCATCTGCTGCGTGGCGGTGTTGAAATCGCTGAGCGGGCGGCGCACGTCGATGCCGATCGAGAAGCGGCTGAGCAGGCGCTCGGCTTCCGCATGCATCGCGCTCCAGTCGAGCAGGCCGCGGCGGCGCTTCTCGCGTCCAAGGCAGATGTTCTCGGTGACCGAGCGCAGCGGTACGAGATTGATCTCCTGGTAGATGGTGCTGATGCCGCTGACCTGCGCCTGATGCGGAGACCCAACTTCGAACGGCTTCCGTTCGAACAGCACCTGCCCCGCATCCCGGCGGTAATAGCCGGTGAGCACCTTGATAAGTGTCGATTTGCCCGCACCGTTCTGGCCGATGAGTGCGTGGATCTCGCCCGGAAGAACCTGGAGCGAGGCATCGGCCAGGGCAGGGATGCCGGCAAAACGCTTCTGGATGTCACGCATGTCCAGGAGCAGCGCGGCTCGGTCCGGCTGAGCAGTCATCGTCAAACTCCCAACCCTACCCGCCGAAGCGGGTAGGGCAACTGGAAAGAGAGTGGATATCAGAACGCAATATCGAAGTCTTTCTTCGCGTTCGTGGCGTCGAAGAAGGCATCCTCGTTCTTGATGAACGGCGGGATCTTCTTGCCGGCCGCATAGTCGGCCATCGTTGCGAAGGCCTTCGGCCCGAACAGCGGGCTGCAAGCGCAGATAGCGCCGATCTTGCCGTCAATGATCGCCTGGACGCCTTCCTTCTCGCCGTCGATCGACAAGATCAGCACATCCTTGCCCGGGGTCTTGCCGGCTGCTTCCAAAGCGGCGATGGCGCCCAGCGCCATCTCATCATTATGCGCGTATATGATATCCGCATCAGGGTGCGCCTGAAGCAGCGTCTCGGCGACCTGCCGGCCCTTGTCACGGGCGAAGTCGCCGGACTGCGACGCCAGGATGGTGAACTGCGAGTGCTTGGCGATGAAATCGTCGAAGCCTTTCTTGCGGTCGGTAGCGGCCGAGGCTCCGGTCGTGCCTTCCAGCTCGATGATCTTCGACTTGCCATTGGCGTTCTTGACCAGCCATTCGCCGACGCGGGTCGCCTCCTCGATGAAATCCGAACCGATGAAGCAGACATAATCCTCGCCCGGCTTTGCCATGGTGTGATCAACGTCGCGGTCGACCAGAAACACCGGTATGCCGGCATCGCGCGCGGCAAGAATAACCGGCACCAGGGGCTTGTCTTCGCGGGGCGGCAGGAAGATTGCGTCGACGCCCTGCGCGATCATCGAGTTCACGTCGGAGGCCTGCTTGGCCGACGAACCGGCGGCATCCGTGTAGACCAGCTGATGGCCGAGCTTGGCGGCTTCGTCCTGCATGCTCTTGGTCTCGGCAAGGCGCCACGGATTGTTGCTTTCCGTCTGGGCGAAACCGACCTTGTACTTGTCCTTCTTGGCGAGTGGCGGGAGCGCCGCGAAGGCGCGTGAGCCGAGTGTCAGCGCAACCGCGCCGGCAGCGGAGCCAACCAGTAGTTTTCGACGGGTAATGATCATGCTCTTTCCTCCTTTATTGTCGCTTTCTGCGACTGTGTAATTTCCTCACGATAATCGGCCCAGACGGCTTCGGCGATGACGCCGTCGGCAAGCTGGATCAGGCGCTATGCCGCCTCCAAAATAAAGTCGGCGCAGCGGTCGCCCAGCATCATGGCGGGCGCCGCCGTATTGCCGGCATTGATGTTGGGGCAGGCCGACATGTCGGCAACCCGCAGATTGTCTATTCCGCGCACGCGCAGCGCCGCGTCCAGCACCGCCATCCGGTCGCTGTCCGAGCCCATCCGGCATGTCCCGGCCGGATGGTAGTTGGTCTTCACAAAGCGCTTGCAATGCTTTGTCATGGCTTCGTCGCCGAGATCATCCTGGCTTGGCACGGCAATGGCCTTGACCCGATCGGCGAGCGGCTTGGTCTGAAAAGCCTGCAGGAAATAACGCTGGCCGCAGATCATTTCCCTCATGTCGTCGGGATGTTTAAGGAGGTTCGGCGAAACGATCGGCATGTCCTTCGGATCCGCCGAACGCAGCCTCACGAAACCGCGCGACTTTGGCTTCACCACCACTGTCGTCACGGTAAGCCCATAGGTGTTCTCGACCAAGGTCAGGATATCGCGGTCCAGATAGACGTGCGGCACGCAGAAGGCCTGGATCGTCGGTTCGCCCTCGGGATCGGCCGGATTGACGAAGGCTCCGGCCTCCACCCCCGCTGACAGGATCGTGCCGGTGCCGAAGAGCTTGAAATGCAGGCCGTTCCTGATCATCCGCCAGCCTTGGCCCTGCCTGAAATAGCCGTATGGGCCGTTTGCGGTGGCGATGATCGGCACCTCCGGATGGTCGATCAGGTTTTCGCCGACCCCGGGCAGGTCGGCGACGCAGGAAATGCCGTGCCTGGCAAGCGCCTCGGCGGGGCCGATGCCGGACAGCATGAGCAGTTTCGGCGAGACGAGGGCACCGGACGAGACGATCACGTCGGCATCTGCATGGACGGTATGCTCGGCGCCCGACGCATCCGAATAGACGACGCCGGTGACCCGACCGTTTTCGATCAGCAGCCGGCTGACTGTGCAATTGAGTTTCAGCGTCAGCTTGGGATCATTCGTGAGCGGCTCGATGAAGGCGTAGGCGGCGCTGCTTCGCTTTCCCCGCCGGTTCATGAACTGGTAGAAGCCGACCCCGCGCTGCGACGGTCCGTTGAAGTCATGGTTGTACGGCAATCCAAGGCCTTGGACGGCCTGGACGAACCAACGGGAAACATCATCGATGTGGCCTGGATCCGAGACCAGCAGCGGACCTTCGCTGCCATGCAGTTCGCCGCCGAGGCGGTTGTTTCCCTCCATGCCGGTGAAATGCGGCAGCACCGCCTGCCAGTTCCAGCGTACGCCGGCATTGTTGCCGCGCAGCAGCTCGTCCCATTCCTCATAATCGGCCGAGCGGCCTCGCATGTAGACCTGGGCGTTGACCGAGGTGCCGCCGCCCAGCACGTTGCCTTGCGAGATTTCATGGACGCGGCCGTCGAGATGGGCCTGCGGCTCGGTGCGGTGATAGCGCATGAATTTCGAGCCGTTGATCATCTTGAAGATGCCGGGCGGCATGTCGAGCAAGGGGTGATGATGGGAATGGCCGGCCTCCAGCAGCAGGGTTCGCCGTCCCGCTTTGACAAGCCTTGCCGCCGCGACGCAGCCGGCTGCTCCGCCGCCCACCACGATATGGTCGTAGGACTGCGTCATGCTTCCGGCGCCTCACGGCTTTCGAATGTACCGCGGACATACTCCCAGGCCGCCGAGAGGTGGTTGAGCAGCGCCCGCTCGGCGCCGTCAGGATCTCGCTCAAGGATGGCCGTGCAGATTTCACGATGGCTGAGGAAATTCACGCGGTTGCGCTCGGGCGACCGTGGCATGCGCATCCAATGCGGCGACAGCCAGGCGGTAAATGCCTTGTGCACGACAGGCAGCACCGGGTTTCGCGCGATGTCATAGAGCGCTGCGTGGAACGCCACGTCCGTCGCATAGAATTTCTCAGAATCCGGGATGGCCGCCTCGTTCATCGCCAGCGCCGCCCTCAGGGCTGTGACGTCATCCTTGCGGGCATGGATGGCGGCGTTGCGCGCCAGCGACGCCTCGAGGAAGACGCGCATGTCGTAGAGGTTCTTCACGCCCGCCTGGTCGCTCAGCAGATGTCCTACAATGCCGTCGAGGGCGCCGAGCGCGGCATCCAGGCCAGGCCGGCGCGCCACGGGCCGGAACCGCGGACGCGCTTCCACCAGGCCGCGGCTGGCCAGGCGCGCAATCGCCTCACGCACAACGCCCCGGCCGACACCATACTCGATCATCAGTTCGCGCTCGGCCGGCAGGTAGCTGCCGTCGCCAAGCCTTCCGGACGTGATGTCGGCCTCTATGCCGGCCACCATCGCGTCGGCCGCGCGGGCGGCGAGAATAGCCGCGGGCATCTCAGGACGCTCTTCCGTATCCAGCAAGCCTTTTTCCTCCCAGATGGTCCTGTTATTAGAAGGTAAATCGGACCAAAGCACAAGCGGATTGATGCTTTTGTAGGACCAAAAATGACTGATTGGCTTCAGAACCGCTGAAAGATCAGCCATATTGTTGCCAGTCAGCGCTGCCGGTGCAATTATGGTCCGATGAAAAAACCTGAATGGAGCGCAGCATGAGCCGCACCGAAATCAAGGAAGCCGAGACCCGGCTGTTCCGGGTCCCACTGCGTGAGGTGATGACCGATGCCAAGCACGGCGCGCACACGCATTTCGAGCTGGTCACCGTCACGCTGAGGCTTGCCGACGGCACCGAGGGCACAGGCTACACCTACACCGGCGGCAGGGGCGGCTATGCGATCAAGGCAATGATCGATCACGACCTCGCGCCGTTCCTCAAGGCACGCGACGCAACGCAAATCGACACGATCTACGACGGCATGCTCTGGCACATCCACTATGTCGGGCGCGGCGGCATCGCTTCTTTCGCGATCTCGGCGATCGACATCGCATTATGGGACCTCAAGGGCCGGCGTAGCGGCCTGCCGCTTTGGCAGATGGCGGGCGGGGCCGGGAAGAGCGCCAAGGCCTATCGCGGCGGCATCGACCTAAACTTTACCCTCGATCAGCTTTTGGCCAGCATCGATTCCTATCTCAATGCCGGCTTCACCGGGGTGAAGATCAAGGTCGGCAAGGACGACCTGGCCGAGGATGTGGCCCGGGTGAAGGCAGTCCGCGAGCGCATCGGCCCTCATGTCACCTTTATGGTTGACGCCAACTACGCGCTCGACGTCCCGCGAGCGATCGAGGCAGCGAGAGCATTCGCCGCCTACGATCTGCTGTGGTTTGAGGAGCCCATCATACCCGACGACTATGAGGGTTACGCCAGCATTGCCAAGGCGACCGGAATGCCCCTGGCAATGGGAGAAAACCTGCATGTCATCGAGGAGTTCGAGCATGCCTTCGCTTGGTCGAATCTCGCCTACATCCAACCCGACGCCTCCAACTGCGGCGGGGTCACCGGCTGGCTGCGCGTGGCAGCGCTCTCACGCAAGGCTGGCATTCCGGTCTGCAGTCACGGGATGCAGGAACTTCATGTCAGTCTCGTTGCAGGTCAGACAAATGCCGGCTGGGTGGAGGCGCATAGTTTCGATATTGACCTTTACACCACCGAGCCGCTTAGGCTTCAGGATGGTTTGGCGATAGCACCCGACGAGCCTGGAGTGGGCGTTGTCTTCGATTGGCGCAAATTGGCGGATTTTCGCCAATAGCGCCCCCTGAACGGCGGCACGGCCGCATGCATTTTGTCCAGATCCTGCTTCCTCGTTCCGGCAACGCGGAGAGCGCTTCGCCGAGGAAGACTTCGACCGTCTGAAGAACGAACTCGCCGCCGCCGCAGCCAGCGGGCATACCACTTATCGGATGCCACACTTACATTTGTAATTGCAGCGACGCTTCACCGGCTTTAACTCACGCGATCATAGCAGCGACACGACAAATGCAGGCGGCCGCCCGAAAACGGGCAGAAGCTGCAAGCATTGGGTGCGCCTGCAGGGAGGCGGCGATGGTTGCAACGCGTACGGACACTGCACATCCGGTTATGGAGGACTTCATTCTATCACGGCACCGCTCACCGGTCCGCGAAGTTGGATTTTACGAGGCTATGAGTCAAACCCGACAAGCGATCGCCACATCGCGCGAGGTGCTGAGGCGCTTTCGCGAACGTCAGGGCGACGACACTCCTCGAGCAAAGAATACAGACCGTGGTCCTGTCGCCGTGTCAGCCTTCGATGCCGACATCATACGCGCTGCATGCCGAGATCTGATCGCGGAGATGAACGTGCCCGAGTGTCAATGGCGCGAGCTGGCGCGAAGTCTGGTGCGCGAATTCGTGGCCTGCGAGCAGACCGAAGCCGGTTTGGTGGATTGGATCGTCCGCCGGCCAGCGATGACGGAGACGGACGAGGCCGGCTGACCGGAGCCAACTGGCGGGGCGGCGAATGAGCCAGGAGTCAGTCGACCGCAATTAACGCGAGCAAACAGGTCTCCCGGCGACTTGTTGCGCGGGAACTGCGGTGATCCGAGGATCGGAAATTTTGGCGAGCGGCTTGGACACATCTGATCCTCCTCGTCTGTAGCGTCGCGCTCGTGTTCGCATTTGAAGCATGTAGCGAGGACTGGCCGATGGCGTGACCTTTGGTTGAGTGGAGACGAATGCGTCCAGCCTACTGTCCAAGGCACGGCGACGGCCATGTCGCGTTGCTCCCGGCCTTCGCACACAAGGAGCCCAGGCCGGATGCCAACCAGGCTGCATTAGGCCAGTGGGAACAATTTGCGCGGGCCGAGCTTGGGCTAGCGTCGTACAGAGGTGCAAGTATGCAAGATAATTTTGACCGAGCTTCATCCGTCGCGGAGGTTGCGGAATCCTTCGTGAGATCCCGGAGGCCGTTCTCTGTCGTATCGACTCGGGATGCGGTCACGATTGTCAGGAAACAGGCAGCTTTTTGCGAGCATACGGATGGCGAGCTTGCGGAGTTGGTGGCGGCAATTGCGGTCAGGCATGGTCGATTGGTCGCGTTCGATCTTGATCTCGACGACACAGGCTTGGAGATCGGTCGCGCAGCATAGCCAACGCCTCACGCAATGAGATAGCCACCGTCAACCGGCAGAATTGCCCCAGTGATGAACCCCGCGAGCGGCGAACACAAGAACAAGGCGGGGCCGGTCAGGTCGCCCGGCGTACCCCAGCGACCCATCGGAGTGCGTTTCATCAATTCCGCGTTGCGAGCTGGATCGGCCCGTGGCGCGGCGGTCATGGCGGTCTCGATCCAGCCAGGCGCCAATGCGTTTACGCGGATGCCATCCCCGGCATAGGCGATGGCGAGCGACTTGGTAAGTTGCACGACCGCGCCCTTGGATGCGGCGTAAGCCGGCGCATGAGCCGCGCCGAAAAACGCGAACATCGAGGCGATGTTGACGATGGCGCCCCCGTTCGAGAGTGCCCCTCGGAACGCGCTCGCACTCCGCATGGAGCCGGTGAGATTGATATCGACCACCGTTTCGAAACCCTGGACAGTGAATTCGGCGGCGCGCAGGTTTACCCCTGCGCAATTTACGAGCGCTGCAACGGATGTGAACTGACTGGAATATCCTTCGACCGCAGTCATGTCCCGGACGTCGAGTACTGAATACGAGACGGGGGTGCCGTATGCACGAGCGGCCGCTACCTCGGCGGCCGTGGCCCCCGTCGCGTGGACGATTGCCCCGGCCCCGGCGAACGCCATGGCGATGCCGTTTCCGATGCCTGTCGTGCCTCCGGTAATGACGACGGTCTTGCCCGCGAAGAAGGGCATCGCCCATATGGAATCGGTCACCAAGATCTCCTCGTTTCGCCTCTGTGGCGGAGCGCGAACTTACCGCAGCGGAAGACAAACGGGCGGATGTCTACCGCACGAATTGATCGACGAAATCGTCCCCGAGACCCACGCTCGCATAGTGGCTTCTGCACATGTCGATCTTGGTGAAAACGTCCTCGAAACCAATCTGCTTGTTATCCTTGTCCAGGTAAACCATGCAGCCGGAGATGTTGAAGAAGGTGATCATCTCGGGCACGTCGCTTGGGACCGTGAGCGTGTGGATTTCACCGGGCGGCTCGAAAACGTAAGATCCGGTCTCTGCCACCCAGTCGTGTTCAAGGTAGTGCCAACGCCCCTTGATCACATAGCCATGCACGGGGGCCGGATGCAGATGACGGCTTAATATCCCGGCCCGGCGTACGCGGAGCAGATTGCACCACTGGCCTTGCATTGTGTTGAGCATAAGTGGTCGGAACCACACGCCCGTAGCCTGTGGGACCCAGACACGCTCGTCTTCGGGGACGGCAGCGATCGCGATCTCTTTCGGTGCCAGGGGATGGGCGGAGCCGTTGAAGGATTGATACATAGGAACCTCTGTCGCCAATTCATTGGAGTCCATATCAGCGCGATCCTAACAACTGGGCCGAGTTCTGCCGAGGCGCAATCGGGCGCCCACGCATTGGGAAAGTTGTCGGCGCGCGCCCGCCCGCTGCCGCGACCGCAAGCGGGAAGGGTTTCGGGATGGTCCGTTGGGCGTCGAAGACGATCAGTGGGTTCCTTCTTGCCTTATCATGCGGCTATCCGGGAGTGCACCGGGCTGGTCCTGGTCTGGAAGCCCCGGTTTCGGACTTCCAAGGCCAGCAAGGCGAGTTCGACCTCGTCCAATCGCGACGGGCGTGCATTTTCCGGCATGCCTTCGGCGGTGGCCAGGTCGATCAGGTACTCGTTCCAGGCCCAGTTCTTGAGCACAGCGCGTTTCTCGTCGGGTGCGAGCACCGGGTCATCCACAACCTCCATCGGAGAGGCGTAGAATGTCTCCGGCTCGGAAAGCGCCGTCTGTATGTGCGCTGCCTGTGCGCCGGCGCCATAGCCGTGGCTTGCCTGGAGCCAAGCCAACTGCAGCCGCTGCCAAACCAGGTCGGAAAAGGCCTGTTTCTCCTCCGATGCATGCTGGCGCGTGACCTTGGCCTGGGAAGCAGGAGGTGCAGCCTGCACGACATAGTTGAGGCCTTGACGCTCGGCATAACGGATCGCCGCTTCCAGCGTCGGAAAGTTCAGTTCAACCTGGGTCAGGGTGTCCCGGCCACCGGTATAGCCCATCAGCGGCTCGATGAACGGGGCTGTGCGGCGTTCGAAGACCGATCGCCAGGCCTTGCGGGGCTTTGCCGAGGTCATGGCCGGGCGGCATGGCTGGTAGATCCGCGCCGTTGCGCCGTCCGGAAACACTGACCGTCCCATTGACAAAGCCGGCCCGTCTAGACGAGGCCGATTGCCATTGTCCGGCCGGACGGACGTCTTGGTTAGGTTTCTGTTGTCGCTGCTTTGAACTGTCTCCATTGCCTGTCCCTCCCGTTATGAAGGGTCGCACGGGCAGCGGCCGTAAGGGCCGCCACCCATACTGCATCCGTCAGTTCTTCCCGTTGATTGCGATCCGCTTGGCCTTCGCCTGCGCCCGCTCGGTCTTGGGCAACGTCACGGTCAGCACCCCGTTCTTGAAGGCGGCGTTGACCTTGTCTTCTTCAACCTCGTAGCCGAGCGGAATGAGGCGCTCGAAGCGACCGTAGAAGCGCTCCGAGAACTGCCGGTCCTTGTCCTCGGTCTCGGAACGCTTCTCGCCTTTAAGCTTGAGCGCCCCATTTTCCAGCAGGACTTCTATGTCGCTCTCGTCCAGGCCAGGTATTTCCGCCGTGACGCGGACTTCCTTGTCCGTGTCGGAGATTTCGACATTCGGCCAACTGGCGGCGAAAGACGGACCGAAGGCCGGCAGTCTGGCGCCAAAGCTGCGGAAGGCGTCATCGAACAGCCGGTTTACCTCCCGGTGGAGGGAGACGAAGGGGTCTCGATCTCCATCTGGGAAGAGACTGGGCGCCGAGTTTCCGTTGCCCCGGCCCCATGGGATCAAGTCACGTACGCTCATTGTCTTTCTCCTTTCGTAGGTCTCTGAGCCGGGCGGGACGCCCGGCTCAAGCGAAAGCCTTCATGGTGGATTGCTCAGGCGGCCAGCTTGTCGGTCTCGACCTTGGGAGCCTCGATCTTCGGCATGGGAGCCCCGCTGGAGATTTCGATCTTGCGCGGTTTCATCTCCTCGGGAACCTCGCGCTTGAGATCGATGCTCAGCAGCCCGTTCTCAAGGCTGGCGCCCTCGACTTTGACATGATCGGCCAGTTCGAACCGACGCTCGAAAGCGCGCCCGTTGATGCCGCGGTAGAGATACTGGCCGTTCTCATCGCCGGATTGCGACCCGCTCACAACCAGCATGTTGGCCTGGTAGGTGACGGTCAGCTGGTCCTGCGAGAAACCGGCGACCGCCATCGTGATGCGATACTGATCATCATCAACCTTGGCGATATCGCAGGGCGGCCAGTTGTCGAACGAGGCCACACGGCTCGCACTTTCAAGCATGTCGACCATGCGGTCGAAGCCGATGCTGGACCGGTATAGAGGGGTAAAATCGAGGTTTGTCTTCATAGCCACATCCTCCTTGAGCAACATGGACAACAGAAGGCGCCCAAGAGCCTTGCCGCCTCCTGGTGTTGCCGGCCCCATTGGGCGGCCGGCGACCATCAATTTAGAATCGCGACTTACACCTTCAAGAGGAAGAATAGGAAAATTTTCATCGGCAATCTGGGCGAACGCACCGATGCCACACCCCTCCCGCCGGCGGGGTCACTCGCCGACGGGTCCATGGTGCAAGAACAACTACGTCGCCCTTAAATCCGATCGACGAATGGTACGAACGCGGCCACTGCCGCGCTGTCACTGCAGTCAGGACCGGCACGCTCATCCGATTGATCCAACTGTTGCAACGCATCCATGATCGTGTCGAAGCTGACCGGTTCACCCGCTCCCGGCAGCATGCGAAGCGCTGGCACGGATTCTACGGCGCAGGCATCCGACGCCCATGACGAAAGAATGGCGCGCTACTCCTGAACAGCCAGGGCAACGTCGGCCAAAACGTCGTGGGGATGTTTGAAATGCCGCGCCGGATGCAGCAAGCGGTCCAGAAAACGTCGGGGGCCACGGGTTCAATCGATGCAAAATAGGTCGAAATGGGTCCTTCCATGGATGGTCCTCCGCTTCAGACAATCTCATGCGAGTTTGGCGGCTCTCGCCAGCGGCTGTCGCGATCACGACCAGGCAGATCATCCAGGAACGACGCTCAACGACTTTCCCTAGGTGATGTCGATACCGAGACTCATCGTCCGGCACCCTGGGCGGCTCGATCACGACCGAAGCGAACGAGCCGTTCGCGATCGAGGGTGGCGATGCTGCACTTCCCCAGATGTTCGAGCATAGCGAGGGCTGCGGCTTTGGAGCGGCGAGGGGACTTGCCTACATCGCACATGTCGTCGATATGGAGGTCGATGAGTTCGCCGAAGGCTTCAGGCGCGCTAACAGGGCTGTCTCACTGCGATCGACTTGGTGTCGGTGCCCCGGCGCCGCGCATCCTCGCGTTGCAGGAAGGTCTCGCTGACGCAGCGTGTGCGGTAGGTTCTAAGGTTCTGATGTTAAACAGATGCTGAAATACCAAGAGCATAAACTGGCCGTGGCCCCGATGATGGACTGGACCGACCGGCATTGCCGGTTCTTCCACCGCCAGTTGACGCAGCGTGCGCTGCTCTACACCGAAATGGTGGTGGCGGACGCTGTCATCCATGGTGCGCGCGAGCGGCTGCTTGGTTTTGACGAGACCGAACATCCGGTGGCACTGCAGCTCGGTGGCTCCGATCCGCAAAAGCTGGCCGAGGCGGCGCGCATCGGCGAGGGCTTCGGCTACGACGAGATCAATCTCAATGTCGGCTGTCCGTCCGACCGCGTCCAGTCCGGCACGTTCGGCGCCTGCCTGATGAAAGTGCCTGACCTCGTCGCCGATTGTGTGGCGGCGATGAAGGCGGCGGTGAAAATCCCGGTGACGGTCAAATGCCGCATCGGCGTCGACGAGCAGGATCCGGAGCCCGCGCTCGACGCGCTGGCCGACGGCGTTTTCGCGGCCGGCGCCGACGCGCTGTGGGTGCATGCGCGCAAGGCCTGGCTGGAGGGTCTGAGCCCGAAGGAAAATCGCGACATCCCGCCGCTCGACTATGACAGGGTCTATCGCCTCAAAGCGGGAAAATCGAACAAATTCATCGGCATCAACGGCGGCGTTCAATCGCTCGAAGAGGCGGCTCGCCACCTCGATCATGTCGATGGCGCCATGCTTGGCCGCGCCGCCTACCACACGCCAGGCATCCTGGCCGGCGTCGACGCGGCATTCTACGGCGGCAAGGCCGGCGCCTACGATTTTGCCGCGCTGATCCACACGATGGCCGACTATGCGGCGCGGCATATCGAGCAGGGCGGGCGGCTCGGCCACGTCACTCGCCACATGGTCGGGCTGTTCCACGGCCTGCCGGGCGCGCGCCGCTTCCGGCAGATACTGTCCACCGACGCGACGAAACCCGGCGCCGGACCGGATGTGCTGAAGGCAGCGTTCGCTGCCGTCGATTTCGACCGTGTTGAAAAGGCCGCTTAAGCAGTTCAGTCGCGCAGAATCATCCGGTCGCCGCGCACGTCGAAACCCGACAGGGAACCGATGAAGTTCATGCCGAGCAGGCTCTGGCTGAGCGCGCCGGGCGCGGCGACCATCACCTGCATGTTCTTGCGCACGATGCCGCCGATCGCCAGTTCGTCGGTGCGCACCGAAGCGGCGCGTGCCATGCCATTGGCGGTCGAGACCGGGACGGTGAAGCTCAGCGCGGCCGGATTGAAGCCGGCCGCCTGCGCGTCTTCGGCGGTGAGCACTGTACTGGTCGCGCCGGTATCGACGACGGTGCGGATCGGCGCGCCGTTGATCGTGATGCGGGCCTCGAAATGGCCGCTGTCGGCCTTGTCCAGGGTCACGGTGGCATGGCCGTCCTCGACGCCGAGCGCCAGCGGGCTGCCGGGAACGAGGCCCGCCGTCACCCGGCTGGCGAAATCCTGCAACTCGTAGCGGTACTGGTAGCCGGCGACGAGCGCCAGCACGATCAGGGCCCACGTGCCGAGATTGCGGGCCATGACGCCGAGCGGCCTGCCGGACCGGACAAGGCCGGCGCTGACGAGCAAGCCGATCGCCCCCAGCCAGACCAGACGGCTGAAATCGTAATTCTCGATGCCGAACGTGCTGCCGGCGTCGTTGTTGATCATCAGCAGCACCAGCCCGAGGCCGATTGCCGCCATCACGATCCAGAACAGTCGGTTCATTGGACCTGCCGCCTCAAGAGAGGACGTCGCGCTCGCGCGCCATGCGGCTGCGGCGTGTTTCCCGGCGCGGCCGGCGCTCGACCGTTTCCAATCGGGCCGGCAACTCGGCCATGACGCTGCGGCGTACCTCCGGCGTCATCCCCATCCAGGCGCCGATTTCATCGCGCGTGCGGCCACAGCCGAAGCAGAAGCCGGTTTTCATGTCGATCGAACAGACCAGGATGCACGGGGATTCGATGGCCGTCATGACTTTCTCTTGAAGGTTCCGTCCGGAATCCCTCGTTCCATCTCCACATGGTGCAACGGCAAAGCCAATGCAAGCCCTTCGGAATGCGGCGCGGGCAACCGCTTTCGCGCCAATGTCGAGGGGAGTTGTGCCGGCCGGGCAAGGCGGTTATGCCGCTGATCAACCACAGGGAATGATCAGGACCGACATGACCAGCGCGCTGCCCTTCGACGACTTTCGCAATCTGCTGGCGAGCCTGCCGCCTGCCGATACAGTCGCGGAAGGGGCGGGGGGGGCGCGGGGGGGAAAGAATACGAAAACAGAACCAACAACGCCGCCACCACCCGACGCAAGGAGATTAAAAAGAAAAACAAGAGAGGAGAA
>NZ_JAMYRV010000031.1:0-82719 GCF_040321555.1 Mesorhizobium sp. M0317 | reverse complement strand
ATTTCGGGCTCGGCGATCGAGGCCGCATTCATTGGCGCATCGTTGCCAACTGCCGGTTCCGTGGGCTCCGCCTGCCTGACGGTCCGGGCCGGCGCGTCCTGCACGGCCACCTGCGCGTCTGCCTTGGGTTGGCTGGCAGCGTTGACCGAAGCAGTCTCGACCGGCTGCGAGGCGACGATCGGCGCTGTATCGTTGCTTGCGACCTCGACCGGGTCGGCGAAGAAGGCCTTGCCGAGTTGCAGGCCGGCAAGCGCCAGCATGATCGCGACCGCTCCCATCAGTATCGGCTTGCGCCGCGCCTTGAGCAGGTCGCCGATACGAAGCGCCTTGACCGGGCCCTTCATGGTGGACTGGCGTTTCAGCGCGTCGGCCTCGGCGGCCGCAGCCTGCGCCGCGCGCCTGGCAGCGGCAATGAAGTCGGATTTCGATGCATCGCCGGAGTTTTGGCGCACCGGTGGGCCACGGTCGTCGCGTACGCGCTTCATGATGGCGTTGAGGTCGGGCGCGCCGGAGCCCGGCTCCAACGGTCGGTTGGCGAGCTTCGGATCGAGCGGCTCGTCGAGATCGACGCTCGGCATGTCGACATTGGGCCCCGAGCCGGCAAGCGGCGGCATGTCAGCCGGCTTCTTGCCCCTGAAGGCGCGCGCCAATCCACCGAACAGCGACGTCTTGGCCGTGGCTTCGCCTTTCTCGGCAATCCTGTCGGAACCGAGCGCTGCCTGGGCAGCGGCCGCGGCAGCCTCGGCTGGCGAGCGCCGCACGGGTTCGCTGCCCATGACCGGGTCGCTACGCGTACCCGGGTCGGCGCGCATATCCGGCTCGCTGCGCATGATGGCGGCGGCGCGGCCGTCGAGATCGGCCATGTCTCCGGTCAGCGGCAGCGGCTGGTCGATATCCATCGACGGCGCGTCCTGCACCGAAATCTTGGAGGCGCGTGCATCGCGGGCCCGCCGCGCCGGCTCGGCCTGGGCATCCAGAAGCTCGCTCACCGCCTCGGCCGGTTCGCTGGTCTCCAGCGAGCCCAGACGATCGACGATCTTGAGCAACGTGTCGTGGATAGCCTCGAATGTCCGTGAATTGCGCTCGTCCGAACGGCGCGTCAGCGCTTCCAGCGTCTTCAGATCCTGGGCAAGGCCGGTAACGGCCGCGGTGTTGGCGTTGGAATCTGCCAGCGAGCGCACGGCGCTCTCGGCCGCTTCGCGTGCCGCGCCCATGATGGATTCGCGGGTTCCAGCCAGCGACTTCTCGATTTCGTTGAGACGCGGGCTGATGTCCTCGAATTCCGGCAGCGGCGTGCCGGGCTTCGACAGGTGAGCCGACAGGCCGGAGACCTGCGCCTCGAGGCTGCGGATCAGTGCCGGATCGATGCCGGCGACCTGCGCGGCCGACGATTCCAGCCGGCTTGAAATGTCTTCGAGCCGGCTTTCCAGGCCGCGGATCGCCGCCTCGTTGGCAGGATCGGGAATGCGCGTCTCCATGCGTTGGGCGAGTGCGGTGAAGCGTGCGTCGATGGCGTCCATGATGCCGGCGCTGTCAGCCTGCGGCTGACGCTGGTCCAGCCGGTCGGCAACCTCGTCCAGCCGCCGCTCGAGATCGCGAAACAGCATGTTGCCCTGTTCGATGGCGTCGCCCTGCCGGCGTTCCATCATGCCCGACAGCACGTCGAAGCGCTGTTCCAGACCCTGGAAGATATAGTCGGCGTCGGGCATGGCCGGGGCGCGGTCGATCTTGTCGGCGATCATCGCGATCTGCTTGCCGAGGCGCTCCATCGCCTGTTCCGGCAGATTGGCGCGGCCGGCAAGCTCGTCGACCCTGTTCGACAGCGTGCTGAGACGGTCGAGAACCTCGCCGCTCGGACGAACCTGCACGACTTCCTCGATCTGCTGCGCCAGCGAGGCGATCCGCTTCTCGATGCGCTCGAACGGTTCGGGGTCGAAGGAATTGGCCTGTGCGGCGACGGTCGAGGCGACGATGGCGCGCGAAATCTCATGGAGCCGTTCGTCGATCAAGCCAAGCGTGTCGCCGCCGCGGTTGCTCTGCTGGCTGACGAAATGATCGACGGCGCCGGCAAGCGTGCGGACCTTTTCTTCCATCGAGCGCAGCGACAGCGATTCCGGCAGATTGTGGACCGCATTGCTGATCTGTTCGAGCCGGTCGGTCAGGGCCGAAAATCCGGGGCCGTCGGCGCGGTTGCGCTGGTCGGCGTCGACACGGTCCTCGAACGCGCTCCAGCGGCGGTCGAAATCGTCCCAGCGGCGGTCGACCTTCAGCACGCTTTCCTCGCGCGCCAATGTGTCGAGCGCCGTCTTTACCTGCTCGAGCTCGAGCCGCAGCATGTTGACGCTTCGGTCGTCGCTCTTCTCGGCCAGCGTCTGGATGGCGCCGGACAGCCGCTCGAATTCGACGCCGAGTTCGGCGCTGCCCTTGCCGGGCAAGCCGCCTGCCTGACCACCCGATTGGTTGCTCGCCTGGAAGGCCCGTTCGATGTCCTTGCGCAACGCGGCGAATTCGCGCTGCAGGCCGGCCGTCATCTGATGGCGCAGTTCCTCGCGCAGGCCACGCAATTCGCCGGCGATCTTGCCGACCACGGCGACGCTGTCTTCCTGGCCGCGCACGCGGTCGATGTCGCGGGCGATCGCCTGATAGTTCTGGTCGAAGCCGGCCGGCGCCGCGCCTTTCGGCCGCGGCGTGGGCTGCGGGTCCTCGTACCAGCGCGGCGGGGCGTAGGGCTGGGCGCTTGCGTAGCGCGGCTCCGGGGCGGGCCGGCGCGGATCGAAGCGCTCGGCGGCGTCCTCGCGCTTGCGCTCCAGCCGCTGCTCCAGCGTTTCCAGCGAGCGGTTCAATTCATCGAGCGTGGTGTTCGGCCTGCGCGGCCTGCCGGCGTTGAGTGTATCGAGATAGGACCGCTTGCTGTTCATCGATGCGTCCGTTTTTCAGAATGGCCGGCTTGCTGCCAGTTTCCCAAGTCCTTGTCGGGAACGAAGGCGGCCGCGCGGCACTGCTGCGGCGGAAGACGAGCTTCCCGGGCCAGGCCCGCTCTCCGAAAAACCGTGAAAAATTCGCTACAGGATAAACACGGGTGACCGACATCCGCACATTTCACCCATCGTGGTAAACAAGGTGTTAACCAAGCTTAAGAAGTTACGGCATTGCTGAAATACAGACGGTGCCTGTTCGGACCCGGCGCCGGGGGTGCGGCATAAGGTTTCGCAATCCCAGAACGCCCTTGCGTCATGCGGCGGCTAACGATATAGAATTGACGTAAACGTAAGAGGGGCGCCGTTCGTGCCTTTTGCGATGAATTAGTTGAAACCACGACTGGAAGCATGCCCCCGCTTCCACTCAGGCGTTGCAAGGTCCGAGACCGCGATGCCACGACAGGGGAAAGCCAGTGACTATGAAACTTGTTTCGCCCGGCGAAGCCGCGGCCAACACCAACAATATGTCTGCCGAAGCCAGTGAGGAGCTCGTGCGCATCGGCGAGATGGCCAAGAAATACGGCGTGACGCTGCGCACGCTGCGTTTCTATGAAGACAAGGGCCTGCTCAATCCAAAGCGCGATGGGGCGACGCGGCTATACACGCGTCGCGACAAGGCGCGGCTGAAGCTGATCCTGCTCGGCCGCAAGGTCGGGTTCTCGCTACGCGACGTCAAGCAGATGATGGATCTCTACGATCCGACGGGATCCAACACCAAGCAGCTGCGGCTGGCTCTCGACAAGTCGGAGAAGCAGCTTGCCCGCCTGCAGAAGCAGCGCGCGCTGATCGACGACGCCATCAACGAGTTGAGCGGCTCGATGTCGGCCGTGCGCCAGATGCTGTCCGAGCGTTCGACCCCGGCCAGCGCCGTCAGCTGATTTTGCTCCGCAGCTCCCGGCGAAAGCTTTGAACTTAAGAGCCGCGCGGCCGCCCGCGCGGCTCTTTTTGTTTGACCCCCCTCGCTTTGCACAAAGCCATGCACCGCTCGTGCCGATAGGCTGGCATAGGTAAATTTTGTCCCGGCGACAAAATTGACGTTTACGCAAACGTCAATTTTTGCTATCCCGCTTTCAACATTGGCCCGCATGCCGCCCCAACCTCATGTTTCGGGGCCCGATCTCGCGGCCAAGACCCGCATGGTGGAGGAAACACATGCCGATCTACAGGGCGCCGGTCCAGGACACGCTGTTCGTGCTCAACGAGGTGCTGGGTTATCAGCGCTACTCTAACCTTCCCGGATTTGCCGACGCGACGCCCGACGTTGTCGAGGCGATCCTCGCCGAAGGCGCCAAGCTTGCCGAAAACGTTATGCATCCTCTGAACCGCGTCGGTGACATCGAAGGCTGCGTGCGCCATGAGGACGGCTCGGTGATTACGCCGAAGGGCTTCAAGGAAGCCTACGACCAGTATCGCGAAGGCGGCTGGATGGGACTGGCGGCGCCCGTCGAGTTCGGCGGCCAGGGGCTGCCCTATGCCGTGCACACCGCGGTTGCCGAATACATGGTTTCGGCCAACATGGCGCTGATGATGTATCCCGGCCTGACTCAAGGCGCTATTGCTGCGATCATCACACACGGCACCGACGAGCAGAAGGCGACATGGCTGCCGAAGCTGGTCGAGGGGTCCTGGACCGGTACCATGAACCTGACCGAGCCGCATTGCGGCACCGATCTCGGCCTGCTGCGCACCAAGGCGGTGCCGAACGGCAACGGCACCTACAAGATCTCAGGCCAGAAGATCTTCATCTCGGCCGGCGAGCACGACATGTCGGAAAACATCGTCCATCTCGTGTTGGCCCGCATCGAAGGCGCGCCGGCAGGCGTGAAGGGCATCTCGCTGTTCATCGTGCCAAAGCTGAAGCTCGATGCCTCGGGCAATCCGGGCGAGAAGAACACGCTCTCCTGCGGGTCGATCGAGGAGAAGATGGGCATACACGGCAATTCGACTTGCGTCATGAATTATGACGAGGCCGAAGGCACGCTGCTCGGTGAGGCCAATGGCGGCCTGAAGGCGATGTTCACGATGATGAACGAAGCCCGGCTCGGCGTCGGCCTGCAGGGCCTGTCGCTGTCCGAGGTCGCCTACCAGAACGCGGTCTCCTACGCCAAGGACCGGCTGCAGGGCCGCTCGCTGTCTGGCGCCAAGGCGCCGGACAGACAAGCCGATCCGATCATCGTCCATCCCGACATCCGCCGCTCGCTGATGACCATGAAGGCCTTCAATGAGGCCGGCCGCGCGCTGGCGCTGTGGACGGCGATCAAGTCCGACATCGCCCACCGCTCCGCCGACGACAAGGATCGCCAGGCGGCCGACGACTATACCGGCCTGCTGACGCCGGTGATCAAGGGCGTGCTCACCGACAAGGGTTTTGACCATGCCGTCATGGCGCAGCAGGTGTTCGGGGGCCACGGCTACATCGAAGAGCACGGCATGAGCCAGTTCGTGCGCGATGCCCGCATCGCCATGATCTATGAAGGCGCCAACGGCATCCAGGCGCTCGACCTCGTCGGCCGCAAGCTTGGGCTGAATGGCGGCCGCGCCGTGCAGGCCTTCTTCAAGGACGTCGGCGAGTTCTGCGAGGAGAACCGCGCCGACGAGAAGCTGGCGCCTTTCACCAAGGCGCTGAAGAAGGGCCTCAACGATCTGCAGGCGGCGACCATGTGGCTGGTGCAGAACGGCATGGCCAAGCCCGACAATGCCGGCGCCGCGTCGACCGATTACATGCATCTCTTCGGCCTGGTCGCGCTGGGCTATATGTGGGCGCAGATGGCCAAGGCCGCGCTCGGCAAGACCGGGGCCAATGGCTCCCAATCTGTCCACGAAAATGGGGCTTTTTACGATAACAAGGTGGTGACGGCGCGCTTCTTCATGGAGCGGATCATGCCCGAGACATCGGCACATCTCGCCCGCATTTCCAGTGGTGCGGACACGCTAATGGCGCTGCCTGCGGAAGCGTTCTAGAAATGGCTGGCGTCCCCCTCCCCCTTGAGGGGAGGGTGGCCCGAAGGGCCGGGAGGGGTCCTTGCGTGCAGTGCGCCGGCTGGTGGGCGCTTTGGTAGGAGATGATCGCAATGCCCCAAACCCGCGTCAATTCCGAAGATAAGGTCGAGCACGTCATCGGCGACCCCACCCGACCGCTTCGCGGCCACCCTCCCCTCGAGGGGGAGGGGGACGTTGGCGCGGGAGAAACGGCATGACAAATCCAGCCGAAGTGCTCTCCTTGCCGAAGCCCGCCTGGGCGGCGGACGAGGTCGGCATGCTCTACGACATGGCGCACCGCTTCATGTCGGAAGAGATCGCGCCGCGCTACGACGAGTTCGAGAAGAACGAGATGGTCGACCGCGAGAGCTGGCGCAAGGCGGGTGCCGCCGGCCTGCTCTGCGCCTCTATGCCGGAGGAATATGGCGGCTCCGGCGGCACCTTCGCGCATGAGAGCGCCATCATCGAGGCGATCGGCCATGTCGGCGTCGACGGTTTCGGCATCGGCCTGCACAATGCGATCGTTGCCCCTTACATACTTCATTACGGCTCCGAGGAGCAGAAGAAGAAATGGCTGCCGAAGCTGGCAACCGGCGAACTGATCGGCGCCATCGCCATGACCGAGCCGGGCGCCGGCTCCGACCTGCAAGGCGTCAAGACGCGGGCCGAGAAGGACGGCAACCAGTACAAGATCAACGGTTCCAAGACCTTCATAACCAACGGCCAGCTGGCCAATTTCATCATCGTCGTCACCAAGACCGATCCGGCCAAAGGCGCCAAGGGCACCTCGCTGATCGTCGTCGAGACCGACCAGGCCGAAGGCTTCGAACGCGGCCGCAACCTCGACAAGATCGGCCTGAAGGCCAACGACACGTCGGAGCTGTTCTTCAATGATATGCGCGTGCCGACCTCGAACCTGCTTGGCCACGAAGAGGGACAGGGCTTCATCCAGCTGATGCAGCAATTGCCGCAGGAGCGCCTGCAGATCGGCACCGGCGCCATCGCCATGATCGAGCGCGCGCTTGCTCTGACCATCGACTACGTCAAGGACCGCAAGGCCTTCGGCAAAGCGATCATCGAGTTCCAGAACACCCAGTTCAAGCTCGCCGAACTGAAGACCGAGGCGACCATCGGCCGGGTCTTCTACAATGATTGCGTCACCCGCCACATCAATGGCGGCCTCGATCCGGTGACGGCGTCGATGGCGAAATACTGGCTCTCGGACCTGCAGGGAAAAGTCGTCGACGAATGCCTTCAATTGCATGGCGGCTATGGCTACATGAATGAGTATCCGATCGCCCGCATGTTCCGCGACGCCCGCGTCCAGCGCATCTACGGCGGCACCAACGAGATCATGAAATTGCTGATCGGCCGCTCTCTCTGAGAGCCACGACCGGCAAAGCAAGGAGCAAGAAAAATGACCGAAGCTTATGTCTATGACGCCGTGCGCACACCGCGCGGCAAGGGCAAGAAGGATGGCTCGCTGCACGAGGTGCCGGCGGTGCGGCTTGCGGCCAGGACGCTTGAAGCGCTGCGCGACCGCAACGGGCTCGACACCGCAAACATCGACGACATCATCTTCGGCTGCGTGGACCCAGTGGGCGAGGCCGGCTCGGTCATTCCGCGTGCCGCCGCCTTCGAGGCCGGCTACGACAACAAGGCGCCGGGCATGCAGATCTCGCGCTTCTGCGCCTCAGGCCTCGACGCCATCAATTTCGGCGCCGCCAAGATCGCTCAAGGCGCCGACGAGATCGTCATTGCAGGCGGCGTGGAATCGATGTCGCGCGTCGGCATGGGCGCCTCGGGCGGCGCCTGGTTCATGGACCCGTCCGTCGGCCTGCCCGGCTGGTTCGTGCCGCAAGGCATATCGGCCGATTTGATCGCCACCAAATATGGTTTTTCGCGCGACGACGTCGATGCCTATGCGGTCGAGAGCCAGAAGCGCGCCGGCAAGGCCTGGGCCGATGGCCGTTTCAAGAACTCCGTCATACCGATCAAGGACCAGAACGGCCTCACCATCCTCGATCATGACGAGCATATGCGGCCGTCGACCGACATGCAGTCGCTGGCCTCGCTCAACCCGTCCTTCGTCATGCCTGGCGAAATGGGCGGCTTCGACGCGGTCGCCGTGCAGAAGCACCCTGAGGTGGAAGAGGTCAACCACGTCCACCATGCCGGCAACTCGTCCGGCATCGTCGATGGTGCGGCCGCCGTACTGCTCGGCTCGAAGAAGGCCGGCAAGACGATGGGCCTGAAGCCACGCGCCCGCATCCGCGCCTTTGCCAACATCGGCTCCGAGCCGGTGCTGATGCTTACCGGTCCGGTCGACGTCACCGAGAAGCTTCTGAAGCGCGCCAAGATGAAGCTGTCGGATATCGACCTGTTCGAGCTCAACGAGGCCTTCGCCTCAGTGGTGCTGCGCTACATGCAGGCATTCGAAATCCCGCACGACAAGATCAACGTCAATGGCGGCGCTATCGCCATGGGCCATCCGCTCGGCGCCACCGGCGCGATGATCCTGGGCACGGTGCTGGACGAGCTCGAGCGCCGCGATTTGAACACCGCTCTGGTGACGCTCTGCATCGGCGCCGGCATGGGCACCGCAACGATTATCGAACGCGTCTGATTTTCGGCCGGAAGGAGAGAGACATGACTTATACAAACTTCACGGTCGACACCGACGCAGACGGCATCGCGCTGGTCACCTGGAACATGCCGGACCGCTCGATGAACGTCTTCACCGAAGAGGTGATGAACGAGCTCGAGAAGATCATCGACCAGGTGGTGGCCGACGCCGCCATCAAGGGCGCGGTGATCACCTCGGGAAAGGACAGCTTCTCCGGCGGCGCCGACCTGACCATGCTGCAGAAGATGCTGGCCGTATTTGCCAAGGAGAAGACCAAGGACCCGGAGAAGGCGGCACAGCTTTTGTTCGACAATGCCGGCCGCATGGGTGGCTTGTGGCGCAAGCTCGAAACGTCGGGCAAGCCTTGGGTCTCGGCGATCAACGGCACCTGCATGGGTGGCGCGTTCGAGCTGTCGCTGGCCTGTCATGGCCGCGTTGCCGCTGACTCCGAAAAGGTCAAGATGGCCTTGCCGGAAGTCAAGGTCGGCATCTTCCCCGGCGCCGGTGGCACTCAACGCGTGCCGCGCCTGACCGACCAGCAGCAGGCGTTGCAGATGCTGACCACCGGCCAGACGCTGTCGCCGCAGAAAGCCAAGGCGATGGGGCTGATCCACGAGATCGCCGAACCCGGCAAGCTGATCGAGACCGCCAAGGCGATGATCAGGAACGGCCTGAAAGCCGTCCAGCCCTGGGACGAGAAGGGCTTCAAGCTGCCTGGCGGCCAAATCTATACGCCGGCCGGCTTCAATCTGTGGCCGCCGGCCATCGCCATCCTGCGCCGCGAGACCTACGGCAATTATCCGGCCGCCGCGGCGATCCTGAAATGCGTCTATGAAGGCCTGCTGGTGCCGTTCGACACCGGTCTGCGGATCGAACAGCGCTATTTCACCGAAATCATGCAGTCCAAGGAAGCAGCAGCGATGATCCGCTCGCTGTTCGTCTCGCTGCAGGAGCTCAACAAGGGCGCCCGCCGTCCGGCCGGCGTGCCGGAGACCAAGTTCAAGAAGATCGGTATTCTCGGCGCCGGCTTCATGGGTGCCGGCATCGCCTTTGTCACCGCCAAGGCCGGCATCCCGGTCGTCCTGCTCGACCGCGACATGGCGTCGGCCGAAAAGGGCAAGGCGCATTCCGACAGCCTGATCTCCGATCAGGTCAAGAAGGGCCGCGCCAAGCCCGAGGAGAAGGACAGACTTCTGTCGCTGATCACGCCGACGGCCGACTATGCCGATCTCGCCGGCTGCGATCTGGTGGTCGAGGCGGTGTTCGAGGATTCGGCCGTCAAGAAGACTGCCACCGAGCAGGCCGAAGCCGTGCTGAAATCGTCAGCGGTCTTCGCCTCCAACACCTCGACCATCCCGATCACTGCACTGGCCAAGAATTCGGCGCGGCCGAAGAATTTCGTCGGCATCCACTTCTTCTCGCCGGTCGACAAGATGATGCTGGTCGAGATCATCCTGGGCAAGAAGACCGGCGACAAGGCGCTGGCCACCGCGATCGATTTCGTGCGCGCCATCAAGAAGACGCCGATCGTCGTCAACGACACGCGCGGCTTCTACGTCAACCGCTGCGTGCTGCGCTACATGTCGGAAGCCTACAAGATGCTGATCGAAGGCGTTCCGGCGCCGATGATCGAGAACGCCGCCAAGGCCGCCGGCATGCCGGTCGGCCCGCTGGCGCTGACCGACGAGACGGCGATCGACCTTGCCCAGAAGATCATGAAGCAGACCATCAGGGACCTCGGAGACAAGTCTGTCGACCCCAGGCAGATGGCGCTGATCAACACGCTGGTCGACACCCATGGCCGCTTCGGCCGCAAGAACGGCAAGGGTTTTTACGACTATCCGGCCAAGCCTGCCAAGAAGAAGCTGTGGCCGGGCCTGAAGGATCTCTATCCGCAGCTGGAGGCCGAGGAGGTCGACTATGAGGAACTGCAGCAGCGCCTGCTGGTAACCATTGCGCTGGAAGCGGCCCGGGTGATGGAAGAGGGCATCGTCACCGATCCGCGCGAGGCCGATGTCGGCTCGATCCTCGCCTTCGGTTTCGCGCCATTCACCGGCGGCGCGCTGTCCTATATCGACGGCATCGGCGCCGGGGAGTTCGTCAGAATAGCCAAGGGCCTGCAGAAGAAATACGGCGCCGAGTTCAAGGCGCCCAAGCTGCTACTCGACCTGGCGGAGAAGGGCGAGACCTTCTACCAGCGCTTCGATCCCTATGCGAAAGGCGAAGTGCAGAAGGCCGCTTGAGCTAGCGCCCCATGTACGTCTGAGGGCGCCTTGCGCGCATGGCCACGGCAAGGCGCGCCGTGACCCTTACGCGGTCGGCAGCGAAAGTCGGCTGGCTTTTCGCTGCCTGCCGACATCGACTTCAACCTCCATCTCAACAACGCCCGCTACATGATGCTCGCCGACCTCGCGCATGACCCCGAAAATCGGAATCGATTTTCGGAAAGGATCATGCGCCAAATCAAAATGCTACAGCGTCCTTGGCGCGTCCAACAGTACGCTTGCCCGCTCCGTTCAACCGCGACCGCCGACCGAGGCCGAGCGGGTTTGCATGACCTCCCACCAGGGATTGCGCAGCCTGCCCAAGGCAGTTTGAGGCATCCATGACGACTTCGCCGCACGCAGCTTTTTGAGAGATCGGGCCGCGCGCCGGTGGACAATCGGATAACCGCGCGTTAGAAGGAAAAGGTATTTTTTCCTGTTTTGAGGAGAGCGAATTGCTCTCGCATGACCGAGTTTGGGCAGCCATCGACGCTCTCGCCGAGCGCTATTCGTTGTCGGCCTCCGGCCTGGCCCGGCGAGCCGGTCTGGACTCCACCGCTTTCAACAAGTCAAAGCGGCTGTCCTCGGATGGGCGGCCGCGCTGGCCCTCGACCGAATCGCTGGCCAAGATCATCGAGGCGACCGGCGCTTCGCTCGACGAATTCACCGGACTGGTCGAAGGCCGTGCCAAGACAGCTTCGGGCTCGTTGGCCCCGCAGCGTTCGGCGGTGCCGCTGCTCGGCTTTGCCCAGGCCGGCGCCGGCGGCTTCTTTGATGATTCCGGCTATCCCTCAGGCCAGGGCTGGGACCTTGTCGAGCTTCCGGCACGGGCGACCGAAACCTCCTATGCGTTGAAGGTGCAGGGCGATTCCATGCTGCCGCTCTACCGCAATGGCGATGTGCTGATCGTCGAGCCGGGGGCCGCTACCCGCAAGGGCGACCGCGTCGTCGTCAAGACCAATGCCGGCGAAGTCATGGCCAAGGTTCTGGACCGCCAGACGACGAAATCGATCGTGCTGATCTCGCTCAACCCCGACCACCCGGACCGCGACATCGCGATGCGCGATGTCGAATGGGTGGCGCGGATCGTCTGGGCAAGCCAGTAGGTCTCGCGGTGCGTCTGCTTCAAATCCTCATGGCCCTCCTGGCGATCCCGGTGATGGTCGCCATTGTCGTCGCCGGCGGTCGAGCGCTGCATCGCGACGGCCCCGCCATCACTGTCGACCAGATCGACCCGGAGACCGAGGCCGTGCCCGAGGAGCCGGCGACGTCGGAGATCCCCGAGGTCCAGCCCGTCAAGCCTCCGATGCACTCGCCTCAGGTGCATTCGAGGGCGATCGATCCCGAGGCCATCGCACCGCCGCCGCTGCCGGTAGAAGAACTTGAACGGGTTGAGCCACGCGAGCCGCTGAGCGACCTGGCGCTGGCCGGACCGCCCAAGCCGCGTGGGCGCAGAGCGGTCGACGACTGGGGAGGAACAAAACTGTTCCAGCCGGTCGCGGCCGCCGCCGGCCTGATCGAAGCCAATGGTTATTCCGTGACGGTCTCCGGCATCGACATCGTCAGGCAAGACGAGACCTGCACCGAGGGCGGCAAGTCCTGGGCTTGCGGTATCAGGGCGCGCACCGCGTTCCGGTCTTTCCTGCGCGGCCGGGCCGTTGCCTGCAAGGTGCCGCCGGAGGCCGACCGTGCGCTGATCGCCGCCGAATGCCGCATCGGCAAGCTGGATGTCGGCCAGTGGCTGGTCGAAAACGGCTGGGCGCGCGCCACGGCAGGCGGCCCCTATGTCGAAGCGGGCGACAAGGCGCGCGCCGCCAAGAAGGGCGTCTTCGGCGCCGCGCCCGATCTTGGCGGCCTGCCACCGGCGCCAACGCCGGTTGCGGCACCGACGGCGTCGCAACCGATCCTCGATGCCCCGGCGATGGACACGCCGCCGGCCGGGACGGAAATTACGCCGCCAGCTGACCAGCCAGCGCCCGCTCAATGAGCGCGCGGGTTTCGGCGATGCCGTAGAGGGCTGCGAACGAACCGAAGCGCGGTCCGCGTTCCTGGCCGATCAGCACCTGGTAGATCATCTGGAAGAAAGCGCCCGAGACACCAGGGCCGCCGTCCGGGCTCTTCTTCGAATGGTCCTGATAGCGTTCGATCTTGCGCGCCACGTTGAGCGAAGCGTTCTGGATCATTTCGCCGTCGGCGCCGGCCGGCAGGCCAGCAAGCGCGTTGCCAAGCGCTTCCAGCGCCACGCGTTCGACATCGTCGGCCGGCCGGAAGGTCTTCGTCGGCTTCACGAAATCGTCGAAGTAGCGGATGGCGAAACCGACCAGCTGGTCGAGTTCGGGATGCGTCGCCGGCGTCACGCCAGATGCATGGCGCGAGATGAAGCCCCACAGCACATCCTTGTTTTGCGCGTTGGAGGCGCTGACCAGGTTGAGCAGCAGCGAGAACGGCACCGGCATGTCGATGGAAGGCGGCTTGCCGTCATGCATGTGCCAGACCGGATTGCCCAGCCGCTCCTTCCAGTCCTGGCGCGGATAGGCGTTGAGGAAGGTGTAGTACTCGTCGACGGCGCGTGGGATGACGTCGAAATAGAGCTTTTTCGCCTGCCTTGGCCGCTGGTACATATAGAGGCCGAGGCTCTCGGTCGGCGCGTAGCGCAGCCATTCGTCGATGGTCAGCCCGTTGCCCTTCGACTTCGAGATCTTCTGGCCGTTCTCGTCGAGGAACAATTCGTAGACGAAATGCTCCGGCGCGCGTCCGCCGAGAATGTTGCAGATGCGGTCGTAGATCACCGCATTGGTCTGGTGGTCCTTGCCGAACATTTCGAAATCGACGCCGAGCGCTGCCCAGCGCATGCCGAAATCCGGCTTCCACTGCAGCTTGACCTTGCCGCCGGTCACCGAAAGCGTGGTCTCGGTGCCTTCATCGTCGAAGGTGATGGTGCCGGCCTTGGCGTCGACATGCTTCATCGGCACGTAGAGCACGCGCCCGCTCTTCGGCGAGATAGGCAGGAACGGGCTGTAGGTCGCCTGGCGCTCGGGTCCCAGTGTCGGCAGCATCACCGCCATGATCTGGTCGTAGCGCTCGGCTGCGCGCACAAGCATCGCATCGAAGCGGCCGGCCTTGTAGTACTGCGTCGCGCTGGCGAATTCGTAGTCGAAGCCGAACGTGTCGAGGAAGCGGCACAACATCGCGTTGTTGTGGTCGCCAAAGCTCGGATAGTCCCCGCCGAACGGATTGGGCACCGCCGACAGCGGCATATGCAGATAGGGCTCGAGGGCTGCGCGATCCGGCACATTGTCGGGGATTTTGCGCATGCCGTCCATATCGTCGGAGAAGCAGAGCAGCTTGGTCTTGACCTTGTTCCCGGTCAGCACGTGAAAGGCATGGCGCACCATCGAGGTGCGCGCGACCTCGCCGAACGTCCCGATATGCGGCAGGCCCGACGGGCCGTAGCCGGTCTCGAACAGGATGATCTCGGGAAAGTCGGCGCCTTTGTAGCGCTCGATAATCTTTTTGGCTTCCTCGAACGGCCAGGCCTTGCTTTCGGCGGCTGCCGCAAGCATTTCGGGGTTGAGATCGGCGATGTTTGATCCCGTCATGTCAAAGTTCCAGTCATGGCCGGCTTTCGCGGCTGGTAAGATTTTTCAACCGGGTCTCTAGGCGCGACAGGGCGGAGCGTCAACGATATCAGGCGTTTTCGTTGCGACGGCGCCGTAGCGTCCCTACCTTCGACCATCACTATCAAGGAGTTTTGAATGCCGTTGCCGTCCACCCATGAAGCCCTGATCTACCTGATGGTCATCACCTCGGCTTCCGATCGCGACATGACCGATATCGAACTGGCGCGCATCGGCGACGTCGTCCGCAGCTGGCCGGTGTTCGAGGATTTCAAGCAGGACAGGCTGATCGCCATTGCGCAGGACTGCCAGAAGATGCTGCATGAAAAGGATGGATTGGAAGGCGTGCTCGAGCGTGTCGCCGAGACTTTGCCCGAACGGCTGCACGACACCGCTTATGCCGTCGCCTTCGAAGTTGCCGCCGTCGATCTCGAAATGCGCATGGAGGAATTGCGGGTGCTGCAGTTGATCCGGCGTGAGCTCGATCTCGACACGCTGACCGCCGCGGCCATCGCGCGCGGGGCGAAGGCCCGCCTGCGCACGCTGACCTGATCCAGCCCGTAGAGGAAGCTGACCGGGGCCGGATCAGAAAAAGCTGGACCGAGAACCGGATCAGAAGAAACTGACCGGGAAATAGCGCAGGTAGAATTCGGCGAAGGTGCCTTTCACCGATATCTCCTGCAGCGCGTAGTCCATGGCTGCGGCCAGCGCTGGGTCGCTGGCCCGGGTGGCAATGGTCATGCCGGACCCCAGATATTCCGGCGCCAGGTAGGGTCCACCGGCGAAGCGGCAGCAACCGGCGGCGTCCGTGCCGCCCAGCCAGAAGGAAAAGCGCATGCCGTCGCCGAAGGCGGCATCGATCTTGGCGCTCTTCAAGTCGCTGTAGAGGTCTTCCGGCCGGTCGAAGCGGATGATCTGCACGGTGCCGAAATAATCGCGCAGCATCTTTTCATGCGCCGAGCCGGCCAGCACGCCGACCCGCTTCGAGCGCAATTTGTCGAGGATCGGCTCGGCGAAGGCCTTGGTCTTCGGCATGATGAAGCGCGCCGGAAACTGTAGATAGGAGCGCGAAAAGCTGTACTTCGCCCGCGTCTCCGGCGTGGCGGCGATGCCGGCGATGATCGCCTCGCCTTCGCCCTTCTGCAACGCGTCGTCGAGTTCGGCCCAGGGCAGCGCCTGGATCTGGCATTTGTCGGCGATGTCGAGTTCGGCGCAAATCGCCCGCGCCAGGTCGATGTGGAAGCCGGACAGTCGGCCCGTGCCGTCGAGAAAATTGAAGGGCGGGAAATCGGTTGTGGTGAGGAACCTGAGCCTCGGCAGCGCCGAAAGGTCCGGCTTCGGCAGCCGCTCCTTGGCATCCCAAAGCACCGGCACCTGCGGTTCCGCTGCCCGCACAGCGCCGGCAAACGGCTGCACTCCGATCAGCATCGACAGCAAGGCGATGGTTATCCAGCGTGATGTCACAAAAAACTCCGCCCGTCTTGGCCGTTGGCTTGTGATACGAAAACGGCGCAGGCACAATTGTTTTTGATTTCAAAGGGCAAATTTCGGGTTATGCTTTGGCGAGGTTGCAAATAGCCGCACAGAGTCGGCCTGGGGTTGGCGGTCGCTGGCGTTAGAAAAGCTAAGGATGTGGCTTTGCAATCCGGGGTTGATGGCTAAGTGCGGGGCAGGCACGTAGCATCGGTCTCAAGAGCGGTAGGCAACATGGGGTAGATGTTGCGATGGGTTATTTTGACCGGACACTTGAATATATTGACCGGGTGCAGCGTGCCGACACGTCGGCTGCGGTGTGCGAGCAGCTACTTAGTGTCACCTCGAATTTCGGATTGACGGCCCTGATAGCCGCAACGGTGCCGCAGCCCGGTACACCAAGCAGCCAGACGAAGGACCATGTGCTGCTCTGCGATTGGCCTAGCGAATGGCTGGAGCGTTACTTATCGCGCAACTACGTCGACCACGATCCGGTCGTCAGCCATTTGAAGCAGTTTCGGGCGCCATTCCAATGGCGCGATGCCGTTCAAAGCATGCCCGCCGACAAGAGCAGCGCCGAGGTAATGCGCGACGCCCGCCAGTTCAAGCTGCGTGACGGCCTCGCCTTCCCGCTGATCACGCTCGAAGGCCAGATCGCGCTGGTCTCGCTGGGCGGTGAGGCGGTCGAACTGTCCGAAGCCGAATTCGCAATGGTCTCGCTGGCCTCCACCTATGCCATCGGCCGCGCCATGCAGCTTCAAACGACGGCCGGCAAATCTATCGATCACATTGAATTGACGCCGCGCGAGCGCGAATGCCTGCAATGGGCGGCGGTCGGAAAATCCGAGTGGGAAATTTCGCAGATCCTCGGCATCTCGGAGCATACCTCTGAGAAACACCTTCTCAACGCCAAGAGCAAACTAGGCGCCGCCAACCGTGTGCAGGCAGTCGCCGAAGCAGTCAGGCACGGCTATATCAGCTAGGCCGGTTCTGGCGGCCCGAAATTTATGGCCGCATTGTTGGCGTCATATCTTCAGAAAAGACCGGCCCCTGTCGTCCTCTTGAGACGGCTAATGCTTTCTTAACGCCAAAAGCAGACTCGGCGTCGCCAACAGGGTGCACGCCATCGCGGAGGCGTTTAGACGCAGCTATATTAGCCATGTCGGCTGTGGCAGCCTGGAAATCCTTGCCAACACCTTCGCGCAATTTTTTCGGGAAAGCCCGGCCGTATCTTCCTCTTAAGCCCAGGAGACGGCTAATGCTATTTTCCCTTACCACTCAACAACTGATGGAACGTCCCGACCTATGGGAGGCCGTCCATCGCCTGCGTTACAAGGTCTTCGTCGATGAGATGCGGTGGACCGATCTCGATCGCCCGGACGGCCTCGAAATCGATCAATTCGACCATGATGAGGCCGAACACCACCTTGTCATACGCAATGGCGAGCTTGCAGGCTATCATCGGATGCTGCCGACCACACGGCCGCATCTCCTTAGCGATGTGATGCCGGAACTCTGCGAGGGAAAGCGCCCTTCGGGACCGAATGTCTGGGAGCTAACCCGTTACGCGGTGGCGCCAGGCTTTCGCGATGGCAAGCGCGGCGTGTCTACGGTCGGCACCGAACTGATCGCCGGCTTCGTCGAATGGGGCCTTGCTCGCAATGTCGATCAGGTCATTATCGAGGTCGAGCCGGTGTGGGTGCTGCGGACGCTGCAGTTGCACTTCCTGGCGACGCCGCTCGGTTACCAGCGCACCTATGGCAACCAGCAGGTCGTCGCCACACTGCTGACCTTCAACGAGCATACGCTGGATGTCGTGCGTTCGCGCCGCAACCATCACGCCCCGGTGTTGGCCAGGGGCACCCCCCACATGCTCGGCATGCGGCAGGCGTCGTGAGACTGTCTTCACCCGACGCGCTTTAATGCATGTCGCTCAAAGTGGCCCCGGTTTTGAGAGAACGACATGCATGAAACAAAGACCTAAAGCGCGTCGCGTGAATCCGTTCAAATGCGATGCGCTTTAGACAATGGCCACAGAGCCCACCTCCGTGTGGGGGTGGGCTCTGTAATTTCAGCCTCTGCCTATCGAGGCCAGTCTCTACTTCTCGAGAAACGACGGCCCTTCGCCGACGATCTTTTTGTCTTCCTTGCCGATGGCGTCGAGATCGCGCCCATCATAGGGCAGCGACAACAGGATGCGCCGCATGACGGCCAGCCGCGAGCGCCGCTTGTCATTGGCCCGCACGATGATCCAGGGCGCGAACTGCTTGTGCGTGCACTCGACCATCTGGTCGCGCGCCTTGGTGTAGTCGTCCCATTTGGTAATGCCGGCAATATCGATCGGCGAGAACTTCCAGTTCTTCAGCGGAGACCAGCGGCGGTCGTGAAACCGTTCGAGTTGGGTTTCGCGGCCGATGTTGAGCCAGAATTTGAAGAAATAGATGCCGTCGTTGGAGATCATCCGCTCGAAATGCGGCGTCTCGTCGAGGAATTTTGCATGCTGTTCCGGTGTGCAAAAGCCCATCACCGGCTCGACGCCGCCGCGGTTGTACCAGGACCGGTCGAAGGTGACGAATTCGCCCGATGTCGGGAAATGGGCGACGTAGCGCTGGTAGTACCATTGCCCGACTTCGGTTGGGGTCGGCTTGGTCAGCGCCACATTGCGCGCGGTTCGAGGATTGAGATACTGGCGCAGCACCGAGATGGTGCCGCCCTTGCCGGCGGCATCGCGCCCCTCGAACAGCGACATCACTCTGCTGCCGGTCGCCCGGAGCCAGGCCTGCGCCTTGACCAGTTCGATCTGCAGCCGCTCCAGCGTCTCGTCATACTCCTCGCTCTTCATTTTCTTGTCGTAGGGGTAGTCGCCTGCGGTCAGTTTGTGGTCCTCGATCCAGCTGGGAAGCTCAGGGTTTTCGATGTCGAACTCCCGCTCCTTGCCGTCCACCTTGATCTTCAGCGGCCCCTTTGCCGGCTCTGCGGCGGGACTTTCCTTGGCTTTTTTCATCGAGACGAACCTTTCCAGCTTGCGGACTCATGCTATGGGGGGCCTCAAACCCGGTCCAGCGGAAGTTTCGGCGGGACCGGCGCAGAAGCACGGAAAGCACGAATGGCTGACACCGGCGCAGAGCGGACAACCACGGGGCAGGCCGTCGCCGGCCGGCTGTGGAACAGCCGATGGCTGCTTGCCGCCGGTGCGATCGCCATCCTGGCCGTTTATGGGTTTGCCGGTATCTCCGCCTATGTCGTCCTGGCTGCGTTGACGGTGCTGCTGGCCGCCGCGCTTCTGCCAACCGGTGGCGCCAGCCGGTCCGCTGAGACCATTACCACGGTCGAGGCGAGCGGGCTGCAGCGGCTTTCCGGCGAATATCTTGCGGCTGCCGTTGCCGATCCGCTGATCATCTTCGACCGCACCGCCACCATCGTCCACGCCAATGCCGCCGCCTATGCCGCCTTTGGCGGCATCGCGCCCGGCCTGTCGCTGTCGCTGAAATTCCGCGCCCCGGAAATGCAGGCATTGCTGGACGGCGTACTGTCGGGAGCCGTCGCCTCCGATGCCGTCGACTACACCGAGAAGCTGCCGGTGGAACGCGCCTACCGGGTCAGCGTGTCCTCGGTCGGCCACGCCACCGATCTCTATGTGCTGGTATTCAAGGACCAGAGTGAGACGCGCCGCATCGACCGCATGCGCGCTGACTTCATAGCCAATGCCAGCCACGAGTTGCGCACCCCGCTTGCTTCGATCTCGGGCTTCATCGAGACGTTGCGCGGCCCGGCCCGCAACGATCCGGCGGCGCGCGAGCAGTTCCTGCAGATCATGCAGAACCAGACCGGCCGCATGGCGCGCCTCATCGACGATCTCCTGTCGCTGTCGAGGCTTGAAATGAAGCCTTACCTGAGGCCGGGAACCGAGGTCGATCTGCGCCAGACCATCGACAGCGTCATCGATTCACTAGGCCCGCTCGCCAGCGAGAACGGCGTCGTCATCGAACGCGACTACGCCGAGGGGCCGCTCGACGTGCCCGGAGACCGCGACGAGTTGTTCCAGGTGTTCGAGAATCTCTTGGAAAACGCCTGCAAATACGGCCAGCCTGGCGGACGCGTCACGGTGTCGATCGCGCGGGGCGAGGCCGGCCCGGAACCGGGCATCGATGTAACCATCAGGGACTACGGCCCGGGCATCCCGGAAGAGCACATACCGCGCATTACCGAGCGCTTCTATCGCGTCGACGTGGAGAGCAGCCGCACGCAGAAAGGCACCGGTCTTGGCCTGTCCATCGTCAAGCATATTCTGACGCGCCACAACGCCCGGCTTTCGATCAAGTCGGAGGTTGGCAAGGGCGCGGCGTTCACGGTCCATTTGCCGGCAGGCTGAGGCGGTACTATCTGCTAACTGCCTGTTTCTTCTTTCTGTCATCCGGCTAGCGTATCAGCACAGGGGTCGAGGAAACGACTCAAAAGGCCAAAGATTTAAGGAAGGCATTTCGCCCATGCAGTCCGTACACATTGTCAGCGCCTATGACGAAGAGCTGAAATACCTGGCGAAGCGCATCGCTGCGATGGGCGGCCATGCCGAGCGCATGGTCGAGCAGGCGATCCAGGCGCTGGTCAATGCCGATCCCGGCCTCGCCCAGAAGGTCATTCGTGACGACATCGTGCTTGACGATGGCCAGCGCGAAATCGACGACAAAGCCATCGTCATCATCGCCAAGCGCCAGCCCATGGCGACGGATCTGCGCGAGATCGTCGGCGCCATCCGCATTTCGGCCGACCTCGAACGGGTCGGTGACCTCGCCAAGAACGTCGCCAAGCGTGTGGTCAGCGTCATTGACGGCCGCCAGCCGACCAGCCTGTTTCGCGGCCTCGAGGCGCTTGCCGAACTCGCTTTGACCCAGCTCAAGGAAGTGCTCGACGTCTATGCCTCGCGCTCGGTCGAGAAAATAGACTTCGTTCGCGACCGCGACGACCAGATCGACGCCATGTACACCTCGCTGTTTCGCGAGCTTTTGACCTACATGATGGAAGATCCGCGCAACATCACGCCGTGCACGCATCTGCTGTTTTGCGCCAAGAACATCGAGCGCATCGGCGACCACGCCACCAACATTGCCGAGACGATCTACTACATCGTCACCGGCGAGCAGTTGCCGGCCGAGCGTCCCAAGGGCGACAAGACCGACAAGATTGCCTTTCCGGCGCTGCCGGTGAAGTGATCGCGCACCCCTCGAACGCTTAATCATATTGCGCTAAACTACCCGGATGTTAGCGTCTCGGTTCCTGGCCAAGGCCAGGCGCTCAGGAGGCTGCGATGGAATATGTCCGAGAGTTCAAGCCGGCGCCGGCATCGTCCGGCATCATCGCGTCGAGCGTCTACACCGCCGGCAAGCGCATCGCCGACATTCCGATCGAGGAAGCCGGTGAATGGGCCAAGAAGTCGGGCCATGTCGTCTGGATCGGGCTGCTCGAACCCGACCGCGAGCTTCTGCTGCGCGTCAAGGCGCAATTCCATTTGCATGAGCTGGCGATTGAAGACGCCGAACATCCGCACCAGCGGCCGAAGATCGAGCAATATGGCGATGCGCTGTTCATCGTTGCCCGCACTGCACAGCTGATCGACGGACGCGTCACCTTCGGCGAGACGCATCTGTTCGTCGGCTCAGGCTATATCGTCAGCGTCAGGCATGGTCCCTCGACCTCATACGCCGCCGTGCGCCAGCACTGGGAAAGCTGTCCGCACTCATTGGCCAAGGGCGAGGATTTCGTCCTCTACGCCATCCTCGACTTCATCGTCGACAACTACATGCCGGTGCTAGAGCAGATCGAGGACGAGGTCGAGGCGATCGAGGACAGGGTGCTGCTGAAGCCGATGACCGGTCCCGACATCGAGCGGCTCTATATGCTGCGCCGCGATCTGTTGCGCCTGCGCAATGCGGCGCTGCCGCTGGTCGAGGTCTGCCGCCGGCTGACCAGCGCCGAACTGCCGCAGATCCATACCGCAATGCATCCGCTGTTTCGCGATGTCACCGACCATATCCGCACCGTGCAGGAAAAGATCGACAGCCTGCGCGAGGTTCTGGCGTTCGCTTTCGAAGCCAGCCTGCTGGTCGGCCAGAGCCAGGAAACCGCGAACACCAAGAAGCTGGCCTCATGGGCGGCGATCCTGGCGGTGCCGACGGCGCTCGCCGGCATTTACGGCATGAATTTCGACGACATGCCGGAACTGAAGATGCAATACGGCTATCCCGTCGTATTGGTCTCGATCGCGCTGATCTGCTCGTTTTTGTATTGGCGATTTCGGAAGAGTGGGTGGCTGTGATGGTAGGCAGTAGGCAGTAGGCAGTAGGCAGTAGGCAGTAGGCAGTAGGCAGTAGGCAGTAGGCAGAATAAGGTGGCGCCTCACGAGCGCTACCCCATTCCCTACTGCCCAGTCCCCAATCCCTATTCCTAACTACCGGCTCCTGCGCCGCTCTGAAGCCGGCTGGAACGCCACCCTTGCGTGGTACTTGCAGTAAGGTCCGGTTTCAGCCGCCTCGTTGCCGCAGAAGTTGAAGTCTTCCGACAGCGGGTCGCCATTCGGCCATTTGCAGGTGCGCTCGGTGAGATCGGTGAGCTGCAGATGCCGCGAGATCGGCACGACGACGTTTTCGACCGGGCGGATGTAGTGGCGCGCCACTGGCTCGGCGTCGAACTGCGCCTGCAGCGCGTTCGCCCCGATCGACGTCGTGACATGGCGCTGCGTGGTTGCGGCGCGAGGCACCGATTTCTGGATCGAAGATCCCTGCGTTGTCTTCTTCTGACGCGCCGGCGTCGCGGTCGAGCGTCCGCGGCCCGACAGCTTCAGCCGGTGCACCTTGCCGATGACCGCGTTGCGGCTGACCCCGCCGAGTTGTGCGGCGATCTGGCTTGCGCTCAAGCCCTCCGACCACAGTTTCCTGAGAAGTTCGACCCGCTCGTCAGTCCAGTTCATGAGACCGCGCTCCTGCTAAGTGTGCGGCAGCCGGAATCCATTCCCGACCCGGCAATCTTTGCCGGGGCAGACACCACATATATTAGGTGATTAGGTCCGCCGCACGAAATCTAGTTATTTCCGGACTACAATTACCTCATGTGTTGACTCGGTGACAAGAGTCCCAGGTGCAACACGAATCGGTTTTTTAGGTTTTCCCCAACTTGCCCGGTCGCTTATGAGCCGGCGTCTCGTCGGGAGCTTGCCGCGCGCCTCTGCGCGACGTTTTCGTTGACTTCATGGCCGAAAAACACGATAAGCCGCAAAGGCCGCCGCTTTGGCGGCTTTTTTGATTTTTCCGGTACCGGAGACGCATATAATGAGCGGTTCGGCGCTTTACGAGACCTTTGCCCGCGCCCCTTTGGCCTTCGACCATGGCGAAGGCACCTGGCTGGTTACCGACAAGGGCGAGCGATATCTCGATTTCGCTGGCGGCATCGCGGTCAATTCGTTGGGCCACAGCCATCCGCATCTGGTCTCGGCGCTGACCGAACAGGCGGCCAAGCTCTGGCACGTCTCCAATCTCTACGAGATCCCGGGGCAGGCCCGGCTCGGCGAGCGGCTGGCTGACGCCACCTTCGCCGACAAGGTGTTCTTCACCAATTCCGGCGCCGAGGCGCTCGAATGCGCGATCAAGACGGCGCGGCGCTACCAGTTCGTCAAGGGCCATCCCGAGCGCTTCCGGGTCATTACCTTCGAAGGCGCCTTCCACGGCCGCACGCTGGCGACCATCGCCGCCGGCGGCCAGTACAAATATCTCGAAGGGTTCGGCCCCAAGGTCGAAGGCTTCGACCAGGTCGGCTTCGACGACATCGACGCCGCCGAGAAGGCGATCACACCAGAGACCGCCGCGATCCTGATCGAACCGGTACAGGGCGAGGGCGGCATCCGCCCGGTGCCGACGCAATCCTTGAAGCGGCTGCGGCAGCTCTGCGACCAGCATGGCCTGCTGCTGATCTTCGATGAGGTCCAGTGCGGTATCGGTCGCACCGGAAAGCTGTTCGCGCATGAATGGACCGGCGTGACGCCAGACATCATGGCGATTGCCAAGGGCATTGGCGGCGGCTTTCCGATGGGCGCGTGCCTCGCCACCGACGACGCTGTCGTCGGCATGACGGCAGGCGTGCATGGCACCACTTTCGGCGGCAATCCGCTGGCCATGGCGGTCGGCAACGCTGTGCTCGACGTCGTGCTGGAAGACGGCTTCCTCGAAGACGTCCAGCGCAAGGCATTGCTGATGAAGCAGGGCCTGGCGGCGGTCGCCGACGAATTTCCCGATGTCATCGAAGGCATCAGGGGCAGCGGCCTGATGCTTGGCCTGAAATGCGCCATGCCAAACACCAAGGTCAACATGGCGCTGCGCGACCAGCATCTGCTGGCGGTGCCGGCCGGCGACAACGTCATTCGTCTGCTGCCGCCGCTGACCGTCACCGACGCCGAGATCGGCGAAGCGCTCGATCGCATCCGCGCCGCTGCCAAGGGCCTGACCGACGCCATCGCCGCGGCCGCCGCGAAGTAATCCCGAGAACCATTCCCGATGAGCCTTCGCCATTTCACCGATCTTTCCGCCGTTTCCGAAGGCGATCTGCGCCTGATGCTGGACGATGCGGTGGTGCGCAAGGCGCGCCTCAAGGCCGGCGAACGGACCAAACCGCTCGAAGGCAAGGTGCTGGCCATGATCTTCGACAAGCCGTCGACGCGCACGCGCGTGTCCTTCGACGTCGGCATGCGACAGCTCGGCGGCGAGACCATCATGCTGACCGGGACCGAAATGCAGCTCGGCCGCTCCGAGACCATCGCCGACACCGCCAAGGTGCTGTCGCGCTATGTCGACGCCATCATGATCCGCACCACGTCGCATGAGCGGCTGCTCGAGCTGACCGAGAATGCCACGATTCCGGTCATCAACGGGCTGACCGACGACACTCATCCCTGTCAGCTGATGGCCGACATCATGACCTTCGAAGAGCATCGCGGTCCGGTTGCCGGCAAGACCATCGCCTGGACCGGCGACGGCAACAACGTGCTGCATTCGCTGCTCGAAGCTTCGGCGCGGTTCCGCTTCAACCTCAATGTCGCCGTGCCGGAAGGCAGCGAGCCGGCGCAAAAGCATATCGACTGGTCGAAGAGCAATGGCGGCAAGCTGCACTTCACCCGCTCGCCCGAGGAAGCCGTCGACCAAGCCGACTGCATCGTCACCGACTGCTGGGTGTCGATGGGCCAGGAACACCGCGCCCGCGGCCACAATGTCTTCTCGCCCTATCAGGTCAATGCGGCGCTGATGGCGAGGGCCAAGCCCGACGCCCTGTTCATGCACTGCCTGCCGGCGCATCGCGGCGAGGAAGTCACCGACGAGGTCATCGACGGTCCGCATTCGGTGGTCTTCGACGAAGCCGAGAACCGGCTCCACGCCCAGAAGGCGGTTTTGGCCTGGTGTCTGGGCGCTTGATCTCCAGGCGCTTGCTCTCAAAACGCTTGATCCGGGGCGGCGCGATGCCTATTTGCGCCCCATCACGCAAATCAAGCGCGTTTGGACGCATGCACCCCTCCGGGCCGCATGGCCGCGCCCTGGAGCTTTGTCATGTTGGAAACGCATCAAGTGACTGAACATCACCCCAAACTCGGCGAGTTCGGCTATGCCGGCGACGATCATGTCGTGCCCTTCGAGGTAGGCCCGCTCGACGTGCGCGGCCGCACCGTGCAGCTCGGGCCGATGCTCGACGCCATCCTCAACCGTCATGACTATCCCGAGCCGGTCGCCCGCCTGCTGGCGGAAGCCTGTGTGCTGACGGTGCTGCTCGGCACTTCGCTCAAATTTGAAGGCAAGTTCATCCTGCAGACCCGCACCGACGGGCCTGTCGACATGCTGGTCGCGGATTTCTCCACGCCCTCGGCATTGCGCGCCTATGCGCGCTTCGATGCCGACCGGCTGGAGGCCCTGGTGGCCGCAGGCCAGACCTCGCAGCAGACGCTGCTGGGCAGCGGCGTTTTGGCGCTGACCATCGACCAAGGCGCGCACACGCAGCGCTATCAGGGCATCGTCCAGCTCGACGGCGAGACGCTGGAAGACGCCGCGCGCACCTATTTCCGCCAGTCGGAGCAGATCCCGACCGACCTCCGGCTGTCGGTGGCCAAGCTGCTGACGCCCGGCCCCGGCGGTGCGCGCGAGCAGTGGCGCGCCGGCGGTATCCTGGCGCAGTTCCTGCCGCAGTCACCCGAGCGCATGCGCGTGCCCGACATTTCGGGCGGCGACGGCGATCCGCGTGACGTGACGCAGGAGCCGGCCGACAATTCGTGGCGCGAGCTGGTGGCGCTGCTCGGCACCATCGAGCCGACCGAGCTGATCGACCCGACCATCGGCGCCGAGCGGCTGCTCTACAGGCTGTTCCACGAACATGGCGTGCGCGTCTTCGGCGGCGTGCCGGTCGCCGACCAATGTTCCTGCTCAAGGGACAAGATACGCGGCATCCTCGAGGGGTTTTCCGCGCAGGAGATCAAGGACAGCACCGAAGATGGCGGCATCCACGTCGCCTGCGAGTTCTGCTCGAAGCAGTACGACTTCGACCCGGCGGAGTTTGCAGCTCAGTAGCATCTCTTCCTTCTCCCCGTTCACGGGGAGAAGGTGCCCGAAGGGCGGATGAGGGGCAGCGCGAACTTTGGTGAATGGCCGCGCATAGCCTACGTCATGTGCGTGGAAGATAACCTCATGAGTCCGGCGGCGCCCCTCATTGCACTGCCGGGCATTTCTCCCCGTATAGAGATGGGGAGAAAACCCTAATTCACCGTCCGCCGCGTCCCCGGCAGATCCAGCGAAAACGCGGGAATAGCGACGTCGAACGTCTCGCCCTTTTTGTTGCGCATGGTGTAGTGGCCGACCATGAAGCCGGAGGGCGTCGAGAGCGGGCAGCCTGACGTGTATTGATAGCTGTCGCCGGGATTGAGCTCAGGCTGGTCGCCGACCACGCCGGCGCCGCGCACTTCCTCGATCCGGCCGCTGCCGTCGGTGATGTGCCAGTAACGCGACATAAGCTGCACGAAATCGTCGGACTGGTTGTCGATCGTCACCTGGTAGCCCCAGACATAACGGTTCTCCGCCGGGTCCGAGCGGTCCTCCAGGTAGAACGGTCTGACCTGCACTTCGATGTTGCGCGTGACGGCGCGATACATGGGCTGCTCCGGTTGCGCGGCAAGGAACATTTTTCGCGCTATGCGGTTTGATACGCGCAGAGCGGCATGTCCTGCCAGCCTCAAAGCGGAGGTGCCGACAAACAATGTCATTTAAGTGACACATGACAGTGTTGGTGTGCGCAAACCTTGCCGGCGACTCAAGGCCCATCTGTCGACTGACAAAGCAGCCGCGAGCGGCCTTTCCGGAGTGACCAGATCTCATGGAACTAGCTCTCACAGCCGCCTTCGCTTCCTCCGCTTTGCTTCTTTCCAATCTCGCCAGCATCCTGCTTGCTTCGTCGAAACTGCAAGCGCGTCGCCTTATCCCTCCGCCGTCCGACGAGCAGCCACCGGTCTCGATCGTCGTGCCGTCGCGCGGCGTGGAGCCGTTCACACAAGAGACGCTGCAGCGAGCCTTCTCGCTCGACTGGCCGCGCTACGAACTGATCTTCTGCGTCGCTCACGCCGACGATCCCGTCGTCAAACTGATAAACAGGGCGATCGTCCTGTTTCCCAACGTGCCGGCCCGGCTGCTGATCGGCGACGACCGCGTCAGCAGCAACCCGAAGCTCAACAACTGCGTCAAGGGCTGGGAAGCGGCGCGCAATCATTGGGTTATTCTGGCGGATTCCAACGTGCTGATGCCTAGGGATTACGTCCAGCACCTGATGGCGGCCTGGCGGACCAATACCGGGCTTATCTGCTCGACGCCGATCGGCTCGCGGCCGGAAGGCTTCTGGGCCGAGGTCGAATGCGCGTTCCTCAACACGCTGCAGGCGCGCTGGCAATATGCCGGCGAGGCGCTTGGCCTCGGCTTTGCCCAGGGCAAGAGCATGCTGTGGAACAAGCCGATGCTCGATACCAATGGCGGTATCCGCGCGCTGGCCGCCGAGATCGCCGAGGATGCTGCTGCAACCAAGCTGGTCAACGGACTGGGCCTGCGCGTCAATCTCGTTGCCTCGCCTTTCGAGCAACCACTGGGGCAGCGCCGACTTGCCGACATCTGGTCGCGTCAGGCGCGCTGGGCGCGGTTGCGCCGCGTCACTTTCCCGCTGTTTTTCGCACCCGAGATCCTGACCGGCGTCGCCGTGCCGTTGGCGTTGGCGCTGGTGGCGGCAGCAAGTGCCGGCATCAGCCTGCCGGCCACGGTGTTGGCCGTGCTGACGGCGGCCTACATTCCCGAATGCGCGCTGGCCGCGGCCAAGGGCTGGCATCTGTCGCTGCGCATGATCCCGGCGATGATGGTCCGCGACATGATGCTTCCCGCCATCTGGGCGCGCGGCTGGCTGAGCGGCGCCGTCGATTGGCGCGGCAACACCATGATCATCGGCACCAAGGCAGCCGAGCTGGAAGAGGCTTCGTCGGGAGCGTGACGCCTCGCGGCCTACCCGGCTGCCTTCAGCGCCTGCGCAACGTCCTCCAGCAGATCGTCCGTATCCTCAAGACCGACCGACAGCCTGAGCGTTCCCGGCCCGATGCCAAGCTCGGCGCGAGCTTCGTCGCTGAGGTTCTTGTGCGTGGTGGTCCCCGGATGGGTGATCAGGCTCTTGGCGTCGCCGAGATTGTTGGAGATCAGCACGATGTCGAGCGCGTTCTGCAAGGCGAAGGCCGCCTGCTTGCCGCCCTTCACGTCGAGGCAGATCAGCGTCGATCCGCCCGTCATCTGCTTCTTGACGATGTCGGCCTGCGGGTGGTCGGCGCGGCCGGGATAGATGACGCGGGCGATTTCCGGCCGTCCTGCCAGGAAATCCGCGATCTTGGCCGCGCTTTCCGTCTGCTGGCGCACCCGAACCGGCAGCGTCTCCAGGCCCTTGAGCAGCGTCCAGGCGTTGAACGGCGACAGGCTCGGGCCGGTGTGGCGGAAATAGTCGTGCAAATTCTCGTCGATCCATTTCTTGTCCGACAGGATGATGCCGCCAAGACAGCGTCCCTGGCCGTCAATGTGCTTGGTCGCGGAGTAGACGACGATATGGGCGCCGAGCTGCAAGGGCTTCTGCTGCAAGGGCGTGGCAAAGACATTGTCGACGATCAGCCTGGCGCCGATCGAGGTGGCGAGCGCCGCCACCGCTGCGATGTCGACCACTTCCAGCGTCGGATTGGTCGGGCTTTCCAGGAAGAACAGTTTCGTGTTCGGCCGCACCGCCTTTTCCCAGTTGACGATGTCGGTGCCGTCGACCAGCGTTGCCTCGATGCCGTATTTCGGCGCCAGCGTCTCGACCACCCAGCGGCAGGAGCCGAACAGCGCGCGCGCCGCAACGATATGGTCGCCGGCCTTGGCGCTGCACAGCAGCGCTGCCGTCACCGCAGCCATGCCCGACGCCGTGGCGCGGGCATCTTCGGCACCCTCCAGCGCGCACATGCGCTTTTCGAACATGTCGACGGTAGGGTTGGCATAGCGCGAATAGATGAAGCCCGGCTCCTCGCCCTTGAAACGGGCTTCCGCGGCCTGCGCCGTTTCATAGACATAGCCCTGGGTGAGATACATCGCTTCCGACGTCTCGCCGAACTGGGAACGCAGTGTTCCCCCGTGCACGAGTGCGGTCTGAGGCTTCCAGTTACGCTTCTTGGTGCTCATCGCTTTTGTTCCAGACACAAAAAAACCGGCCGCGAAAGTCGCAACCGGTCCATATGGCCTTGCGGCCCGACGGTCCTTTAGCGACTTGTTTAACGTGGCTGCAAGCCGACCGGCCAAATCACCACGGGATAACGACCCTTTAGACCTCACCTGCGCTTGCGTCAATTGCCGGCTTCATTAAGAGGTTTGTACCAGGCAGGTTCCGCAATAATATCCAGCGGTTTTGCGGCAAGAACCTGCCACAAAGAGACCGACCTTGGAGCGGAGCCAGCCTTTTGCGGCAGACAGGCATTCTTCCCGATCAGGACATTTCCGCGCTGTTTCAGTCCGGCGCGCTGAAGTCGCCGCGCGCGCTCGATGTCGACCAGGTGCAGCCGGCGAGCCTCGATCTCAGGCTCGGCGAGAAGGCTTTTCGCGTGCGCGCCTCCTTCCTGCCGGGTCCCGATCATCTGGTGGCCGACAAGCTTCACCGGCTGAAATTGCACGAATTCAGTCTCGCCGGGGGCGCGGTGCTGGAAACCGGCTGCGTCTACATCGTGCCGCTGCTCGAAAGCCTGGCGCTGCCCGCAAACGTGTCGGCCTCGGCCAACCCGAAGAGCTCGACCGGCCGGCTCGACATCTTCACCCGGGTGATGACCGATCGCGGCCATGAGTTCGACAAGATCGCCCCCGGCTATCACGGGCCGCTTTATCTCGAAGTCAGTCCACGCACCTTCCCGATCGTCGTACGCGCCGGATCGAGGCTGTCGCAGATCCGCTTTCGCACCGGCAACGCGCTGTTGTCGGAGGCAGAGCTGAACGAATTGCACCGCGCCGAGATGCTGGTGGCGACCGAACCGCCCAACATCTCCGGCGGCGGCATTGCGCTGTCGATCGATCTCGACGGCGACCAGAACGGCCTGGTAGGCTACCGCGGCAAGCATCACACCGGCCTGGTCGATGTCGACAAGCGCGCCGCCCAGGATGCCGTCGATTTCTGGGAGCCGCTCTACAAGAGCGGCGCCGGCGAACTGGTGCTCGACCCGGACGAGTTCTACATCCTGGTCAGCCGGGAAGCCGTGCACGTGCCGCCGCTCTACGCCGCCGAGATGACGCCCTTCGATCCGCTGGTTGGCGAATTCCGTGTTCACTATGCCGGCTTCTTCGATCCGGGCTTCGGCCATTCGGCCTCAGGCGGCACCGGCAGCCGGGCGGTGCTCGAAGTGCGCAGCCACGAAGTGCCGTTCATCCTCGACCACGGCCAGATCGTCGGCCGGCTGGTCTACGAACACATGCTGAAGCGGCCGCAGGCGCTTTACGGCACCGATCTCGGCTCGAACTACCAGGCGCAAGGCCTCAAGCTCTCCAAGCATTTCCGCCCCGCCGGCTGAACCTTCGATCACCGTCAGGCAAAATACTTGCCTGCGCTGCCTCACCATGCTTGGCTGCCTTTCGGTGGCCGGCAAGAGAACGGCGCGCAAGGGGAACCAAAATGCAGATTTCAAGATGGATCATATCGGCAGCGAGCGCTGCCATGCTGGTGATATCGGCCGGCTCGCTGGCTGAGGCGCAGGAGAAATTGAAGATCGGCACCGAGGGCGCTTATCCGCCCTTCAACACCATCACCGCGGACGGCAAGATCGAGGGCTTCGACATCGACATTGCCAATGCGCTGTGTGCGCAGATGAAGGTCGAGTGCGAGATCGTCACCCAGGACTGGGACGGCATCATCCCGGCGCTGCAGGCGAAAAAGTTCGACGCCATCATCGCCTCGATGAGCATCACCGAGGAGCGCAAGAAACAGGTCGCCTTCACCAACAAATACTACACGACGCCGCTGGCGCTGGTGGCGCCCAAGGACAGCGACCTCACTTCCACCGAACCGGCAGCCCTTGCCGGCAAGACGGTGGGCGCGCAGGCCTCGACCACCCAGGCCGACTATGCGCAGGACGCCTATGGCAAGGCCGGCGCCGAGGCGAAACTCTACCCCACCCAGGAAGAGGCGATCACCGACTTGCAGAACGGCCGTCTCGACGCCGTCATCTCCGACAAATTCGTGCTGATGGACTGGCTGAAGAAGGCGAGCGACGGCTGCTGCAAGCTTGTCGGTGACGTCAAGGGCACCGAGACGCAAGCCGGCATCGCTGTCCGCCTGGAGGACACGGCACTTCGCGACAAGCTCAACGCGGCGATAGACGCCATCGTCGCCGACGGCACTTACAAGAAGATCCAGGCCAAGTATTTCGATTTCGATATCTATTGAGTCCCGTCCGCCGGCGTCAGCCGCGAAAGAGATACGATTTCGCGGCGCCAAGGCAGGCATGAAAATGGCCGATAAACAGCAGTTCGCCTGCGGCCAAACGTTTCCTGCCCCAAAAGCCTTCGGTCAGCTTGACCTCGTCGAGCGAAGCGTTTGAGCCGCGCTTCAACGGGAACAACTGCTTGTCGAGGCAACCGAGGACATGGGCCTTGGCGGAGTCGATGCCGCAGACCTTGCCATTGTTGTTCAGCCTGTCGCTGCGAAGCGCTGATGTCATGTGATCCGTGTTGCGCATCAGAAAGCTCACCTGGGCTTTCGAATAGCCGGTTGCTAGAAGACGGCTCGTCATCGCCAAACGGGCTTCACGATAGGACTTCGGGCTGCACTGGCCGGCGCTAAAGGCCACCGACGGTTGGGTCAGGAACAGCCACGCCCGTGAACACAATGACAAGCCGCATTCCGTTCATTTCCGGCTCCCAAATTGTGATGCTGCCTTAAAGCGCCTTCACCGCCACCTTAACCGGCTGCTCAATCTCCAGCGGGTTGCGCAGCGGCAGGCCGAAATCCGCGGCCTCGATCTCGAAAACGTCGCCGGCCTGAGTCTTGATGCCGTCGGCAAAGGACAGCGTCGCCGTGCCGAACATGTGCACATGCACGTCGCCCGGCTGGCGGAAGGCCGAATATTTGAAGTGATGATGTTCGAGATTGGCGATTGTGTGCGACATGTTCGCTTCGCCCGACAGGAACGGCTTTTCCCACAGCAAATTGCTGTCGCGATAGATTCGCGATGAGCCCCTGACGTCGGCCGGCAGGTCGCCGATCAGGATTTCCGGCCCGAACGAGGCGTTGCGCAGTTTGGAATGTGCCAGGAACAGATAGTTCACCCGCTCGGTAACATGATCGGAAAACTCGTTCGACAGCGTGAAGCCGACGCGGAACGGCGCGCCGTCGTCGCCGATGACATAGATGCCGGCGATTTCCGGCTCCTCGCCGGCGTCCTGCGCAAAGGCCGGCGACATCAGTGCGGCGCCCGGCGCCACCGCCATGGTGCCGTTGCCCTTGTAGAACCATTCCGGCTGCACGCCGGTCTGGCCCTTGGCCGGCTTGCCGCCTTCGAGCCCCATGCGGAACATCTTCATGGAATCGGTAAGCTGCTCCTCGCCGCCATCGCTGAGCTTCTTGTGCATGGAATCGCGCGTCGCCGCCGAGCCGAGATGGGTCAGGCCGGTGCCGGTCAGATGCAGATGCGCAGGATCGGGATGGTTGATCGGCGACTCCAGCCGGCCCTTCTTGTAGATGGCGTCGAGGTCTATCGCTTCACCGAACCCCTTGCGTTCGATCAGCGCGGCGAGGCCCGTTCCGGTGCGCGCGGCTTCCATGGCCAGCGAATAGACGCTGCGGGCGCCGTTGATGATCCTGGTCTTGCCGCCGCCATTGCGGGCGACGACGCGGATGGTCTCGGCGTCGTCGAGGATCTGGGAGATCAGCATGATTAAATCCTCTCTCATGTGCTTGGCCTTGGATGCCTCTTGGCAAACCTTGACCTGCGCGGCTCGGACCACGCCGCGCCACGGGTTGAACTCTTCGTCCGGATTGCGCTCGCGAGCTCCATCCTTCAGGGGGACTTCTTATGCCGACAACTTGCCGGCTGCGCCGCGATCGTATGCCTCCTGCTTGCCTCGCCTGAAGCTTGTCAGGCCTTGTTCTTGTTGTAGACGTCGAAGATCACGGCGCCGAGCAGCACCAGGCCTTTGACCACCTGCTGCCAGTCGACATTGACGCCCATGATCGACATGCCGTTGTTCATCACGCCCATGATGAAGCCGCCGACGACCGCCCCGATAACCTGGCCGACGCCGCCCATCGCCGAGGCGCCGCCGATGAACACTGCGGCGATGACATCGAGCTCCGAGCCGAGACCCGCCGCCGGCACCGCCTGGCCGAGACGAGCCGCGATGATCAGGCCGCCAAGCGCCGACAGCACGCCCATATTGATGAACACCATCAGCGTCAGCCGCTCGGTGTTGATGCCCGACAGCTGCGCCGCCTTGGGATTGCCGCCCATGGCGTAGATGCGCCTCCCGATGGTCATGCGCTTGGTGACGAAGACGAATAGCGTGATCAGCACGCCCATGACCAGCAGCACCACGGGCAGGCCGCGGTAGCTGGCAAACTCATAGACCAGGAACAGCGCCAGCGCGCTGGCGACCAGCGTCTTGACGACGAACAGGGTGAAGGGCTCGGCCTCATAACCATGGCGTTCTCGTTTGCGCCGGGTGCGGACCCCGAAATAGGCATAGGCGAGCACGGCGATCAGCCCCAGCACGACCGTCGTCATGTGCAGGGTCACGCCGCTGCCCATGATGGTCTTGCCGGCCGCGTTCACGACCGGCGGGACGAGCGTCAGTGGGCCGATCACATCCGGGATGAAGCCGGAGCTGAGCATCTTGAAGTCGTCGGGAAGCGGACCCACCGACGAGCCGCCGCCAAGCAAGGCCTGGCAAATGCCGCGGAAGATCAGCATGCCGGCCAGCGTGACGATGAAGCTCGGTATCCGGTGATAGGCGATCCAATACCCTTGCGCGGCGCCGATCAGGCCACCCGCGACCAGGCAGACGATCGAAACCACCAGCGGATTGCTCAGCGGTCCGAGTTGCCAGATGACCATCATGTTTGCCGCCAGCGCGCCGATGAAACCGGCGACCGATCCGACGCTGAGGTCGATATAGCCCGATACGATCACCAGCAGCATTCCCAGCGCCATCACGATGATGAAGGAGTTCTGCTGCACCAGATTGCTGAGGTTGACCGGCTTGAACAACGTCCCCGACGTGGTGAACTGGAAGAACAGCATGATGACGATCAGCGCTATGATCAGCCCGTATTCGCGCAAATTCGTCGCCAGCGCCGAGACGGCGATGCGCGGGCGCTGTTCGTCGGCGACGTTGCCCTGCGGGGCGGGGGCGCTTTCGGTGCTCATGCTGCTTTTCCTTCTCCCCGGACGATAGCGCGCATTATCTTTTCCTGGCTTGCTTCCGCCGCCGGCATTTCGCCCACCATGCGCCCTTCGTTCATGACGTAGATGCGGTCGGTAATCCCTAGCAATTCCGGCATTTCCGACGAGATGACCACGATCGCCTTACCCTCCGAGGCAAGGCGCGCGATGATCGTGTAGATTTCATACTTGGCGCCGACATCGATGCCGCGTGTCGGCTCGTCGAGGATCAGCACGTCAGGATCGGCAAACAGCCATTTCGACAGCACCACCTTCTGCTGGTTGCCGCCGGAAAGATTGCCGGTCATCTGATAGACGCTTGACGCACGGATATTGGTCTTCTTGCGATAGTCGTTGGCGACCGCAAGTTCGCGCATGTCGTCGATCACGCTGTGGCGCGACACGCCGTCGAGATTGGCCAGCGTAATGTTATGCTTGATATGATCGATGAGGTTCAGGCCGTAGGTCTTGCGGTCCTCGGTGACATAGGCGATGCCGTGTTGGACCGCCTTGCTTACCGAGGAGACATCGACCGGCTTGCCCTTGAGCAGCACTTCGCCGGTGATGCGGCGGCCATAGGAGCGGCCGAACAGGCTCATGGCGAATTCGGTGCGGCCGGCGCCCATCAGCCCGGCGATGCCGACCACCTCGCCCTTGCGCACATTGATGTCGATGCCCTTGATCACCTGCCGCTCGGCATGGAGCGGGTGATAGACCGACCAGTTTTTCACCTCGAACACGACTTCGCCGATCTTGGGCTCGCGCGGCGGATAGCGGTCGTCGAGCGAACGGCCGACCATCGAGGTGATGATGCGGTCTTCGGAGATATCCTTCTTGGCCAGTGTCTCGATGGTGCGCCCGTCACGGATGACGGTTACCTTGTCGGCGACCCGGTTGATCTCGTTGAGCTTGTGCGAGATCAGGATCGAGGTCATGCCTTGTCGCTTGAATTCGAGCAGAAGATCGAGCAGCGCCTGGCTGTCTTTCTCGCTGAGCGACGCGGTCGGCTCGTCGAGGATCAAAAGCTTGACGTCCTTGCTCAGCGCCTTGGCGATCTCGACCAGCTGCTGCTTGCCGACGCCGATATTGGTGATCAGTGTCTTGGGGTCCTCCTTGAGGCCCACCTTCTTCAACAGGGCAGCGGTGCGCGCCTCGTTGGCATCCCAGTCGATGACGCCGTATCGGGCGTTTTCGTTGCCGAGGAAGATATTCTCGGTGATCGACAGCATCGGCACCAGCGCTAGCTCCTGGTGGATGATGACGATGCCCTTGTGTTCGCTGTCATGGATACCTTTGAACTGGCATTCCTGACCCTGAAAAATGATCTGGCCGTCATATGTGCCGGCGGGATAGACGCCCGACAGAACCTTCATTAGCGTCGACTTGCCGGCGCCGTTCTCGCCAACCACGGCGTGGATCTCGCCTTCCTCGACGCTGAGGTTGACGTTCGACAGCGCCTTCACGCCGGGGAACGTCTTGGTGATGTCGCGCATCTCCAAAATCGTGGTCATCAGGGCAAGCTCCTCCTGTTGCATGTCGCTCAAAAGTGCTTGCGGTTTGAGACAACGACATGCACGGAAATAAAGTCCGGTAGAAACAATACCGGGGTCGCTTGTGAACGGAAAGGGGTCCTGCGTCGCGCAGGACCCCTGTCTTTATAAACGGATTACTTCAGTTCGTCGGCCTTGATGTAGCCGGAGTCGACGACCAGTGCCTGGTAGTTCGACTTGTCGACCTCATGCGGCGTCAAAAGGATCGAGGGAACGACCTTGACGTCGTTATTGTAGGTCTTCTCGTCGAGGCCGTCCGGCTTGCCGCCCGAGAGCACCTTGTCGACGAGTTCGACGGTGGCCTTGGCCAGTTCGCGGGTGTCCTTGAACACGGTCGAGTATTGCTCGCCCGTGATGATCAGCTTGACCGAAGCGGTCTCGGCGTCCTGGCCGGTCACGATCGGCCACGGCTGGGCGTCGGTACCGTAACCGACGGCGCGCAGCGAAGCGGTGATGCCGCGCGACAGGCCGTCATAGGGCGAAAGAACGCCATCGACGCGGCTGCCGTCCGAGTAGTTGGCCGACAGAAGGTTGTCCATGCGCGCCTGGGCGGTCGCGGCGAGCCAGCGCAGCGTGCCGACCTTGTCCATGCCGGTCTGACCGGACTTGATCTTGATCGAGCCGTCATCGATCAGCGGCTGCAGCACCGAGATTGCGCCGTTGTAGAAGAAGAAGGCGTTGTTGTCGTCCGGCGAGCCGCCGAACAGTTCGACGTTCCACGGCTTGGTGTTCGGGAAGCGCTCCTTGAGACCCTTGACCAGCGAGTTCGCCTGGATCACGCCGACGCCGAAATTGTCGAAGGTGGTGTAGTAATCGACATTGGCGGTCTTCTTGATCAGGCGGTCATAGGCGACGACGACGACGCCGGCGTCGGCGGCCTTCTGCAGCGCGTCCGAAAGGGTGGTGCCGTCGATCGAAGCGATGATCAGCGCCTTCGGGCCCTTGGTGATTTCGTTTTCCAGCTGGCTGAGCTGGTTGGGGATGTCGTCCTGCGCGTACTGCAGGTCGACCGTGTAGCCGAGAGCTTCGAGCTGGGACTTGACGGCATCGCCGTCATTGATCCAGCGCTGCGAGGTCTTGGTCGGCATCAGCACGCCGACAAGACCCTTGTCGGCTGCGTGCGCCGAGTAGGTCATGGCAGCGATGCCAAGGGCCGCGACGGCGGCCAGTGTCTTGATGATTTTCACGTAAAACTCTCCCTGGTTGATGGACGCGACACCTCGGGGCTTCGCGGGCCGCGCAGTCGGGCGGATGCGCCAAAGCGCCGCCGCCGTCATAATCGATCTCCGGTATCCTCCCAATCGGCCCTCAGTCTTGATTTAAATCGATACGATTTTGCTCGTCATCGACCGTCAAGTCTGAGGACGCGCGAAAGTGTGACCCTTTGCCATAACTGTCAAATGCGATCTTCGGTGGTTGCTATACCAAAACCGGTATATGACTAGACCGGGCTGGAACAGTGGCGGAAGCGGGAAAAGGCATGGCGGCTTTACGAGGTCCTCAGGGAATTTCAAGCGGTTACGATGAATTGCCGGGCGATGGCGAGACACTTCTGCGTAGCGGCTTGAGCCTGCGTCACATGCGCATGATCGCAGCACTCGACGATCACGGTCGGGTGAGTGCTGCCGCCCAGGTGATGAACATCTCGCAGCCGGCGGCCTCGCGCATGATTTCCGAGATGGAAGCGGTGCTCGAGGTGAAGCTCTGCGAAAGGCTGCCGCGCGGCATCACGCTCACCCCTTACGGCAAGGCGCTGGCCCGGCGCGCGCGCTCGATCCTGCTCGAAATGCGCGAGGCCGACCGCGAAATATCGGAGCTCAAGGCCGGCAAGGGCGGCTCGGTGTTCCTTGGCGCGGTGACGGCGCCGGCGATCGAACTGGCGGTCCCGGCGATCCGCGAGATACGCCGCCTCTATCCGCGCATCGAGATTACCATGCAGGTCGAGACGTCGAATGTGCTGGCGCGCGAACTGATCGCCACGCGCCATGATTTCATCATCGCCCGTGTTCCCGAAGACCTCAATCCGCGGCTGTTCGAATCCCGTGTCATCGGCGTCGAGAAGGCCTGCCTGATCGTGCGTCGCGGCCACCCGCTGAGCAATGGCCATCCTCTTAACAATGGGAGGGCGGTGCGGCTGGAGGACACCGCCGCCTTCGACTGGGTGTTCCAGTCGGGCGGGTCGCCGCTGCGCCAGGCGATGGAGAGCAATTTCCTGAACCGCAACATCGCCCTGCCGGACCGCATCCTCAACACCTCGTCGCTGCTGCTCACACTGGTCATGGTGGCGCAGTCCGACGCCATCGCCCCGGTGTCGATCCAGGTGGCAAAATTCATCCAGAACCCCGACGGTCTCGCCGGCGCCATCGATGTCGTCCAGACCGAGTTTGACATCGAGGTCCGCCCCTACAGCCTGATCACTGTGAAGAACCGCGTCCTGTCGCCGGCAGCCAAGATGCTGCACGATTTTATCTTGCGGGAAGTGGGATAGGAACTGGAGCGGGTAGAGGGAATCGAACCCTCGCGTTCAGCTTGGGAAGCTGACAAGCTACCATTACATCATACCCGCATTTGCCTCTCGATATCATGACGGGCGTGCTTCGGGCAATCGCCCTTGGACAGCTCTTCGGAAACGGCTGTTGGAAACCCCGACCGATTGCACCAGTCCGCCTGCCTTGATGCGGGCGCAGCAAGTGCGTATTCGTGGGTTTGTACCCCGAATCCGGGCACACCAATCTGGAGGCAGGCCCCTTGTCCACAGTGACGCGCTTTCTCGGTGACTCGCCCGTCAGGGTGATCGTCAAGCTGCTGGTCGTGTCGTTCCTGGTCGGCCTGGTCATGAATGCGTTCGGCTGGACGCCGATGGACGTCTTCTACCGCATCCAGGGTTTCTTCATCGATCTTTGGAACCTCGGCTTCAACGCGGTCTATCGCTTCTTGGGCTATATCCTGCTCGGCGCCGCGATCGTCGTGCCGGTGTTCATCCTGCTCAGGCTCGCGAACTACCGGAAGTGAAGCGGACCACGATCCCGAAAAGTGGAAACCGGTTTTCGGAAAAGATTGTGCTCAAACCAAAGGCCACTCAGGCAAAGTCCGACGCCACCTCGAACAGGATGGCGTGGCGCGCCGCGAGCGCTGCGACATCGGTTGAATAGCCGCCGCCGATGACACCGCAGACCGGGATGCCCAGCGCGCGGAAATGACCGATCACCATGGCGTCGCGGGCACGCACGCCGTCATCGCTGAGCGATAGCCGGCCGAGCCGGTCCTCGGCATGCACGTCGACACCGGCATTGTAGAAGACGATGTCCCAGTGCGCCTTGGCCGAGAGCTTCGGCAGGAGGACACCCAGCCGTTCGAGATAGGCGCCATCGCCGGTGCCGTCCGGCAGGGCAACGTCGAGATCGGAGGCAATCTTGCGCACCGGATAATTGCGCTCGCCATGCATGGAAAAGGTGAACGCGCGTGGCTCGTCTTTCAGGATGTCCGCGGTGCCGTCGCCCTGATGCACATCGAGATCGACGATCAGGATGTTTTTCACCGCGTCTTCGGCTAGCAGCACCAGCGAAGCGACGGCAACATCGTTGAAGGTGCAGAAGCCCGCGCCTTGCGCGCGCCGCGCATGGTGGCTGCCGCCGGCGCTGTTGCAGGCAATGCCATTGATAAGCGCCAGTCGCGCCGCCAGCACCGTGCCGCCGGCGGCGAGTTGCGCCCTGAGCGAAACGCGCAGTCCCACGGGAAAGCCGATCTCGCGCTCGATCTTTTCAGGCACTGAACACGTGATGACCTGGTCGACATAATCAGCCGCATGGGCGAGCTTCAGCCAGGAGGCCGGCGCCGGCTCGGGCATCCACAGCGTCCCGGCATGGATCAGGCCCCTGATATGCAAGGCCTGCATCAGCAGCGGATATTTGCTCATCGGAAAGCGATGATTGACGGCGAAGCCGGCATCGTAGTCGGGATGATGGACGATCTGCAGGGGCATGGCTAAAGCAATTCCAGGAAAAGTGTGCAGCGGTTTTCCCGGGAGAAGCGCGTAGCGCTTCCCTTTGGGAATTGCTTAAAACCAGTACTGGGATCCGGCGGGCTCGCGCCAGAAGAACATTTCGGTTGGCCGTCACGGCAAGAGTGATTGCGCGGTGGCGGGAAAATGGGGCACATCGGCTGTTCGATCAAGCCGCAACCAGCAAGGCAGCAATCCCCTGGACACGGGTGCAACCCCAGCCGACGCGAGACCCTTCGCCGTCACCAACCGTTCGGTGCTCGCCATCGCCGTGCCGATGACGCTCGCCTATCTGACGACGCCGCTGCTCGGCATCGTCGACACGGCGGTGGTCGGGCAGTTCGGCGATGCCGCCCTGCTCGGCGGCCTGGCGGCCGGGGCCCTGGTCTTCGACGTCGTCTTCAGCACCTTCAATTTCCTGCGCTCCGGCACCACCGGCCTCGTCGCCCAGGCGTTTGGGCGCGGCGACGAAACCGAGGAGCAGGCGGTGTTCTGGCGCGCCGTGCTGATCGCGGTCGCCGCCGGCATCGTGCTTGTCGGCCTTGCGCCGCTGATCGCCATCGCCGGCCAGAAATTCATCGGCGGCGAAGCGCGCGTCGGCGAGGCGATGGGCGTCTATATCCACATCAGAATGCTCGCCGCCCCCTTCACGCTGATCAACTACGCCATCCTCGGCTATGTCCTTGGACGCGGCGAGGGCGGGCTTGGGCTGATGCTGCAGGCGGTGCTCAACGGCATCAACATCGTGCTTTGCATCCTGCTCGGCCTGAAGCTTGGCTGGGGCGTCGCCGGCGTGGCCTGGGCGACCGTCACCGGCGAATGTCTGGCCATGCTGCTGGGTCTCGCCATCGTTGTCTGGCGGTTCCGGGCCGCACCCCGCCTGCCGCGGCATCGCCTGCTCGACATGCCCGCTTTCCTGCGCATGCTGTCGCTCAACCGCGATATCATGATCCGCTCGTTCTCGCTGCTCGCCGCTTTCGCGCTGTTCACCCGCCAGGGCGCGCAGTTCGGCACGCTGACGCTGGCCGCCAATGCCGTGCTGATGAACTTCTTTCTCGTCGCCGGCTATTTCCTCGACGGTTTTGCCACAGCCGCCGAGCAGTTGGCGGGACGCGCGATCGGCGCACGCGCCGAGACGGCGTTCCGCCGGGCGGTGCGTCTGACCTTGTTCTGGGGGTTCGGCCTCGCCGGAACCGCGACGCTGATCTTCTGGCTCGGCGGCGCCGGCCTGATTTCTTTGATCACCACGTCGCAGGACGTTCGTGCTGCTGCCGACATCTACCTGCCGTGGGCGGCACTGACACCGTTGAGCGGCGTGCTGGCCTTCCAGATGGACGGCGTCTTCATCGGCGCCACGTGGTCGCGCGACATGCGCAACATGATGCTGGTGTCGTTCCTGGCCTTCAGCGCCGCATTGTTCAGCTTGGCGCCGTCTCTCGGCAATCACGGCCTGTGGGCGGCGCTGCACGTTTTCCTGCTGGTGCGCGGCTTCAGCCTGCTGGCCATCCTGCGGCTCCGGTTGCGCACGGCGTTTTAGAGCGGCCTGGCAGCCCACTGATCGAGCCGGCTGTCGCGCAGTTCGCGCAATGATTTCAGCCGCTCCTTGTCGGCAAATCGCACCATCCCGGCAAGGATGCGCCCCGGCAGCGCCGGCCCGGCATAGATCATGCCGGTGTAGAGCTGGACGAGATCGGCGCCGGCGCGGATTTTCTCCAGCGCGTTCTCGGCCGAATCGACGCCGCCGACGCCGATAATGGCGCGCTCCGGCCCGAGCAATTTGCGCATCTTGGCCAGCACGATGGTCGAACGCTCGAACAGCGGTTTGCCGGAGAGCCCGCCGGTCTCGCTGGTGGCGCTACGCAATCCGGTTCGCGCCAGCGTCGTGTTGGAGACGATGACGCCGTCAATCTGCTTCTCGCTGACTTCGGCGGCGATGTCTTCAAGCTCGGCCTCGACCAGATCGGGCGCGATCTTGAGGAAGAGGGGCGGCTGCGCCGAAGCTGCTGCACGCACCGACATGACCCGAGACAACAGTTCGCCGAGCTGTTCGCGCGCCTGCATGGTGCGCAGGCCGGGCGTGTTGGGCGACGAGATGTTGACGGTGAGATAGCTGGCGTATTTCGCAAAACGGGAAACGCCCAACTCATAGTCACGGACACGATCGACGCTGTCCTTGTTGGCGCCGATGTTGACGCCGACAATGCCGCCGCGTCCCTGGCGCGCGGCAAGGCGTTTTTCCGCCGCCTCGTGGCCCTCATTGTTGAAGCCCAGGCGGTTGATCACCGCATCATCCTCAGTCAGCCGGAAAATGCGCGGCTTCGGATTGCCGGCCTGCGGCAGCGGCGTCACGGTGCCGACTTCGGCAAAGCCGAAGCCGAGGCCAAGCAGCGCGTCGGGCACCTCGGCGTTCTTGTCGTAGCCTGCGGCCATGCCGAGCGGATTGGGGAAGGCGATGCCACAGAGGCTGAGCTTCAACCTGTCGTCGCGCACCGTCCGCGCGCCGACCGGCAGACCGCATCGCAGCGCCGCGATCGACATGCCATGCGCCGTTTCCGGATCGAAGGTGAACAGCAGTTTCTGGCCGATGCGATCGAACACGATCATTCGGCCTCCAGCGCCGGGAATTGATGGGCGCCGTCGGCCCCGAGCGGCAGTGGCCGCACCCACAGCACGGCGCTCATATCGAGCACGCCATAGAGATGCGGGAACAGCGCGCCGCCCCGTGAGACCTCGTATTTCAGCGCGTCACCGAGCAGCGCCCCGTCGATGGCGATCAGCAGCAAATCCATCTGGCCGGCGAAATGCTTCGCCGCCGTCTCCCTGACCTGATCAGCGGTGGAGAAATGGATGAAGCCGTCGGCGATATCGATCGGAGCGCCGGTGAAACGGCCGTTTTTCTCGGCCTCGCGCCAAAGCGCTTCGGGCGCGATCTTGTAGATAATCTGAGACATGGTTGCGCTATAATCCGAACCGATCATGCGGGGAAGGGCAACTCGTCCGCATTTACGGCGCAAAGCTGTGATAGGTTGCGCATACTGGCTCGTGGAGGATGGAACATGCGTCTGCAGCACATACTGATCCCCGCCGCACTGGTCTCGCTGGTTGCGGCATCGGCCTGGTCCGAAGAGACCGACCGCTACCGGCTGGAAAAATCGGCCAACGGCTATGTCCGCATGGACACCCGGACCGGCGCCATGTCGATCTGCGAGGAGCGCTCCGGCCAGCTCGTCTGCAAGATGGCGGCCGACGAACGCGCCGCCTTCCAGGACGAGGTCGAGCGTTTGCAGGCCTCGATGAAGGCCATGGACGAACGCGTCGCCAGGTTGGAGAATTCGCTGTCGGCCCGTCTCGAGTCGAAATTGCCGAGCGAAGAGGATTTCGACAAGACGATGAGCTATATGGAGCGCATGCTGCGTGGCTTCATGGGCATCGTCAAGGAGATGGACAAGGATGACGGCGCCAATCTCAATTCGAAAAAGACCTGAACTGCCCGGCGGGGAAATGCCCCGTCCGGCCATTGCCGCTTGAAACAAAGCGCTTCGCCGCATAATCGTCCGGTCCCGTAAAAGCCGATAATCAATAAGGGATTTGGGGAGGAACATTTGCCGTCGGGCTACACCTTCGTCATTGCCGACGACCATCCGCTGTTCCGCGGCGCCTTGAAAGAGGCGCTTGCCGGCGTCGGCGATGTCGCCGCCATTCACGAGGCCGGCGATTTCGAAAGCGCCAAGGCGCTGGTCGTGGCCCATGAGGATGTCGACCTCGTGCTGCTCGATCTGTCGATGCCGGGCGCCAGCGGCCTGTCCGGCTTGATCGCGCTGCGCGGCATCCACCCGGCGGTGCCCCTTGTGGTGGTGTCGGCGCATGACGACCCGGTGACCATCCGGCGTGCGCTCGATCTCGGCGCATCCGGCTTCATCTCCAAATCGGCCAGCATGGAGGAAATCCGCAGCGCTGTGCAATCGGTGCTGGCAGGCGATATCGCCGCGCCCGTCGGCATCGACCTCGGCGTCGAGCGCGACCCCGAAATATCCGACCTGATCAAGCGGCTGCAGGCGCTGACGCCGCAGCAGACGCGTGTCCTCGGCATGCTGGCCGAAGGCCTGCTCAACAAGCAGATCGCCTACGAGCTCAGCGTCTCCGAAGCGACTGTAAAGGCGCATGTCTCGGCCATCCTGCAGAAACTCGGCGTCGACAGCCGCACCCAGGCGGTGATCCAGCTGTCCAAGATCGGCAGCGATCCGCTGCAGCCGGCGGGCTAAAGCTATTCCAGGGAAAGTGCGTAGCGCTTTCCCTTGGGAATTGCGTAAAACAAAAAGATAGAAACTCTACTCGGCCGCGGACGCCAGCGGCCTGACCCTTGCCATCATCGAACGCAGCACCGCCGGCTTCAGCGGCTTGTTGATCACCGGCACGTCGAGCGCGGCGGCAGCGGCACGGACCTCAGTGGAGCGGTCGGCGGTGACCAGCACGGCCGGCAGGTCGGAACCATGGATGTCACGCAGGCGGGCGATGATGTCGAGGCCGCTTCTGCCATCGAGATGATAGTCGGCAAGCACGATGTCGGGACGATCGGCCTTGGCGAAATCCTCCGAACCCGAAAACGTGCCGATGCTGCAGCCCCAGCCCTCGAGCAGAAGCCGCATGCCGTCGAGGATGCGGGCGTCGTTGTCGATGCACATGACGCGCAGGCCGGCCAGCGAATTCGCGGTGCGGGCAGGCGCCTTCGGCTCGACCTCGCGCCGCGGCGCCTCAACCGCCGCAACCGGCAGGATAACGGAAAAGCGCGTACCCTTGCCCGCGTTGGAAAAGATCTGGATCTCGAGCCGCAGCACCCGCGCGATGCGGTCGACGATGGACAGGCCAAGGCCGAGACCTTCGGCCTCGCGCACGCCTTCGTCCAGCCGGGTGAACTCGTTGAAGACCGTGTTCAGCTTGTCGCCGGCAATGCCGATACCAGTGTCGATCACCTGGATCTCGGCGAGTTCGCCGCGCCGTCGCACGCCGACCAGGATGCGGCCATGGGGGGTGTATTTGATGGCGTTGGAGACCAGGTTCTGGATCAACCGGCGCAGCAAGTTGCGGTCCGTCATCACGCCGAGCGACGAGGCCATGATCTTCAGATCGAGTTTCTTTTCGGCGGCGAGCGGCTGGAAGTCGTTGCCGATCTGGCGCAGCAGCCCGTCCAGGCGGAAGGCGCTGTCGTCTGGTTTCATCGCGCCGGCGTCGAGGCGGGAAATGTCGAGCACGGCGCCCAGGATCGTCTCGACCGACTCGAGCGAGGATTCGATGTTGATAGCAGCCTCCCCGGCCGGGCCCTTGCCGGCCTTTTCGATCAGCGACGAGCAGTAGAGACGGGCGGCGTTCAGCGGCTGCAGGATGTCGTGGCCGGCGGCGGCGAGGAAGCGCGTCTTGCCCAGATTGGCCTCCTCGGCCAGCATCTGCGCCTGCGCCAACTCCTCATTGACCCGGGTCAACTCCTCGTTGACCCTAGTCAGTTCGATGGTCCGCGTCTTGACCCGCTGCTCCAGCGATTCATTGGCCCGCTTCAGCGCCAAATCCTGTTCGACGCGTCCTGATATGTCGGCATAGGTGGCAACGATGCCACCGTCCGGCATCGGGTTGGAACGCAGTTCGAGGATTCGGCCACTGGTCGTCAACTCCATCTGCCATGGGCTGACGAAGCTGGTCAGCCGGTTGAGCATCGCCACGCGCTGGTCGGCCGGGATATCGCCGCGCTCGGCGAGGTGGCGCAGGATGCGGTCGAGCGAGACGCCGACCTGGCCCATCTCGTCGGGCAGGTCGAACAGCGCGCGATATTGTCTGTTCCAGCAGATCAGGCGGAAATCGCGGTCGAATACGGTGATGCCCTGCTCCATCTGGTCGAGCGCGATCTGCAGCAGGTCGCGATTGTGCTGCAGCGCTTCGGTGGCGTCGTCGAGCAGGCGAAAGGCGTCCTTGGACTCGCGGTCGTTGCGGCGAAACAGCAGCGACAGGATCAGCCGCGCCGAAGACGAGCCGACCGCGCTCGCCAGCAGCTGCTCGGAAAAGCGGATGACATCCATGCTGGCCTGCTCATTGCCGTGCAGCGAGACGCCAGTGCTCTTTTCGAAGGACTGGAAGGAGCGCTCGGTGCGCTCGACGCCGAGATAGCGCGAGATGGTGTCTTTCAGCACATTGACGGTGATGGCGGTGCGGAAGCGGCGCAGGCTGGGCATCGGGCCGGATTCGCGCGGCACGAAGATCGACGCCTGGATCCGCTCCAGCGGTACTGACGCGCGCGACAGCGAGCCGAGCACGAAGAACAGCGTGTTGACCGACAGGCTCCAGAGCACGCCGTGGTTCAACGGTTCGGCGACGGTGCCGAACAGAGCCTGCGGCCGCAGCGCCTCGAAACCGAACAACCCCTGCACGACGATGTCCGCGTCGGCTGCCGAGAGCGACGGCAAAAGCAGCGTATAGCCCCAGACGAGGATGCCGGCGACCATGCCAAGGGCCGCGCCGCGGCCATTGGCGCCGCGCCAGATCAGCCCGCCGATCAGCGCCGGCGCGAATTGGGCGATTGCCGCGAACGACATCAGGCCGATCGACGACAGCCGCGCCGAGTTGGTGCTTTCGCGGTAGTAGAGGAAGGCGATGAACAACAGGATGAAGATGGCGCCGCGCCGCACGTTGAGGATCAGCGTCGACCAATCCTCATTCTCAGAGGTCGTGGTCTTGAGCAGGCGGCGCACGAACAGCGGGATGACGAGGTCGTTGGAGATCATGATCGACAGCGCCACGCTTTCGACGATCACCATGGCGGTCGCCGCCGACAGCCCACCGATGAAGGCGGCCATGGCGAGGAAGTCATGGCCGCCGAACAAGGGCAGCGCCAGCACATAGAGGTCACTGGTGGTTTTGGCGCCGACCAGCGCCAGGCCGGCGAAGGCGATCGGCAGCACGAACAGGTTTATCGCCACGAGATAGAGCGGAAACACCCAGGTCGCGGTGCGCAGTTCGGCCTCGCCGCGGTTCTCGACGATGGTGACGTAGAACTGGCGCGGCAGCATGATGATGGCAAAGCCGCTCAGGCAAGTCAGCACCAGCCAGGTGGCGAGCGAGGTGTTGTAGCCCATGGCTTGCCGCACCTGGCTGTTTTCGGCCAGCTTGTCGATCATGTCGCCCGGGCCACCGAAGATCAGGAAGGTGACCATCAGGCCGATCGCCAGGAAGGCGGCGAGCTTGACCACGGTTTCGACCGCCACCGCCAGCACCAGCCCGTCCTGGTGCTCGGTGGCGTCGGCATGGCGGGTGCCGAACAGCACCGCAAACAGCGCCAAGAGCATGGCCACCACCAGCGAGATGTCGCTGACGAAGGGATCGAAGGAGGGCGGCGATCCCGTATAATGCTCGACCATCAGGCCGACCGAACCGGAGATCGCCTTCAATTGCAGTGCGATATAGGGCACCGCGCCGATGGTGGCGATCAGCGTGGCGATCGCCGAGACGGCAAAGCTCTTGCCGTAGCGCGCGCCGAGGAAGTCGGCGATCGAGGTGATCTTCTCGCTCTTGGCCAGCCGCACGATGCGATTGAGCAGCGGAAAGCCGAACACGAACACCAGCACCGGCCCGGTGTAGATGCCCAAAAATTCGAGGCCGCGCTCGGAGGACAGGCCGACCGAGCCGAAAAAGGTCCAGGAGGTGCAGTAGATGGCGAGGCTGAGTGCATAGATGAAGGGCCGGGCGTGGCCGGGTCCCGACGCCGTCGACCGCCGGTCGCCAAGGCTAGCGATGGCGAACAGCAGCGTCACATAGGCGACGGCAATGATGACGATGAACCAGCCCTGCACGGCCCGAAAATCCTCCTCGGCCAGCTTTCACCCCGGCCTGCCCAGAGGCAATCACAGCTCTAAGGTCAAGTCCATCGCGGCTTTCGGCGCATGGCCGCGACGCCGCCCTGTCGAACCGTGACCTAAGGTAAGGAGAAAGCGGTGTTTTCCAGCTTTTGCTTCTGTTGCAACCGCAGGTTTTTGTTATGGTGCGCACGGGCCGACGCCGGAGGGACGGCGGCAGCGCGGTCCGTCATGACAAGGAGGGTCGAATGCTGAAAGAATTCCAGGAATTCATTTCCAAAGGAAATGTGATGGACCTTGCGGTCGGCGTCATCATCGGCGCGGCCTTCAGCAAGATCGTCGATTCTCTTGTCAATGACATCATCATGCCTTTCATCGGCGCACTTGGTGGCGTCGACTTTTCCAACTACTTCATAGGCCTCTCATCAACAGTGCATTCGACCAATCTTGCCGACGCGCGTAAGGAAGGCGCGGTGTTCGCCTACGGCAATTTTATCACCGTGGCGCTGAATTTCGTCATCCTGGCTTTCATCATCTTCCTTATGGTCAAGGCCGTGAACAACATGCGCAAGCGGCTCGAGCGCGAGAAGCCGGCCGCACCTGCGGCTCCGCCGCCGGCTGACGTCGCACTGCTCACCGAAATTCGCGATCTCCTCGCCAGGAAATAGACAAGGCCAGATTTCTGGACCAAAACCCCGGTCGTTCGCGGCCGGGGTTTTCTGTTGCCGCATCTGCTAAGAGCATCCGCCAATGCATGTCGCCCATAAGTGCGCAGCGGTTCTGGATAATGACATGCATCAAAGCAGACATCAAAACGGACCTGTTCATGACCCTGATCGATAGCTTGCGCGCCGAAGCGGTGGCCGCCCCCGAAAGCGGCATTGTCGCCGTCGTCAATTACGGCCGTACGCGCGAGGGCATGATCCCGCTCTGGGCCGGTGAAGGCGATTTGCCGACGCCTGCCTTCATTTCGGAAGCCGCCGCCAAGGGGCTCGCCAATGGCGAGACATTCTATACCTGGCAGAAAGGCATTCCGGAGCTGAGGCAAGCGCTTTCTCGCTACTATGCCAGGCATTTCGGCAAGAGCTTCGCCGAAGAGGAATTCATCGCCACCGGTTCCGGCATGCATGCCATTCAGTTGGCATTAGCCGCGGTCGCCGGCAGCGGCGACGAGGTGGTCTATCTCTCCCCGGCCTGGCCGAATTTCGCCGCCGCCGCCGGTATTTCCGGCGCTACCCCGGTTGCGGTCACGCTCGACCAGTCGGGCAATGGCTGGTCCTGCGATGTCGACAAGATTGCGGCTGCGGTGACGCCGCGCACCAAGGCGCTGTTCGTCAACACGCCATCGAACCCCACCGGCTGGACGGCCGATAAGGAAACGCTGCAGGCGATCCTGAATCTCGCCCGCCAAAAGGGCCTGTGGATCATCGCCGACGAGATCTATTCGCTGTTCCACTACGGCCACGGCCGTGCGCCGTCCTTCCTCGACATTTCGACCGCGGAAGACCGCATCCTGTTCGTCAACTCCTTTTCCAAGAACTGGGCGATGACCGGCTGGCGCGTCGGCTGGATCAAGACCCATCCCGAGCTGCAGCAGGTGTTCGAGAACCTGATCCAGTATTCGACCTCAGGCGTCGCCCAGTTCATGCAGCGCGGCGCCGTCGCGGCGCTGGACCACGGTGATGCGTTCATCGTCGAACAGGTTGAGCGGGCGCGAAAGGCGCGCGACCTGGTCTGCGATATTCTAGGCGCAACCGGCAAAGCGCGCTTCACCGTGCCGCAAGGCGCGTTCTATTTGTTTTTCACGGTCGACGGCATCACCGATCCGCGCCGGGCTGCTTTCGACATCGTCGACAAGGCCAATGTCGGCCTGGCGCCGGGCACCGCCTTCGGCCCTGGCGGAGAGGCGTTTTTGCGCCTGTGCTTCCACCGCCGCCTCGACCAGCTCGAGGAAGCGGCACACCGGCTGGCGGGATGGATGAGGACGGTTTGAGGTTAAATGGGCGGCGGCTTCAGCCGCCCGACTTCGGCACCAGCAGCGGCACAATCCGGTCGCTCTTGGTGACAGTGGGCCGCCCTGCGGAGCCATAGGGAATGCCCAGCGCATCCCATGTCTCGACCAGCGCGTCCTGAAGTCCCGCAATCAGCGCATCGGTATGGAACGGCGTCGGCGTGATGCGCAGCCGCTCGGTGCCGCGCGGCACGGTCGGATAGTTGATCGGCTGGATGTAGATGCCGTGCACGCCGAGCAGACGGTCGCTGGCCATCTTGCAGAGTTCGGGGTCACCGACCAGCACCGGCACGATATGCGTCGGCGATTCCATCACCGGCAGGCCGGCTGCAGAAAGAACCTCCTTGGTCCGCGATGCCTGCTGTTGCTGCGCATCGCGCTCGGCTTGCGAGCGCTTGAGGTGACGGATGGACGTGGTGGCGGCGGCGGCGATCGCCGGCGGCAGCGCCGTGGTGAAGATGAAGCCCGGAGCATAGGAGCGCACCGCGTCGATGACGGCGCTGTTGCCGGCGATATAGCCGCCCAGCGTGCCGAACGCCTTGGCCAGCGTGCCTTCGATGATGTCGATACGGTCGGCCAGCCCCTCGCGCTCGGTGATGCCGCCGCCGCGCGGTCCGTACATGCCGACGGCATGGACCTCGTCAATATAGGTCATCGCGTTGTAGCGTTCGGCCAGTTCGACGATCTGCTTGATCGGCGCGATGTCGCCATCCATCGAATAGACGCTCTCGAACACGATCAGCTTGGCGCGTTCGCGGCCCGCCACCTGCAGCAGGCTTTCGAGATGCGCGACGTCGTTGTGGCGGAAAATCTTCTTTTCGGCGCCCGAGCGCCGTACGCCTTCGATCATCGAGGCATGGTTCAACTCGTCCGAAATGATCAGGCAATTGGGCAAAAGCCGCGCAATGGTCGAGATCGAGGCCTCGTTGGAGACGAAGCCGGAGGTGAAGACCAGCGCCGCTTCCTTGTCGTGCAGGTCGGCCAGTTCCAGCTCGAGCTCGACGAGCGGGTTCGAGGTGCCGGAAATGTTGCGGGTGCCGCCGGCGCCCGAACCCATCTTGCCGGCTGCATTCTGGAACGCGGCAATGACATCGGGGTTCTGGCCCATGCCGAGATAGTCGTTGGAGCACCAGACGGTGATTTCCTCGGCGCGGCCGTTTGAACGCCAGATGGCGCGCGGAAACTTGCCGACAATGCGCTCGAGATCGGCGAAAACCCGGTAGCGCCGCTCGGCGTGGAGCTGGTCGATCGCTTCCTCGAAGAACCGCTGATAGTTCATGTCGCCTTCCCAGTTTTGCGCGGGATCATAATCGTTGGGCCATTCGTCGTCCACCGGGCCGTTTTGGTCAAAATGCCACGCCCCAAGCCTGTTCCTAACGATGCCAGATCGTGGCCTATTCCCTTGATGTGGATCAATTTTGTTTCCGTACGATGCCACAGGCCGGTGAGACTGTTACGGATTTAACATTCAGGCGTTTCTAATGGCCTTGCCGCAGGCTTTCCAGTAAGGCGGTGATTGAGACAGTTTCCGATAAATCATGAGTAAAAGAGGACGCGGATGACGGTTTTGGTAACGGGCGGCGCCGGCTATATCGGCAGCCACATGGTCTGGGAACTGCTGGATGCCGGCGAGAGCGTCGTCGTTCTCGACCGCCTTTCCACGGGCTTCGAATGGGCGGTAGCGCCGGAAGCCAAGCTTGTCGTCGGCGATGTCGCCGATAGGGAATTGGTCGGCCAGATCATCCGGGATAACAAGGTCGACGCGATCATCCACTTCGCCGGTTCCATCGTGGTGCCGGAATCGGTTGCCGATCCGCTCGCCTATTACGAGAACAACACCTCCAAGACCCGCACGCTGATCGAAACCGCCGTGCGCGAGGGCGTGCCGCATTTCATCTTCTCCTCGACCGCCGCCGTCTATGGCGGCGCCGGCCTGGAGCCGGTGCGCGAGGATGCCCGCCTGGCGCCGGAATCGCCCTACGGCCTGTCCAAGCTGATGAGCGAATGGATGCTGCGCGATGCAGCGCTTGCGCATCCCTTGCGGTACACGGCGCTGCGCTACTTCAACGTCGCCGGCGCCGATCCCAGGGGCCGGACGGGGCAGTCGACGCCTGGCGCCACGCATCTGATCAAGGTCGCCTGCGAGACCGCGCTCGGCAAACGCCCCTTCATGCAGGTGTTCGGCACCGATTATCCGACGCCGGACGGCACCTGCATGCGCGATTATATCCATGTCAGCGACCTGGCTGCGGCGCACCGGCTGGCGCTGCAGCGGCTGCGCGCCGGCGGCGGCAGCCTCGTCGCCAATTGCGGCTACAGCCACGGCTATTCGGTGCTCGAGGTCATCGACAGCGTGCGGCGCGCCTTCGGCCGGGATTTCGAGGTCAAGATGGGCGACCGGCGCCCCGGCGACGCCGCCGCCGTGGTTGCCAATTCGGACCTTGCACGCGCCGAACTCGGCTGGACCCCGCAACGCGACGACCTCGACCAGATCGTCGCCGATGCACTCGCCTGGGAGCGTATCCTCACCGGCAAGAACTCCGCGCGGGGCTGAGCCGGGCACTTCCGAGGGCTCGCAAGGCGCGCGGCGAAGCGCTATTGAAGCAATGGCGGTGCGGCGTGGAGGCGCTGTGCCGCGAAGAGGGGGTGGCATGAAGATAACGGTGCTTGGAGCCGGCGTTGTCGGTACCGCGGCCGCCTATTATCTGGCCGCCGACGGCCATGAGGTCACCGTGATCGAGCGCCATCCGGCGCCGGCGCGCGGCACCAGCCAGTCCAATGCCGGTCTGGTGTCGCCGGGCGACGCCACCGCCTGGGCCTCGCCGGCGGCGCTGAAGACCTTCCTGCGCGCTCTCTGGAACCATGATCTCGGCATCAAGGTCAGGCTGCGCTTCGATCCTTATTTCCTCGCCTGGAGCCTGCGTTTCCTGCGCCAGTGCACCGTGGCCCGGCTGCGCGCCAACAGCCAGGTCAAACTGCGCCTGGCGCTCTATTCGCGCGACTGCATCAACGCGCTCTCCGACGCCACCGGCATCCACTATGACGAGCGCAAGAAGGGCATTCTTTATTTCTTCCGCTCGCAGCACAGTCTCGACACCGGCACCGACAACTACCAGTTTCTGGCAAAGCATGGCCTGCCGATCGAGATCGTCGGCCGCGACCGGCTGGTCGAACTTGAGCCCGGGCTCGCCGGAGTGAAGGAAAAGATCGCCGGCGGCGTTTATTCGCCAATCGACCAGACCGGCGATTCCAGGATATTCGTCGATGGGCTGGCCGCCTATGCCGCCGAAAAGCTCGGCGTCAGATTCCTGTTCGACACCACGGTCGAGGGGCTCGACATAGAGGGCGACTGGGTGCGTGCGGTCATGACGTCGGCCGGCCCGGTGACGGGCGACGCCGTCGTCATCGCCATGGGCCCCGAGAGCGGCCTGATCGGCCGCCGCTACGGTATCGACCTGCCCGTCTATCCGGTTAAAGGCTATAGCGCGACCATCCCGCTGGAGGACGAGAGCAAGGGACCGACCATGGGCGGCGCCGACGAGGACCGGCTGGTTGGTTACTCCAGGCTCGGAAACCGCCTGCGCATGTCCTCGACAGCCGAGTTCACCGGCTTCGACCGCAGCTTCAAGCCCAGCGACTTCAAGTCTATGCTGAGCACCGGCAAAGACCTTTTCCCTGGCGCTTTCGACGAGAAGAAGGCGCTGTTGTGGGCAGGTCTGCGGCCGATGATGCCCAACTCGGTGCCGGTCATCGGCAAGGCGAAATACAAGAACCTTTACCTCGACACCGGCCACGGCCATGTCGGCTGGACCATGGCCTGCGGCTCGGGCAAGTTCCTGGCCGACCTCGTCGCCGGCCGCAAGCCGGAGATCGACCCGCAAGGGCTGGTCTACGGGAACTGAGGGAGCTCTAGTCGTCGTGTTGGCATCGAGTCCATTCGCCGTGCACCCATTCGGCAAGCCATCCGCGCTCAAGCTGGCCAATCTGTGCCAAGTTTTCCTGCCTGGAGGTCAAATGGCCGAGACCGATAACTTCGAAATCTCCACAGTCCGCGGGATGATCATGTTCGCCGCAGGTCAGTTGCCACTCACCATCGAAATGATGAACGACCAGCGTCACCGGCCTCTCCGATCGAAAGACGTGCCCACATACAATTGCTCTGGTTTCCAACATTGAGGCCGTCACTGCGCAAAGTTTGACAAATATCGTACGACGATCTGGAAGATGCATCTGGCTGACAGATTCTACAAACCCTGAGTGACGAAATGTCGGGACCGCAAGTCGCTATCGACCTTGGCCGCATCGAGCGCAACGCCCGCACCATCGTCGAGCGCTGCGCGCTGTCCGGCATCAAGGTGTTCGGAGTTACGAAGGGCACATGCGGCATGCCGCAAGTGGCGCGGGCCATGCTGCGCGGCGGTGTTGCCGGCATCGCGGAATCGCGCTTCGAAAACATCCGCCGGCTGCGCGACAGCGGCATCAATGCGCCGGTCATGCTGCTGCGCAGCCCGCCCATGGCGCGCGTAGAGGAGGTCGTGCGCACCGTCGACATCAGCCTGCAGTCGGAACTGACCACCATCCGCGAGATATCGCGCATTGCCGAGCGCATGGGCCGCGTCCACGATATCATGCTGATGATCGATCTCGGCGATCTCCGCGAAGGCATCTGGCCAAGCGACCTGATCCCCACCGTCGAGCAGATCCTACAATTCAAGGGCGTGCGCATCGCCGGCATCGGCACCAATCTCGGCTGCTTCGGCGCCATAATGCCGACGCCGGAGAACCTTGGCCAACTCGTCGCCCATGCCTACAAAACCGAGCGCCTGTCCGGCAAAAGCCTCGACTTCATTTCCGGCGGCGCCTCGTCATCGCTGACGCTGCTGCTCGAAGGCAAGCTGCCGCCCGGCATCAACAATCTGCGCGTGGGCGAGGCGATCCTGCAAGGCGGTGTCGAAACCTTTCGCGACGTGCCGTGGCCCGAACTCGAACCCGATGCCTGCCGGCTGACCAGCGACATCATCGAGGTCAAACTCAAGCCTTCGCGGCCGATCGGCACATCCGGCTACGACGCCTTCGGCAACCAGCCGGTCTTCGCCGACGAGGGCGACCGGCTGCGCGCCATCGCCAATATAGGCCGCGAGGACGTGCTGGTCGAAGGGCTGACGCCGATCGCCAAGGGGGTGAGGGTGCTCGGCGCTTCCAGCGACCATCTGCTGCTCGATGTGCAGGATGCCGATCCGCGACCTACCGTCGGCGACCGTGTCGCCTTCCGCATGAATTATGGCGCCATGCTTCTGGCGATGACCTCGGAATATGTCGAGAAGGCGCCGATGCACGACGTCGCGGATTTCTCCGGCCGCAAGATGGTGTCGATCTCGGCCGAACCGGAAGCCGGCGGGATTATCGCCCGCGAGGGAACCGGCGCGCGTCTGGAGGCGATGAATTTCGACGTGGTCGAACTCGCCGACGTCGAGCGGCCGCCCTCGGGCTTGATCCGGCTCGCTGCCGGCGCCGATCGCCGTATCGCCCACAAGGCGCTGACCGCAACGGCGCGCGCCACGCATTCCTTCGGCCTGATCTGGATCGATTCCCTCGCCGCCCTGATGCCCGAGGACGAGGAGGCCGAAGACATGCCTGAAGTCTCGGTGCTGGCCCGCGCGCTCGGTCTCGATCACAAGCCCGGCGCGCTGCAGCCGCAGCTGTCGCCGGAAAATATCGTCATCGTGGGCCTGCGCCATGCCGATCCGGCGGAGGCAAGGGTGCTCAAGGATTCGCGTGTCTCGGCCTTCACCATGACCGACATCGACGCCATGGGCATGCGCGACCTCATGCATGAGGCGATCCGCATCGCGACGTCGGGCACGCAGGGCTTTCACGTCAGCTATTCGCCGACGGCGACCGAATTTACCGGCTGGGCTGCGGGCTCGGGCGGGCTGACGGTGCGCGAGACGCATCAGGCAATGGAGGCGATCTCGCTGTCCGGCGGTCTGCTGTCGATGGATGTTTCCGGGCTGACCGCCGGTCTGGAGCCGCGGATCGGCGCCGACGCCGTCAACTTCGTCATGTCGGCCTTTGGGAAGCGGATTTTGTGATCAGCCTTGCGCGTCGACTGCCGCGCGCCACGCGGTGACATAGGCCGCCCAGACCGGGTCGGTCTGCGGCTCAATTCTTTCGCCCTTGCCGTGCGTCACTGGCTGATCGGATGCGAGCAGTGCCGCGCCGATGCTGGTGCCGGTGGCCGCCTCGGAGGCGATGACGATGCGCGCGGTCGCTGCCGCCAGCATGCCGACAAAGAGCCGGTTGCGAGCAAACGGTCCTTCCACGGTGGTCGGGCCGTCGGCGCCGATCAGCTCGAGGCAGGTCGCCGTCATCAGTGCCAGATAGAAGGAAATGGCGGCGAACCGCTCGCCTTTGCTGATGCCCTCGGCACCAAGCCATGCCGCGGCATGGTGCGGGAACGGACCTGATCCCTGCTGGGTAGAAGGCAAAAGCAGCATCTTTTTTGTCAGAACGGCCAGCACCTCGCTGCCGCTGCAGTCCTGCGGCTTGTCCTTGGTCAGCTGGGAAAACTCGCGGCCACCCATGAACCGCGCCGAGGGGACGGGAGCGCCAAGCGCGCTGACATTGACCAGCGTGTCGCGCGCAGCATCGAGCGCAATCTCTCTGCCGCCGACCGCCATCGATACCACCCAGGTGCCGGTCGAGACGACCGAGAAGGGCGGCTCGTCGGACAGAAGATGCGGCAATAGGGAGGCGTTGGAATCGTGCAGGCCACAGAATACCGGGGTCTGCGGATCGAGCCCGGTGCGCGCGGCAAGCGCCGGCAGGATCGGGCCGAGCTGGTCCCTGGCCGGCCGCACCGGCGCCATCAGCCTGCGCCAATCCAGCCTGTCGACCATCGAGGAAAAGTCCGCCTCCCAAGGGCTCCACAGATCGGTGTGGCAGCCGAGCGAGGTCACCTCGTTGGCGGCAACGCCGGTCAGGCGCAGCGCCCAGTATTGCGGATACATCAGCATCGCGGCGGCCCTGGCGAATTCGGTGGGAAAACGCTTCTCAAGCCAGAAGAATTGCGCACCGAGATTGAGGCCGAGCGGCAGGCGCGGCGTCCCAGTCTCAATGAAGGGCGGACGGATCGCACTATACTCTGTAGCCAGCCTGTCGGGGCCGTCGAACTCATAGTCGAGGACAGGCAGCACCAGATCGCCCGCCGCGTCGACCAGCACGCCGGTCGCACCATGCGTGGTGATCGAAATCGCTTCGATACGCTGTTCGCGGTTGAGGCTGGCAAGGCTGTTGAGGATGAACCTCCACAGCGACTCGACATCGTGATGCGGGTAGGGCGCTTGCCGCAGCGGCGCGTTCGCCATGCGGCGCAACCCCACTTCGCTCAACGTGACGAGATCGACCAGCGCGACCTTGGCGTTGGTCTTGCCGACGTCGATGACGGCGATATGGCGCAGCCCACTCATGCCAAATGGAACATTGTTTCCAGGGGGATGGCCACCGGTTGGTTGTCCGGCCTGGTCTCCATGATGTCGGCCATGTGCGCCCACCAGCGCTGCATCACCGGGTGCTTCGGCAGGTCGGCCATGCCATGGTCGTCGCGCCGCCACAGCACGCCGAACAGGATGTTGGTGTCTTCATCGAGATGGATCGAATAATCGGCGACGCCGGCCTCTCTCAGCAGCGCCACCAGCGACGGCCAGATCTCATCGTGGCGCTTTTTGTACTCGGCTTTCATGCCGGGTTTGAGCTGCATCTTGAAGGCGTATTTCTCAGGCATCAGCTGTTACCACGCAGCTGTCGCCAGACGATCGGCAGCGCGATGACGAAGATCAAGAGCAGGCCGATGAAGATCGACATGACGATGCCGGGCACGTTGAGCAGGCCGAGGCCGAAGGTCACCAGCCCCATGATAAAGGCGGCGAGCACGACGCCAACAATGCTGCCGGAGCCACCCAGAATGCTGACGCCGCCCAGCACCACCATGGTGATGACCTCAAGCTCGTAACCCTGCGCGATGGACGGTCGCGTCGAGCCGAGCCGCGAGGTGATCAGCACCGAGGCGATGCCGGCCATCAGCCCGGTCAGGCAAAACAGGATGAATTTGATGCGGCCGACGCGAACGCCGGAAAACTGTGCCGCGACCGGATTGTTGCCGATGGCAAAGACACGGCGGCCGAAGCTGGTGCGATGCAGCAGGAACCAGTAGGCGACGGCCGCGAGGAGGAAGAGCACCAGTTCGAACGACACCACCCACCAGACGTAACCCTGGCCGAAGAAGGCGAAGCTCTCGGGATAGCCCTTGTAGGCCTGGTCACCGAGGATGATGAAGGCAATGCCGCGAAACAGGCTCATCGTGCCGATGGTAACGACGATGGACGGCAGGCCGAGCCTCGTCACCAACAGCCCGTTGAAGGCGCCGCAACCGAGCCCGACGACGATGCCGATAGCCACCAGCACCGGCGTGTCGGCGCCGGCCTGTACCGCCATGCCCATCATGGTCGAGGCGAGCGCGATGATGGCGGCGACCGACAGGTCGATCTCGCCCGAAATGATCAGCAGCGCCATCGCGAAGGCGATCAGGCCTTTCTCGGTGAAATTGAAAGTCAGATCCGACAGGGAGTAGGCGTCGAGGAAATAGGGCGAGGCGAAACTGTTGATGGCGAAGATGGCGACCGCCACGACGACCAGCAGCGCCTCCCAGGAAAAGATCGCCGAGGAGAGCGGCTTGTCGAGCCGGTCGGGAATGTGGCGCGGGGCGGGGGTGTCGGTCATGCCGCTTCCGCTTTCCTCAGGATAATCCGCCCCTGCTGACGTTCGCCACGCGCGTTGAGCACGACGGCCAGGATGATGGCGCTGCCTGAAATCGCCATCTGCCAGAAGGGCGAGATGTTGATGACGGGCAGCGCGTTGGAAATGATGCCGAGGAACAGCGCCCCTAACACCGCGCCCCCGACCGAGCCGATGCCGCCGGCAATCGAAATGCCGCCGATGACGCAGGCGGCGATGATATTGAGTTCATAGCCATTGGCGACCTCGACCGAGGCGATGACATAACGCGAAATCCAGAGATAACCGGCGAGCCCGCCGATCATGCCGGAAATGCAGAAGACGATGAATTTGGTTCGGCCGATATCGATGCCGGCATAGACCGACGCCGTCGGGTTGACGCCGATGGCATAGATCGAACGGCCAAGCGCGGTTCGCGTCATCACCACGAAGAACAGCGCGATGACCAGTATGGCGATCCAGGACAGAACCGGAATGCCCAGGAAAGCTGCGCGCTGGAAGCCGATGAACTCAGGGCTCATCTTGTCGGCATTGACCCATGCGCCGCCGGACAGGACGAAGGTGGCGCCGCGATAGATGGTGAGCGTGCCCAATGTCACCACGATCGAAGGGATGTTCAGCCGCCACACCAGCAGGCCGTTGATGGCGCCGAGCACCAGTCCGACGGCCAGCGCAATGACGATCAGCAGCGGGATCGGGATCGCCGGATGCGCGGCGTTCAGCATCGCCACCACCATGCCGGTGAAGCACAGGTTGGAGGCCATCGACAGGTCGATCGAGCGGGTCAGGATGACGACCATCTGTCCCAGCGCCAGGATCATCAGGATCGAGGTGTCGTTGAACACCTGGGCGAGATTGCCGGGGTCGGCAAAGGCCGGGAAACGCGTCGAGATCAGAGCAATCAAAACGACGATCGCCGCTGCCAGCCAGATCTCGCGGTATTTAAGGAGAGCCTTCATGCCGCGATCCCCGCTGCCGTCCGGACCAGCGTTTCGGCGTCCAGCCCCTTATTATCGTAGACCGCCGCAACCAGCCCTTCGCGCATGACGACGACGCGGTCGGACATGCCCAGAATCTCCGGCAGTTCCGACGACACCATGATCACCGACAGGCCCTGCGCGACGAGCTCGGCCATGAAGCCGTGCACGGCGGCCTTGGAGCCGATGTCGATGCCCTTGGTCGGCTCGTCCAGGATGATCACCTTGGGCGCCGTCGCCAGCCATTTGGCGATGACGATCTTCTGCTGGTTGCCGCCCGACAGCGTGCCGACATCCTGGCTCAGCGACGAGGCGCGCAGGTCTAGCCGCTCGGTGTAGGAGCGGGCGAGCGCGAATTCGTCCGACAATCGCAGCAGGCCGGATTTGGAGGTGCGCTTGAGCGAGGGAAGCGAGACGTTTTGGAAGATCGGCAGGCCGATCACCACGCCCTGCTTGCCGCGTTCCTCCGGCACGTAGACGATGCCGGCTTCGATGGAATCCGCCGCCGATTTCGGCGTGATCGTCTTGCCTTCCAGCGTGATCGTTCCACCCGATATGCGGGTGATGCCCGATATCGCCTGCATCACCTCTGACCGCCCGGCGCCGACAAGGCCGTAGAAACCGAGGATCTCGCCCTTGTGCAGTTCGAAGCCGATGTCGTTGAATTCGGTCGGGTGCGAAAGGCCAGCGACCGACAGCACCGGCGCGCCGATCTCGGCCTTGCGTTGCGGAAAGATGTGATCGACCGAGCGGCCGACCATCATGCGCACGATCTGGCTCTGGCCGGTATCCTTGATAAGGCCCTCGCCAACCATCTCGCCGTCGCGGAACACGGTGTAGCGATCGGCGATCCGATAGATCTCGTCGAACTTGTGGCTGATGAACAGGATCGCCTTGCCTTCCTCCTTGAGGAATTCGATCAGCAGGAAAAGCTCCTCGATCTCCTTCATCGAAAGGGCTGCGGTCGGCTCATCCATGATGACGATCTGCGCATCGATCGACATCGCGCGAGCAACCGCTACCAGATGCTTGTTGGCGATGCCGAGGTCTTTCAGCCGCGCATCGGCGTCGATATGGCCGGCATGCATGGTGTCGAGCACTTCGCGCGCGTGTTTTCGCATGGTGCGCCAGTCGATGGTGCCTAGCCGCGTGCGCGGCGCATGGCCGAGAAAAATGTTTTCGGCGACGCTCAGATCGTCGAACAGCACGGTTTCCTGATGAATGGCGGTGACGCCGTGGCCGAAGGCGGCATGCGCGCTGGGCAGGGTGACGGCCTGGCCGTCAATGCTGATCGTGCCGGCGTCGGGCTGGTAGATGCCGGTCATGATCTTGACCAGCGTCGACTTGCCGGCACCGTTTTCACCGATCAGCGCCGTAACCTGGCCGGGGTAAAGCGACAGGCTGACATTGTGCAGCGCGCGCACGCCGGGAAAGCTTTTGGAGACGCCGGACAGCGTCAGGCGCGGGGCAGGACCCGTGGGCTCCTCCTTCGCAATGCCGTGCTGGGCTGTCGTGTCCATATCCGTATCAAGCCCTGAAACAAGGTCCGTTTAAAGTCGCGGCGGGATTTTGGTCCCGCCGCGCTTGGTCCGAGACGTCCGAGATCAATAGATCTTGGAGAACTTTTCGATGTTGGACTTGTCGAACTGGAAGGGCGGAGCCATCGCAGCCGAGTTGCTGTCATCGAGCGTGACCTTGCCGACGCGGCCGATCGACAGCGTTGCGCCCGGCTTTGCCTCTTCCTTCTTCACCGCCAGATCATGAGCGAGGTAGACGGCGGAGTAGCCGAGGTCGATCGGATTCCAGAGGGCAACCGCCTGGCTGGAACCGTTGTCGATGAACTTCTTGAACTCCGACGGCAGCGCCAGACCCGTGACATTGACCTTGCCGATCAGGTTCGCGTCGGTGACGACCTGGGCAGCGGCAACGACGCCGACGGTGGTCGGCGCGATGATCGCCTTGAGGTTCGGATAGGATTTCAGCAGGCCCTTGGCTTCGTCGGTGCTCTTGGCCGAATCGTCATCGCCGTAGACGGTGGCGACGAGTTTGATCTTGGGGAATTTCTCCGGCAGGATCTTCTTGGCCGCGTCGATCCAGGCGTTCTGGTTGGTCGCGGTCGACGAAGCCGACAGAATGGCGACTTCGCCGCCTTCCGGCAGATAGTCGGCGGCCAGCTTGATGATGGTCTCGCCGATCAGGCCGGTGTCGGACGGGTTGAGATGCAGCTGGCGGCCTTCCTTGGCGACGCCCGAATCCCACGAGATGACGGTGATGCCACGCTCCATGGCCTTCTTCAGCACCGGCACCAGCGCGTCGGCGTCATTGGCCGAAATCGCAATGGCGTTGACCTTCTGCGCGATCAGCGAATTGACCACTTCGATCTGCGCTTCGGCGGTCGCCTTGGTCGGGCCGGTGTAGATGATGTCGACATCGCCGAGTTCCTTGGCCGCCTCTTCGGCGCCCTTATTGGCGGCGTCGAAGAAGCCGTTGCCGAGCGACTTCACCACCAGCGCGATCTTGACGTTCTCGGCATAGGCGGCATTCACGAACATGGCGGCCGAGAACGCGGCCGTCACCATCAATTTCTTCAGAAAGCTCATCGTATTTCCTCCCTTGAGCGTTGCATTCCATCGTCGCTGCGGTTGGCCTCAGGCCTGCAGCGAGGATTCTTCCTTTGCCGACTTGCGGGCGACGATCAGCGTCACACCCGCGGCCTCCAGCATGTTGGCTTCGCGATCCTCGATGCCGTCATCGGTGATGACGGTGGCGATGCGCTTGAGCCCGCACAGGATCAGGCTCGAGCGCTGGCGGAATTTCGATGAGTCGACCAGCACCACCAGTTCGTCGGCCTGGTCGATCAGTTTCTGCTCCGCCTGGATCAGCAGCGGGTCGCCTTCCATCAGGCCAAGAGGCCCGAGCCCTTGAGCGCCCATGAACATGCGGCGCGCGTAGAAATTACGCGTCACGTCATTGTCGAAGGGCGAGAGGATGATGTTCTGCTCGCGGTAGATGGTGCCGCCCGACAGCATGACGGTGTTCTTCGAATGCTTGAGCAGGTGCTCGGCGATGGGGAACGAATTGGTGAAGATCGGCATGCGGCGTCCGGTCAGGAAATGCACCATCTGGAAGGTGGTGGTGCCGCCATTGATGATGATCGGTTCGCCGTCCTTGCACAGCTCCACCGCTTCGCGCGCAATCGCGCGCTTCTGCGAAGCGTTAAGCGTTTCGTTGACGGAAAAGGGCCGGCCGGCGAGGCCGATGAACTGCGGTGGCGAGATCGCCTCGGCGCCGCCACGCACGCGACGCAGGCGCTTTTGCACATGAAGAGCCGCGATATCGCGCCGGATCGTCGCCTCGGAGGAGTCCGTCAGGTCGACCATCTCCTGCACCGTCACCACAGGCTTTTCCTGGACGGCGGACAGAATGATCCTGTGGCGCTCTTTTTCGTGCATGGTTCCTCCCTGCATGGTCATGAGGCACTAGAAAACCACCAGTGTCAATCATTTCCGCTCATATAATTTCATTGTGCAGTGCAATATGATCGATCTTGATCGTTTATGATTGACAACCGAGATGCTTGCGTAGACATTTCCGGCAAAATGGACCGCGCCTTTTGCGTCCAGGGAGGATAATCATGCTCGACAAGCGCTCCGGCTCGCGCCTTGCCAACCTTTGGGACGATGCTAAAGCCAAGGGGCTGAGCGAGCCTGAGCTTCTGGTCTATCGCTCCAACACGCTCGGCTCCGACAAGCGTGTCACCAATTATGGCGGCGGCAACACCTCGTCCAAGATCCGGCAGAAGGACCCGCTCTCCGGCGCCGAAGTCGAAGTGCTATGGGTCAAGGGCTCGGGCGGCGACAGCGCCTCGATCAAGCTGGACGGTTTCGCCACGCTTTACATGGACAAACTGCAGGCGCTGAAAGGCCTTTATCGCGGCGTCGCGCATGAGGACGAGATGGTGGGCTATCTTCCCCACTGCACCTTCAATCTCAACCCGCGCGCGGCCTCGATCGACACGCCGCTGCACGCCTATGTGCCGAAGCCGTTCGTCGATCACATGCATCCCGATGCCATTATCGCGATTGCCGCGGCCAAGGATTCCAAGGCGTTGACCAAGGAGGTATTCGGTGACGCCATCGGCTGGCTGCCGTGGAAGCGGCCGGGCTTCGAACTTGGCCTCTGGCTGGAGAAATTCTGCGTCGAACACCCCGAGGCCAAGGGCGTCATCCTCGAAAGCCACGGCTTGTTCACCTGGGGCGACACACCCAAGGAGTGCTATGAGACGACGATCTCGGTCATCAACCAGGCGATCGAATGGTTCGAGCGCCGCTCCGAGGGTCTCGCCATCTTCGGCGGCGAAGTCGTCAAATCGCTAGACGCCGCTGAGCGCCGCGCCATCGCGGCGAGACTGATGCCGAGGATCCGCGGCCTGATTTCGGAGAAGAGCCACAAGCTCGGCCATTTCGACGATTCCGCCGCTGTGCTCGAATTCGTCAACTCCAGGGATTTGCGCCCGCTGGCGGCACTCGGTACCTCATGCCCGGATCATTTCCTGCGCACAAAAATCCGCCCGCTGGTTATCGAGTTCGACCCAGCGAAGCCCGACGTCGAAGCCGTGATTGCGCGCCTCGCCGACGATATTGCTGAGTACCGTGTCGGCTACCAGGCCTATTACGACAGCTGCAAGCATCCGGACTCGCCCCCGATCCGCGACCCCAATGCCGTGGTCTACCTGATGCCCGGCGTCGGCATGTTCACCTTCGCCGGCGACAAGGCCACCGCCCGCATCTCTGGCGAATTCTACGTCAACGCCATCAACGTCATGCGCGGAGCCTCGACCGTCTCGTCCTATGTCGGCCTGCCGGCGCAGGAGGCCTTCGACATCGAATACTGGCTGCTCGAGGATTTGAAGCTGCAGCGCATGCCGAAGCCGAAGTCGCTCGCCGGCCAAATCGCGCTGGTCACCGGCGGCGCCGGCGGCATCGGCCGCGCCACCGCCAGCCGGCTGCTGCGCGAAGGCGCCTGCGTGGTGCTGGCCGATATCGACGAGGCCGCACTTGCCAGCGCCAATGACGAACTGGCGAAAGCCTATGGCAAGGACTTCGTCCGGCCGGTGCTGATCAACGTCACCGCGGAGGAGCAGGTGATTTCCGGCTTCGCCCAGACAGCCGTCGAGTTCGGCGGCATTGATATTCTCGTCTCCAACGCAGGCCTCGCCTCCTCGGCGCCGATCGAGGAGACGACGCTGGCGCTGTGGAACAAGAACATGGACATATTGTCGACCGGCTATTTCCTGGTCTCGCGCGAAGCCTTCCGGCTGTTTCGCGCCCAGAAGATCGGCGGCAATGTCGTCTTCGTCGCCTCCAAGAACGGCCTTGCCGCGTCACCCAACGCCGCCGCCTATTGCACCGCCAAGGCGGCCGAAATCCATCTCGCCCGCTGCCTGGCGCTGGAAGGCGCGGAAGCCCAGATCCGCGTCAACGTCGTCAATCCGGACGCCGTGCTGCGCGGTTCGAAGATCTGGACCGGCGAGTGGAAGGAACAGCGCGCCGCCGCCTACAAGATGTCGACCGACGACCTCGAAGAGCACTACCGCTCGCGCTCGATGCTGAAGCGCTCGGTGTTTCCGGAAGACATTGCCGAAGCGATTTATTTCCTGGCGTCCGACATGTCGGCCAAATCCACCGGCAACATCATCAACGTCGACGCCGGCAACGCGCAGAGCTTTACGCGCTGAGTTAAGAGCGGAGCGCTTCTCTTCTCCCCGTCACTATACGGGGAGAAGGTGGCCCGAAGGGCCGGATGAAGGGCAGCGCTGACTGAACGCATTGGGAGGAATAGCACTTGTCCGAAACCATCATCGCCGCCGATCTCGTCTCCAGCCACAACGCCCAGCGCAAACCCGACCTCGAGCGCGACTACGCGTCGCTCGGCGAACGCCTCGACCGCCGCGGCATCGCCATCGATGCCATCCGCGACAAGATCGAGAAATTCGCCGTCGCCATTCCGTCCTGGGGCGTCGGCACAGGCGGCACGCGGTTTGCCCGCTTTCCCGGCGCCGGCGAGCCGCGCGACATTTTCGACAAGATCGAGGACTGCGCCGTCATCAGCCAACTGACACAGGCGACGCCGACCGTCTCGCTGCACATCCCGTGGGACAAGGCCGATCCGAACCGGCTGAAGCAGGCGGCCTCGCGCTTCGGCCTCGGCTTCGACGCCATGAATTCCAACACCTTCTCGGATGCCAGGGACCAAAAACTGTCCTACAAGTTCGGGTCGCTGTCGCATGCCGATGCCGGCACGCGCCGCCAGGCGGTCGAGCACAATCTGGAATGCATCGAGATCGGCAAGACGCTGGGGTCCAGGGCGCTAACAGTGTGGATCGGCGACGGCTCGAATTTCCCCGGCCAGGTCAATTTCGCCAAAGCCTTCGAGCGCTATCTCGACGCGATGAAGGAGATCTATGCCGGACTGCCCGCCGACTGGAAACTGTTCACCGAACACAAAATGTACGAGCCGGCTTTCTACTCCACGGTCGTGCAGGACTGGGGCACCAATTACATGATCGCCAAGGAGCTGGGCGACAAGGCGTTCTGCCTGGTCGACCTGGGCCACCATGCGCCCAATGTCAACATCGAGATGATCGTGTCGCGGCTGATCCAGTTCAAGAAACTCGGCGGCTTCCACTTCAACGATTCCAAATATGGCGACGACGATCTCGATGCCGGCTCGATCGATCCCTATCGGCTGTTCCTGGTCTTCAACGAACTGGTCGATGCCGAGCTGTCCGGCGCCGAGGGTTTCGATCCCGCCCACATGCTCGACCAGAGCCACAACGTCACCGATCCGATCGAAAGCCTGATGCTGTCGGCGGTCGAGGTGCAGCGCGCCTATGCGCAGGCGCTGCTGGTCGACCGCAAGGCGCTCGAGGGTTTCCAAGACGGCAATGATGCGCTGATGGCGACGCAGACGCTGAAAGCTGCCTACCGCACCGATGTCGAGCCGATCCTTGCCATGGCGCGGCTGAACACAGGCGGCGCCATCGATCCAGTCGCCGCATATCGCGCGGCGGGCTACCGGGCGAAGGTCGCGGCGGAACGGCCGGCGGTTGTGGGCGGTTCAGGCGGGATTGTTTGAGATTGGCTAATCTCCACCACAGGGGGGAGATCAGCTTGCCTCTGCCGGCAGGCGAACATCAATATGTGTTCGCTCATATTGATGATGGACTCGGCCGCTCCATGTAGCTCTTCTAGGCACCGCACTTGGAGCACCGCCATGCCCTTGACCCGCCGGACGCTGATTGGCGTCACCCTTTCGCTCGCAATTGCGCTCGCGCCATCCGGCGCGCTCCATGCCGCCTCGCCACAACCGGCGAAGGGCGAGCACGGCATGGTCGTCACCGCCCAGCATCTGGCGTCGGAAGCCGGCGTCGAGGTGCTGAAGAAGGGCGGCAATGCCGTCGATGCGGCGGTCGCCGTCGGCTATGCGCTCGCCGTCGTCTACCCTAATGCCGGCAATATCGGCGGTGGCGGGTTCATGACCATCCGCTTCAAGGACGGCAAATCGACCTTCCTCGATTTCCGCGAGCGCGCGCCGCTGGCGGCAACCAAGACCATGTATCTCGACAAGGACGGCAATCCGGTGAAGGGCGCCAGCCTTGATGGCTACCTTGCGGTCGGCGTACCGGGTTCCGTGGCAGGGTTCGAGATGGCTCGTGAAAAATATGGCACGCTGCCACGCCAGGATTTGATGGCGCCGGCAATTGCCTATGCCAAGGATGGCTTCATCCTCGACCAGGGCGACGCTGCTTCATTCGCGAGCAATGCCGCACGGCTGGCGAAGGACCCTGCCGCCGCCGCCATCTTCCTGAAGCCGGACGGCAAACCCTATGGCGCCGGCGAGCGTCTCCTCCAGCCCGATCTTGCAGCCTCGCTCGCCGCCATCTCCGAAAAAGGCGCCGACGCCTTCTACAAAGGCGCCATCGCCGACGCCATCGTCAAGGCGAGCGGCGCCAAGGGCGGCATTCTGGCCAACTCAGACTTCGAGCAATATAAGGTACGCGAGCTGCAACCGGTGAGCTGCACCTATCGGGGCTATGAGATCACGTCCTCGCCGCCGCCAAGCTCCGGCGGCGTCATCATCTGCGAAATCCTCAACGTGCTGGAGGGCTACCCGCTGTCTTATCTCGGCGCCCGCTCGGCCGAGACCGTGCATGTCATGGTCGAGGCGATGCGCTACGCCTATGTGGACCGCAACTCGGCGCTCGGCGATCCCGATTTCGTCGACAATCCGGTCTCGAAACTGCTCGACAAGGGTTACGCCAAGGAGATCCGCGACAAGATCGACCCGTTCCGCGCCGGCGTCTCGCAGGATTTGATGCCGAAGGGCTTCGGCGAGTCGAAGGAAACGACGCACTATTCAATCATCGACGATGACGGCAATGCGGTCGCGGTCACCTATACGCTGAACGGTTCGTTCGGCGCCGGCGTGGTCGCCGACGGCACCGGCATCCTGCTCAACAACGAGATGGATGATTTCACCCAGAAGCCTGGCGTGCCCAACCTCTACGGTCTCGTGCAGGGAGAGGCCAATGCCATCCAGCCGAAGAAGACGCCGCTGTCATCGATGAGCCCGACCATCGTCGCCAAGGACGGCAAGCCGTTCATGGTTATCGGCAGCCCCGGCGGCTCGCGCATCATCACCATCACGCTGGAAGCCATCGTCAACGTCATCGACCACGGCATGAACATCCAGGAGGCGATCGACGCATCGCGCATCCACCATCAATGGCTGCCCGACACGATCTATGTCGAACCGTTCGGCCTGTCGCCCGACACTGAAAAACTGCTGGCCGGCATGGGCTACCACCTCGATCTCGCGGATTCTACCTGGGGTCAGGCGGCCGGCATTCTTGTCGGCGGCAAGAGCCTGGCGGAAATCGAGAAGGGCGGCGGCGCCCGCTACAACGGCGCCATCGACAGCCGCGCCGCATCCGGCGAGGCGATTGGCTACTGATCAAAACAAGAGATTGATCAGAGGACGAGCGTAAGCGTCGACCCGACGAGCATCAGCGCCGCGATCACGACGAACGCCGCGTAGATGCGGGGACGGTCGAGGAGCAGCGCATTGCCCGATATCCAGGCCGCGGTTGCGCCGCCAAGCGCAAACAGGAAGCCGTTCCGGTGACCAAAGGTCATGGAAGCGGCCATCAGCCCGCCAATGATCAGCGCGCCGAAGACGATGATCACGGCAACGGCGTATTTCTCGAAGTCGTTGCCGCCGCCCATGGCCGGGCCGATCGCGTTCAAATTCGTCAGATCGTCCGGATCGAACGGGTTGGTCGATCCATATTCATCTTGACCGACAGGTTCTCGCATCATTCATTCTCCGCTGACCGGCAACAAATCATCAACATCTGCCGAGCGCAACCGGATCGCGCCGTGCCGAAGGCCGCCGATGCGGTCTTCAACACTTTCTGATGCCGACTTGCCACGGTTTTTTTGCGCCGGTTCACAAAATCTACCCTGCTTTCGGGTCCACACGCCTGAATACCTGGAAAATGAATTACCTGGAAAAATCGCTGCGCACGATGCGGTGCCGCTGCAGCTTGTCGTAGAAGGTCTTGCGCGGAATGCCGAGCGCTTCAATCGTGCGCCGGACATCGCCGTCATTGCGGCCAAGCGCCTCGCGGATGACATTGGCTTCATAGCGTTCCAGCCGTTCCGGCAGTGAGCTGGCGTCATCCGGCTCCGCCGGGGCGGAAGGTGGCGCTTGCGCCGCTTCCTCGAGTCCCAGCACGAAACGCTCGGCGAAATGCGCGAGTTCACGCACATTGCCCGGCCAGTCGTGCTGGCTCAGATGGCGGTGCACTGAGGCAGGCACGGCTGGCATTTGCCGGCGGAAGCGGCCGGCTGCACGCTCGGCGAAGTAGAAGAACAGCAGGGCGACGTCGTCGCGGCGTTCGCGCAGCGGCGGGATCGAGATCGTCACCACATTGAGCCGGTAGTAGAGATCCTCGCGGAAGGCGCCGCGCCGGCTGGCGTCGCCGAGATCGACCTTGGCGGCGGCGACGACGCGCAGGTCGACCGGCCGGATTTCATTGGTGCCGAGCGGCGTCACCTCGCGCATTTCCAGCACCCGCAGCATCTGCACCTGGGTCGAGGCCGGCATGCTTTCGATCTCGTCGAGGAACAGCGTGCCGCCGCTCGAATGCTCGATCCGGCCGATGCGCTTCTTCTGTGCGCCGGTGAAGGCGCCGGCCTCATGGCCGAACAGCTCGCTTTCGATGACCGTGTCCGGCAGCGCGCCGCAATTCAGCGCCACGAAATTGCCCCTGGCGCGGCGGCTCCAGCGATGCAGCAGGCTCGCCACCACCTCCTTGCCGGAGCCGGTCTCGCCGGTCACCAGAACGTCGACATCGGTATCGGCGATTTGCCGCAGCGTCCGGCGCAATCGCTCCATCGCCAGCGTCTGCCCGATCAGCGGCAGGCCGTCCTGCGCCTGTTCGGCGCTTTCGCGCAAGGCGCGGTTCTCCATCACCAGCCGGCGCTTTTCCGCCGCCCGTGCCACACTTTGCGCCAGCCGGTCGGCGGCGAAAGGCTTGGTGATGAAGTCGTAGGCGCCATCCTTGATCGCCTTGACCGCAACCGCGATGTCGCCATGCCCGGTGACCAGGATTACCGGAATGTCGGCATCAAGCTGCAAGACGCGGTCGAAGAGCTGCAGGCCGTCAATGCCGGGCATGCGGATGTCGGACACCACCACGCCGGGAAAATTGGCGTCGAGCCCGGCCAGCGCCTCGTTCGCCACCGCAAAGGCCGAGACGGAAAAACCAGCGAGTTCCAGCGTCTGCCGCGTGGCCCTCCGCAATTCGCTATCGTCGTCGATCAATACGACCGGTGCGGTGTCCATCATGCTGCCCTGGCGAGGTGAATGGTAAAGCGCGTGCCGGCCTGGTCGCTCGCCACCTCGATGCGTCCGCCATAGTCGGCGACGATGTCCTGCGAGATGACGAGGCCGAGCCCGAGGCCTTTTTCCTTCGAGGTGTTGAACGGCGTGAACAATGACTTGAGGATGGCAGGCGAAATGCCCGGCCCATTGTCGGCGACGGCAAGCGCCACGCCGTCGGCCGTCTCCTGGGCCGACACCTGCACCCTGGCGCCGTCGCGCCCGTCCAGCGCTTCCAGCGCATTCTGGAACAGGTTGATCAGCACCTGTTCGAGCCGCAGCCGGTTGCCCATCACCTTGAGCGTTACCGGCGGAAGCGTGATATCGAGTGCGTCCAGCCGACCGGCAAAGCGGCTTCTGAGCAGCACCACGGCGCCCTCGATGACGCCGCGCAATTCGACCGGTTCGGCTGCCGTGCGCCCCTTGCGGGCAAAGACCTTCAACTCTTCGGTGATGCCTCCGATGCGCTCGGTCAGCGCGGCAATCGCGCCAAGGTTCTCCTCGGCCGAGGCGGTCTGCTTGCGCTCCAGGAACACACGCGCATTGTCGGCATAGGCGCGGATCGTCGCCACCGGCTGGTTGATCTCATGCGCGACCCCGGCGGCAACCTGGCCGAGGGTAGCAAGACGGTTGGCCTGCACCAATTCCTGCTGCATGACCTGCAGCTTGGCTTCGGTGCTGCGGTGATCGGTGATCTCGGCCTGCAGCCGGTCGCGCGCCAGGCTGAGGTCATGCGTACGCTCGACGACGCGGCGCTCAAGCTCGATGCGCGCTGCCTGTTCGGCAGCGATGCGCATCTGCGCCGACTGACGGCGCCACAGGAGATAGCCGGCCAGCGCCAGCAACGGCACCACGACGCCCAGCGCCAGCAGCCGCATCTCACGCACCGCAGCCGCGATCGGCGCTTCGACCGGCACGAGATAATCGAGCCGCCATGGCGTCGATTGGACCAGTGTCGAAAGCCTGAGATATTCGGCATCGCTGCCGCCCGGTGTTATCGCATGCACCATCGACACGTCAGGGCTCAATGCCTCGGGGCGTGTGATCGGCAAGGGGATCAGCGGCGCGTTGCCGAATTGCTGGCTGCTCCGGATGGCGGCAGCCACCGGGCCGGTCAGCGGCGCGGTGGTCATGAAGCGCCAGGACGGCACGCTGGTGATCAGCACGACGCCGTGGTCGTCGCTGACATAGGCCGGCCGGTTGGCCTCATGCCAGTCGGCTTCAAGCTGGTCGAATTCCATCTTAACGACGACGACGCCGAGCGGTGCCGCCGCATTGCCGACGCGACGCGAAATATAGAGGCCCGGGCGCTTGCTGATGTTGCCCAGCGCAAAATATTCGGCCGTTCTCGATTGCATGGCGCCGGAGAAATAGGCGCGGAAACCATAGTCGTTGCCGACGAAGCTGGTTGTTTCGCGCCAGTTGCTGGAGGCGATCGCAAACCCGTCGACGCCGGTGACGTAAAGCACCGAAGCCTTGGTGCCGGAGACCAGCCCTTCGAGCTTGCGGTTGAGCACGTCGATCGTGACAGCGCCCTTGTTCTGCAGGGCGTCATGCACCTGCTGGTCCTCGGACAAGAGCAGCGGCAGCGCCCGCGGGCTTTCCAGCACGGCGCGCAGCAACGCAACCTTCAGATTGGCATCGGTGCGGCCTTGCGCCGCCAGTGCCGCGACCTCGGCGCGGCGCGCGTAGAGGCCGGCGCCGGTGAGCGCCGTGGCAACGATCACCAGCGCGATCGCCGCAAACAGCAGCCAGGCGCGACGCGCGCGTTTGCCGAGTTGCTCGGGCGTCGGCGACAGGACCGCGGCAGGGCGTTGCAGCATTCCCTATTTGTGCATGATTTCGCACAAAGCACAATTCAGTCATGCGGATGTCCGCACTTGCGTTGAGCGGCAGCAGCCTCGATCGGACGAATACCCAACAAAATCAATGGCTGCGGTATGCCGCACAGTCTGGCACGGCAGTTGCAGTGACCAATACAGCAGTCGCAAGGCTGCGGAAAACAACTGCCCCGGGAGGTCGAGCTTTCGATCGGGGCGCCATGGAGGACGTCATGCAGCCAGCATTCGCTGCCGCCGAACCGCGCGGCAAGCTACCCTTTTACCGTCATCTCTACGTGCAGGTCCTGACGGCGATCGCCGCCGGCGTGCTGCTCGGTCATTTCTATCCCGAACTCGGTGCTTCGCTGAAGCCGCTCGGCGATGCCTTCATCAAGCTGGTCAAGATGGTGATCGCGCCGGTCATCTTCCTGACGGTGACCACCGGCATTGCCGGCGTCTCCGACCTGAAAAAGGTTGGCCGCGTCGCCGGCAAGGCGATGATCTATTTCCTGGTCTTTTCGACCCTGGCGCTGGTCGTCGGCATGGTCGTCTCCAACGTCGTCCAACCGGGCGCCGGCATGCACATCAATGCGGCGACGCTCGACCCCTCGAAGGTCGCCACCTTCACCGAGAAGGCGCATGACACGACCATCGTCGGCTTCCTGCTCAACATCATCCCCGACACCATCACCGGCGCCTTCGCGCAAGGCGACATTCTGCAAGTGCTGTTCTTCTCGGTGCTGTTCGGCATCTCTCTCGCTCTGGTCGGCGAGCGCGGCCGCCCGGTCGTCGATTTCCTGCAGGCGCTGACCTCGCCTATCTTCCGCCTGGTCGCCATCATGATGAAGGCCGCCCCTATCGGCGCCTTCGGCGCCATGGCCTTCACCGTCGGCAAATACGGCATCGGCGCGATTGCCAACCTCGCCTTTCTGATCGGCACCTTCTACCTGACGTCGCTGCTCTTCGTGCTGGTCGTGCTCGGCGCTGTCGCTTGGTACAACGGCTTCTCGATCCTCGCCTTGATCCGCTACATCAAGGAAGAGCTGCTGCTGGTGCTCGGCACCTCGTCCTCGGAAGCCGCTCTTCCCGGCCTGATGGCCAAGATGGAGCGCGCCGGCTGCAACCGCTCGGTGGTCGGCCTGGTCATCCCGACCGGCTACTCCTTCAACCTCGACGGCACCAACATCTACATGACGCTGGCGGCGCTGTTCATCGCCCAGGCGACCGACACGCCGCTCACCTATGGCGACCAGATCCTGCTGCTGCTGGTTGCCATGCTGAGCTCCAAGGGTGCCGCCGGCATCACCGGCGCCGGCTTTATCACGCTGGCCGCCACGCTCTCTGTCGTGCCTACGGTACCCGTTGCCGGCATGGCACTGATCCTCGGCGTCGACCGCTTCATGTCGGAATGCCGAGCGCTGACCAATTTCGTCGGCAATGCAGTGGCGACGATCGTTGTGGCGCGCTGGGAAGGCGAACTCGACCAGACCAAGTTCGCCGCCGCCATGGCCGGCACATTGTCCGAGGAAGCCGACCTGGCGCTGTCGGGCGATCTGCAGCCCGCCTGATTACTGAACGCAGACATTCGCCACAAGGCCGCAGCCGGTTCGCCCGTTGCGGCCTTTTGTTTTGGCGCGCATGGCGGCTGGTGTTGGCCAAAGCTTCCCGGCTAGGATGTCGGCGGTTTTCAACCGAAAGGCCGGCGAATGAGCAGTGCATACCCCGAGATCTATCTGGTCCGTCACGGCGAGACGGAGTGGAGCGCTTCGGGAAAACACACCGGCCGCACCGACATACCGTTGACGCCAAAGGGCGAGGCGGCGGCTCGCGGCGTGGCGGACCGGCTCAAGGATCTGTCCTTCCAGGCGGTGTGGTCGAGCCCGTCGCAGCGCGCCTTCAGCACCTGCACGCTTGCCGGCTTCGGCGCTGCTGCCGTCAAGAAGGACGACCTGCAGGAATGGGACTATGGCGCCTATGAGGGCGTTAAGACCAAGGAGATTCTTGTGCAGCGCCCCGGCTGGCAATTGTTCCGTGACGGCTGTCCCGACGGCGAGTCGGTAGCGGATGTTGGCGCCAGGGCCGACAGGATCATCGCCGGGCTGCGGGCAATCGAGGGCAATGTGCTGGTGTTTTCAAGCTCGCATTTCCTGCGCGTGCTGGCCGCGCGCTGGCTCGGTCTGCCACCCGAAGGCGGTGCGCACTTCGTACTTGATACCGCGAGCCTCAGCATCCTCGGCTATGAGCACGATCTGAGCGAGCCGGTGATACGCAGGTGGAACCAGAAGTAGGGTTTCGCGGCAAGCCTGCCTCTTAACGCGCGAGCACCGCCAATTCCTCCGATGTCAGATGCCGCGCCTTGCCCTTGGCGAGTTCGCCGAGCTGCAAACCGCCGATCGCCACCCGAACCAGCCTCAGCACCTCGATGTCGAATGCCCCGAGCAGGCGGCGGATCTGGCGGTTGCGGCCCTCGTCGAGCACGATTTCCAGCCAGGCAGTGCGGCCGCCGCTGCGCAGCAGTTCGATCGAACTTGCGGTCAGCAGTTCGCCGTCGACGATCGCTCCGTCGCGAAAGCGCGCCAGCATCGCTTCGTCGGGCGCGGTGCCGATCTGGACATGATAGGTCTTGGCGACATGCGAGGCCGGATCGAGCAGGCGGTTGGCCCAGCGCGTGTCGTTGGTCATCAGCAACAGGCCTTCGCTGGCCTTGTCGAGGCGGCCGACCGGCGACACGAAAGGCAACTCCAGTTCCACCAGGCAGTTATAGACGGTGCCACGATCCTGCGGGTCATCGCGCGTGGTGACCTGTCCGCGCGGCTTATTGATCATCAGGTAGACTTTTGCCTCGCCGACGATCTGCTCGCCGTCGACAGCGATGCGGTCGCGGCCGAGATCGACACGCAGCGACGGATCGCGCACCACCTTGCCGCCAACCCGCACGCGCCCTTCGGCTATCAGCAGCTCGGCCTGCTTGCGCGAACACAGGCCGAGTTTGGAAAGCGCCCGGTTCAGGCTAACGCCTGCCTTGGCGGCCTGGTGTCGGGCGATGTCTGGTGGCCGTGCCATGTCCTGCTTGCCATCCCAATGATCGGCATCGACAAATGCCACGCCCCGCATTGGCTTCGCAACCTGCCGCGGCATCAACATCACGGGTCGCGGGAGCGGGGCTGTTCTCAAATACGATGTGTCAGGGGGTCGGGCTCAACAGCCCGCCATGGAACGCTGCCCCGCGACGGACGTTGTTGCCGACGAGCGATTTGTCGCGAAAGGCACCGCCATGAAGAAAATCTACCAAAAGCCGACGCTCGTGAAGCGAGGCAGGCTCACCAGCCTGACGGCTCAGATCGTCGCTTCTGGGGTCATTCTGGGGGAATGATCCCCCAGATAAGGGAAGGGATAAATCGATGAGCGAGCGCGGCGTTGATTTCCTGCAGGGCTGGATCCACGAGCACCTGCCGGGCGAACTGCCTGCCGACAAGGCAACGGCTCGAACCCTAACCACGCGAGCTGCCCTGGATGCTCGGCATTTAGGCCTTGAGGTCAGCGAGATCGAAGAGGATCTCGGTCCGCTGGAACGGGTGATTTTCGAGGCGCTGGATCAGCCCGATATCTGAGCCCCCGATATGAGCCCATTGCAGGCGATATTGGCCCATCGCCATCCTGGCGGGGGCTTTTCCGTGATGGCATCCGTGGGTGCGCAGCCCTAGGCAGCCCGCGCAGCTGACGCTCCCCGTGCCGGCGGCAATTCGAACACAGTGGCGCCGTTCTCTCGGCCGCGTTCGACATAACCGATGACACGGAACCATTTGCCGACGTCGGCCCGCTGCAGCCAGCTGCGCGAGTGGATGGGAAGGTTGCCGGCCAGCGCCTGAATGTGGCGGATGTGGCGCCTGCAGAAGCGGACCGTCGCGGCGCTGAAGAAACCCTCCTGCGCGGCAAACAGCGTGTCGGCGGCGTCGCTGTTCTCGTGCCAGGCGACGATCGCCACCGTCTTGTCGCCCTCGACCAGCGCGTGCGCTCGGCCTTCCTTCAAATTCATCATCAGATTGTCGTAGGCGACCTTGCTGTCCTTGCCGGCGGCCACATACTCGTCCGACATCCGCGTGGACAGATCACGGAAGACACTTTCGAGATCGCCGATCGTAGCTGCGCGTGCTCGCATTTCTCCTCCTGCAGCCCCGGCAGGCAGTTTGCCCTAGGTGGAGGGGATCACCAAGCAAAGCGAATCCGCCATTTGGCCGATGGGCGCAAAGTGATTTCATTGGGCGGCAAATGTTGGACGCCGCCATCTCCTATCGCGGCAAGCCTGTCATTCGCGTTGCGCCGGTTTTCGTATTTGCTTGACATTGGGCTGATGGAGGCGCGGGTTGCGCCGGGCGTTTGGGCCTTGGGGCATATTTCAATGAAAGAAGTATACGAAAAGCCGGTCCTGCACCGGAAGGGCAAACTTGCGGCGCATGTTGCTTCGCCTACGTCAGGTGGCGGCGGAACCATTGACGTTCCGCCATCCACTGACGAGACTTGATATAGACCTCCACTGAGCGCGAGACTTGCTGATCAACAGAAAGCCCGCTGGCTCAGGCTGGCGGGCTTCTTTCGTTTCTGGAACCATTTCAGTGCATGCCGAATTGACTCGCGATCGCGTTCGGGAGGGGAAGCATGCAAGACCAGCATGTCGATGAGCCGGTTCGCGTGGCGCTCGGCAGGTCCGGAAACACCATCTACAAGGTGGAGCGCGTGGCGCAGGCCGCCGACATCCTGATGAACCGCTGGCCCGCGAAGACGGGCCGCTATCACGTCGCCGCCCGCAAGGCCTGCCTCGGCGTTCTCGAAGGCCTGAAAGAGGCGCACTATGCCCGCGCTGCCTTCGTCAATGCGGCGATCGAGGCTGTATTCTGGTTGAACTCGACCGACAGGGTTGAGCGGCCACCGCTTTCCATCGCCATTTTGCTTGCCTTGACGTAGACTGGCAGCCGGTCGGGAGCCTCCCATGTGCAACGATTATGAGCAGCATATTCTCTGGGCTGAATATTGCCGGATGCTGGAGTCGCTGGCACTCGAGATCCCGACCCATCAGACCGAGCTTGACCTGCCGCGGGTTGATAACATCCACATCAACGATCCAGCCCCGATCATGCGCGCCACCAGCGACACCGGCGTTGAACTGACGTCGATGACGTTCGGATTTCCGCCGGCCGGACCGAAAGGCGGACCAGTGTTCAACTTCCGCTCCGAAGGCCGGCAATTCGCCGGCAGCAAACGCTGCCTCGTGCCGGCATCCGCCTTCTTCGAGTTCACGGGTACGAAGTATCCGAAGGCCAAGCATCGCTTCACGCTCAACGGCTCGCCGTTCATGGCCATCGCGGGGCTTTGGCGTGAAGCTGCCGGCAACAAGCCGCCAACCTTCACCATGCTGACAACCGAGCCTGGACCGGATATTGCGCCATATCACAAACGGCAGGTCGTGGTGCTTCGGCCCGGCGATTGGGCAGCCTGGCTCAGTCTGACGAAGCCGGAAGCCAAACTGCTGCAGCCGCTTCCAGCCGGCTCGCTGCGCGTGGAGACCGTGCGCCCCGAAAGTTCATAATTCAGCTGCGCAGGCTTGCCGGCGCAGTCGGCGGGCCGAGATCAAGCATTTGATGTCTTCAGAGAAAACTGGTGCCCAGAGGCGGAATTCAAGTGAAGAAAATCCCGTTTTGCTTTCAGATACTTAGGGGAATGTTAGCCGCATCTGCTACCAACATAAATACCAACAAAATATTCCTGTGGATTGGTTCGGTTCCTGCTATTTCTCTCAATGCCTTGCACCTGCACCTTGTCTCTTCCGGTTTAGTCTACATCCTTCTTGGTCATACCTCATCATGCGGGGTCGAGTGAAGACCACGGCTGGCCAAGACGACTTAATCAGAACGGATGGCCATTGCGCCCAATATCGGGATCGCTTTAGGCGGTTTCTGAAAGCCGACATCGTGCGAAGAACAGGTGGCTATTTACGGGTCCTGAGACCTTGGCCCATACCACCGCTTTATAGGGTGGACGCGGCGCAGCGAAAAGCGCCGCCAGCCGTTCCTCATGTTGCTCCAGGCTGATGATGTGATCCGCGAACACAGACTTTTTTGGATTTGCCGCAGGCACAAGCTCTTTCGCAACCGGTGCGATTTGGCTGCTCAAACCTGACAATGAAGCGGTTTTTTCGCTACTCCGCATTTCTGACTCGATATATCTCTATATCTCTTGCGCCTCGTGCAAGCTCTGCCGGGCCTGTTGCAGTGATTGATGCAAGTTCGCCAGCAATTCGTCGGCGTCGGCCGTCGGACTGCCTTCGTGATCCAGTAAGCCAACGATAATATCCTGCTTGGAAACGATGCTCTCGTTGTGAACGAATTGGCCCATAAAATACATGAGCCGGCTCTGTGCCGGTGTGGGCATGGGCCTTCTCCCTGGTCGGGCGAAAGCCTGATGATCGCTCCCAAGCGCCTCGTGCCTGTTTGTTTTTGATTTTTCGAGGCGACGCAGCAGTGTGCGCTCGTTAGCAGGCAATGGCAACCAGCCAGGCAATTGCAGCATCCACGCTGCGCACGCCGCCCTGACCGCGCGTGCCGGTCCCCTGGCGTCGCTCGGCCGCTACTTCAGTGTTTCTGGTTGACAATCGTGGCCGGCGCACCGCATTTTCGCGTTGAGGGACAAACCTGGGGATCCTGCATGAAGAAGACTTATCAGAAGCCTGAATTAAAGAAGCGTGAGAAGCTCTCGGCCGTAACGGCTGTGTGCACGCCATCAACCTGCACCGATGAGTGAGAACCTTTAGGCCCCAAGGCGCTTTGCCGAAATTCGCTAGAGAGGGACTGCAGTGAAGAAAGAATACAGCAAGCCAGTACTGACCAAACGTGGGCGTCTCAGCGCAGTGACGGCGCAATTGGCACCCAGTGTTGAACCCAGAGGAGCCTAGGCAAACCACGGCCCTGCAACAAAGCCAGTTGGCTTCGGCAGCGGGCTTCTCCGCTTCCAGGCGCCGAAACCTATCTTCGTATGCCTGTCACAACGAGCCAGGCGGTTTCCGTGCTCGGTCTCCGCACTTCAGGGTCGCTGAACCCTGCCTCTCGCAAGGCAGCAATGACCTCATCCGGCTCGCGAGGTGTAAAAAACATCGGCCGGCATGTTCATCCGGTCCATATGTGCCTTCGGGAGGAAGCCCAGCACGATCGCGACCGCCTGGTTTGAGGACGCGATGGAGCTCTGCGGATCCAGCTCTAAGGCTTTGCCAGAAGTACACTGTGTGGACGCTGAGAGCCTTGTCGAATGTGCTATCCGGCAAGGGCAAGTCCTCGACTAGCCCGGTTCGGAACTCGGCTCGTCCGGCGCGCACTGCATCGGCGAACCGGTGGGAGGCAGCGTTCACGACATCTGCGAGCGATCAACACCGCAAACGAATGCTGCCTCACGGTTAAGTTGCGGCAGTAAAACTGCGCCGCCGAAACCGACCTCCACGGCACGATCTGCCGTTACCAGTTGCAAATGATCGAGAGCGTAGCCGTTGAGCCGGGCATTGCCCCGGTTCATTCCGGCCCGGACCAGCCAGCCGCCGGTTCGGTCGGCCAGGACAGTGGTTTCGCTATAAATCGTGGCGCCATCCGATCCCACATGGCGCTCGTTGGGGGGAACTCGCCCCCGTCGGATCAGCCGCCTCTGTTGGACCTGATTATCCAATGATAATCCCAAGAGTATCAAGTCATGCGTGGAGTGGTGCCAAGTTTTTGCCCATCGTCTTCGCCCTCCGGAAGATGGAAGACAGCAACAGTCGGGCCCGTGCTTTCCTTCCTGGGGTGGCGCGGGCCGCCGTCGCCTAGCCTTTGCACGAGCCGGTGATGATGGACGCGAATTTGTTGCTGCTGCGAGCCACACCTACCATTTGGCGGAGCTCTTCGCATATCTCTCTCGCGTCTTGGCGCGAAATCTCGGAGAGATAGCGCAGGATTATGGCCTCTTCAGTCAAGGCCTCCTGAATGTGATTCAATTCCGACAGCTTCCGATCGATAGAGCTCATCCATGCACCATGCGCCTAGAAGCGGTGGCGCGCAAACGCTGGTTCGATACTGAAAAATGAAGGCTGCCCAGTTTTTCCTGCCTCACTGATCCAGTTCGAGCGGCTCATGGTCCGGTTGCTCGTGCCCCATGACCTGGCGGAAGTCACGCCGGTCGACCCGCTGGCCGCAGATGGGGCGCGCATAGAATTCCCAGTCAGGGTCATGTGGCTTGCCGGGCATGGGCGGTCCGAGGTCGGCTATTCTGGTTATGCCCGGCCTAACCCGTCGCAGCGGCAAAAGTTCCGGAAAGGCGTGCCCGTTGTCCGATCGCCCGCTCGCATTTTTGTACAACATATTCCCGACTTCCATTAGCATCCCCTCATGGCAACTCTGCGGTACGGCGTAAGGCGGGAACCGGATGGGACGTGGCGGTGTTCGACGTGTTCACCGGGCTGCCGGCTATTGTAGCGGGCCACCCATCTGTCGACCTTCCCGACATGGAGTATGCCGAAGAGCTGGCCGCCATCCTGAATGCCAACGACCTGAAGCAGAGGCTATCTCAAGGGAGGTTCCCCGGAGGGTTCGCCTGACTGAAGTCGGAACAAAGTCAGTGAACAACCGCCCTTGTCAGCGGCCGCTTTAGAGATCGGGTTGCAGAGGAGGGTACACAGGCTTTTCCCCTTATCCTTTTTTCTCCCGGCGGCGCCACTGTCTATTATCGGCGGCGAGGCCGCTATCGCCTTCTGAGCGGGCTAGCGATGGAGTGCCTTCGACGGTGAAGACGATTCCGGCATCCTCAAACGCTTTGCGGATGGCGGCGAGGTTGTGGGGACGCGGTTTCCTGAATTCGTTCTCAAGATCGCTGATCACCATTTCGCTAAGATTGGCCTTTGCGGCAAGTCGCACACGCGACCAGTTCAGTAGGGCTCGTGCTGCTCTGGATTGATCTGCGGAGGGTACGGTTCGGCTGTCCATAGACAGTCGAACATTCAGTATCGCTAAAATGTTCCTCCTGACCTTCTGCGATTTCTCTAACGGCGTGAGGCCGGCTTCTCGGATAACGCGGCGGGGTTTTCCAATAACTTTGCGGAACGCTGATCTGCACGCCGCAATGTCTTCTTTTTCGGCTTGGTCTTCTCAACCAGATCTGGCCTTTTCGCTATCAGGTAGTCAGCCTTGTTCGTTCGATAGTCTTCTTTGTGGATGGACATTGCTACGATCTCCATTGTAGAAATCAACGCGGCTGGAAGCCGACACGTTCCCATAAATCGCTTGTTCAAGGCCGAGCCGAACGGCACACGGATGCCAAAAACACGAAAAGGGCGCGGTTTGTGACCGCGCCCTTATTTGACTAGGTTCAACTGTCCTGCCTACGAGTCTTGTCGACCATACCAGTCGTCGACGTCTCGCCGCACGCGATCCTTCTCAATGCCGTAGCGCTCCTGGATCGTACCTTCGAGCTGATCGCGGTTGCCGGCTATGCGGTCGAGATCATCATCAGTGAGCTTGCCCCACTGCTCCTTGACCTTGCCTTTGAATTGCTTCCAATTTCCTTCGACGCGGTTCCAGTCCATGATGGCGATCTCCTTTCGTTGTCCTTTCGAACAACGGTCGTAGTGGCCATCAGGTTCCGCTGCAGGTAAGCGCGCTTGCTGGTGATCTAGCAATGGAAACTTCGCCTCTGTCCGGGAGCAGTTAGAGCAGAACAATGCAGCAGGGGCGTCTGCGCAGGTCATCGCCCTTAACGCCTTCTGACTGACTGCTTGAGAAGCGCGAGCAATCAAGGCGCTACCACCGTGCCACCGACCGTCTGTATTTTCTTTAGATCTCGGATAGGTTTTGCCGGTAT
>NZ_JAMYRV010000030.1:0-82986 GCF_040321555.1 Mesorhizobium sp. M0317 | reverse complement strand
CGGTCCCCCCCGCGGGGCGGGGGGGGGGGGGGGGCGGCCCCCCCCCCCCCCCCCTGCGCGCCCCGGGCGCCACAAAAAAAAAAGGCCGCTACAAACCCCGCCGCGGGGCCCCCCCCCGCGGCGCCTCATTTCTTCAAGTCGTCGAGATCAGTTGCAAGCCGCGACGCTGCCGGCGGCGACGCCCGTGCAGACTTCGTCCTTCTTGATCCAGCCGGCGTCGATGACGACGTTGAGGTTGTCCTTGGTGATCGCGACGGGGGTCAGGAACAGCGACTTGACGGTGTTGCCGCCAGGCGTGGTGAAGTCCTTGGCGCCGGCAATGTCGCCCGTCTTCTTGCCATCGGCGAGCTGCGAGGCGATCTCGGCGGCGTTCTTGCCGAGTTCGCGCGCGTCCTTCCACACCGACACCGTCTGCGTGCCGAGTGCGATGCGGTTCAGAGCGGCATGGTCGCCGTCCTGGCCCGAGACCGGAACCGTTCCTGCAAGGCCCTGCGCCGTCAGCGCGGCGACAACGCCGCCGGCTGTGCCGTCATTGGCCGCAACCACGGCATCGACCTTGTTGTCATTGGCGGTCAGGAACTGTTCCATGTTCTTTTGCGCGTTGGCCGGCAGCCAGCCATCGGTATAGGCCTCGCCGACATTCTTGATCTTGCCCGAGTCGATGGCTTCCTTGAGCACTTCCATTGAGCCCGAGAACAGGAAATCGGCATTCGGATCCGAGCCAGAGCCCTTGATGAAGACATAGTTGCCTTCGGGCTTCGCCTTGAACACTTCGCGGGCCTGCATGCGGCCGACTTCCTTGTTGTCGAAGGTCAGGTAGAAGACGTCCTTGTTCTCGATCAGGCGGTCATAGCCGACGACCGGAATGCCTTCGTCCAGCGCCTTCTGCACCGCCGGGCCGATGGCCGAGGCGTCCTGCGCCAGGATGATCAGCGAGTTGGCGCCCTGCGAGATCAGGCTTTCGACGTCGGTCAGCTGCTTGCCGGGATTGGACTGCGCGTCGGCGGAAATGTACTTGTCGCCGGCAGCCTCGATCGCCGTTTTCATCGCCGCCTCGTCGGTCTTCCAGCGCTCTTCCTGGAAGTTCGACCACGACACGCCGATGACCTTGTCCTTCGCCTGCGCGACCGACATCAGCGCCAGCGACATGGCGACACCCGCCAGCATGGCGGCTGCAAATCTGTTCATCATAATCCTCCCTGCGCCGCGTGCGGCGCGACAAAACCGGCCCGAAGGCCTGCACACAGAGGCCCTATTTTTTCGAGCCTCGAAAAAATACTGGTTCAATGATAAGGCGCTGTCAACATCGATTCTGATGGATTCTGATGGCCGTGCCGAATTTTTTCGAGGTCCGCAATAAACAATGACAGGGCTGCCGGCGTCTGCCAATATTTGGCTGGTGCCGTCGAACGCCTTCACTATCATGAGGCGCGAGGAGGCCGGGAGGAAACAAATGTCGGTTGGGATCCGCCACGACGATCTGCGCCGTCGCAACCGTGCGATGGTGATTTCGGCCGTGCGCCGGGCCGGCCAGCCGTCGCGGACCGAGATTGCGGCGACCACCGGCCTCAGCCATTCGACGATATCGGCAATCTCGTCTGATCTGATTCAAGAAGGCATCCTGATTGAAGGCAAGCCTGGCGAGACCGGCTCGCTGAAACGCGGCCGGCCGCAGGTCGGCCTTGGCCTCAACCCGGAAGCGGCGGCGGTCATGACCGTGGTGCTGTCGCTGAACTTCCTCTCCGTCACCGTCATCGACTATGCCGGCCAGGTGGTCGCGGAAGAACAGCGCCGGCTCGACACGCTGACCATGCCGCGCGACGAGCTGATCGGCGAATGCGTGGCAATCGTCGGGCGGCGTCTCGCGGACCCGGACCTCGATGTCCAGAGCATCGCCCGCATTGCCATGGGCATCCAGGGCATCACCGATTCGCAGGCGCGGGCCATGCTGTGGTCGCCAATCACGCCACTGACCGACATTGCCTTCGCCGACATGTTGGAAGCGGAATTCGGCATTCCTGCCACCATGGAGAACGACTGCAATATGATGGCGGTGGCCCTGCAATGGCGCCAGCCCGAGCGCTACCGCGACAATTTTATCGCCATCCTCTTATCGCACGGCATCGGCATGGGCCTGGTGCTGAAAGGCGAACTGTTCACCGGCACCCATTCCTCGGGCGGCGAGTTCGGCCACATGATCCACCGTCCGGGCGGCGCGCTCTGCCGCTGCGGGCGGCGCGGCTGCGTGGAAGCCTATGCCGGAAACTACGCCATCTGGCGCAGCGCCAAAATGATGGGCGAGGATGCCGAGCCGGTCGATATCGGCGACGCTGATATGCGCGCACTCGCCGCGCGCGCCCGCGAAACCGACGGCCCGGAGCGCGAAGCCTATTGCAAGGCCGGCGAGGCGCTCGGCTTCGGCCTCGGCAGCCTGTTTGCGCTGATCGATCCGGCACCCGTCGCCATGGTAGGCGTCAGCGCCGCCGCCTTCGACTTGATCGAACCGGCATTGCGCGAAGCGATCGCCCAGACCGCCGGCGGCCAGCACTCGAAATCGATCTCCTTCGACACCGAGCCCAACGAGCTGCCGCTGATCCGCGAAGGCTGTGCCATGCGCGCGCTCGGCTTCGTCGATCAGGAGATTTTCGCGCCGGGCATTCAGGCCAAATCCGGCAAGCATTTCGCCTGAATGGCCGGCAACGGCGCGACGCGCAGCATCCTAGTCTTCCCTGATCGCGTAGCCGGCGCCGCGAATGGTACGGATGACATCCGGCATGCGGCCGTTGTTGACCGCTTTGCGTAAGCGCCCGACATGGACGTCGACGGTTCGCTCGTCGATATAGATCGTCTCGCCCCAGACATTGTCGAGCAGTTGGCTGCGCGAGAACACGCGGCCGGGATGGCGCATCATGAATTCGAGCAGCCGGAACTCGGTCGGTCCGAGCCTGATCTCGCTCTTCTTGCGGTAGACACGGTGCGACTCGCGGTCGAGCACGATGTCGCCGACCTTGAGCACGCTGGACAGCACTTCCGGCTTGGCGCGGCGCAGCAGCGCCTTCACGCGCGCCATGAACTCCGGCGTCGAGAATGGCTTGACCAGATAGTCGTCGGCGCCGGTGGACAGGCCGCGCACGCGATCGCTTTCCTCACCGCGCGCGGTCAGCATGATGATCGGCAGCCGCTCGGTTTCGGGCCGCACTCTAAGCCGCCGGCAGAGCTCGATGCCGGAAACAGCGGGCACCATCCAGTCGAGCACCAGGAGATCGGGCACGTTTTCCTGCAGGCGGATCTCGGCCTCGTCGCCGCGTGTCACCACCTCGACCTGATAGCCTTCGGATTCGAGGTTGTAGCGGAGGAGCACGCCCAGCGGCTCCTCGTCCTCCACGACCATGATGCGTGGCGCGATCATAGGCAGTTCACCCTCATCAGGCCGGCGTGGCCATCGCCGTCTCGTCCTGCTTCGGACGATTGGCGGGCAATTGCTGGCCGGTCAGCACATAATACGCATTTTCGGCGATGTTGGTGACATGATCGCCGATGCGCTCAAGATTCTTGGCGCAGAACAAGAGATGCGTGCAGGCGGTGATGTTGCGAGGGTCTTCCATCATGTAGGTCAAGAGCTCACGAAACACGGACGTGTATTTGACGTCGATGCGCTCGTCGTCATTCCTGAGTTTTGCAAGAGCTGCCGCATCGGTGGCGGCATATTCCTCGACGACGCCTTGCACCTGGATCAGCACCAGTTGCGCCATGGCATCGATGGAGTGCGAGAGGTCGCGCGGCGTGACGCTCAAGCCCACGGTGCCGACGCGTTTGGCGATGTTCTTGGCGAGGTCGCCGATGCGCTCGAGGTCGCCCGCCATGCGGATCGAGCCGACCACGGCGCGCAGATCGTTGGCCATCGGCTGACGCTTGGCGATCAGCGTGATAGCGCGGTCGTCCAGTTCGCGCTGGCGCGCATCCATGATGGCGTCGTCGGACACGACACGCTGTGCCAGCGCATTGTCCGAATTGAGCAGCGCCTTGGTCGAGCCGCTGACCATCGAGCCGGCCAGATCGCCCATGTCGCGGATCAGCTTACTGATCTGCCCGAGCTCTTCATCGAAGGAGGCGACGGTATGTTCACCCATGATCTTGGTCCTCGTGCCTGAAAATTCACCCGCCGGACGGCTCAGCCGAAGCGGCCGGTAATGTAGTCCTGGGTGCGCTTGTCGTCGGGGTTGGTGAACATCTTGTCGGTGGCGCCCTCCTCGACGAGATAGCCGAGATGGAACATCGCCGTGCGCTGCGAGACGCGCGCCGCCTGCTGCATCGAATGGGTGACGATGACGATCGTGTAGTTCTGGCGCAGCTCGTCTATCAGCTCCTCGACACGGGCGGTGGCGATCGGATCGAGCGCCGAGCAGGGCTCGTCCATCAGGATCACCTCCGGCGACACGGCGATGGCGCGCGCGATGCACAGGCGCTGCTGCTGGCCGCCGGACAGGCCGGTGCCGGGCTCCTGCAGGCGGTCCTTGACCTCGTTCCAGATCGCAGCCTTCTTCAGGCTCTGCTCGACGATCTGGTCCATGTCGGACTTGCGCTTGGCCAGCCCATGGATGCGCGGGCCGTAGGCGACGTTCTCGTAGATGGACTTCGGGAACGGGTTGGGTTTCTGGAACACCATGCCGACGCGTGCGCGCAGTTCGACGACATCGATGTTCTTGTCGTAGATGTCGTCTTCATCGAGCGTGATCTTGCCGGTCACCCGCGCCGAATCGATGGTGTCGTTCATGCGGTTGAGGCAGCGCAAGAAGGTCGACTTGCCGCAGCCGGAGGGGCCGATCAGCGCCGTCACCTGGTTCTGGCGGACGTCGAGATTGACGTCGAACAACGCCTGCTTGTCGCCGTAGAAGACGCCGACCTTGTCGCCGCGCATCTTGATGACTTCGTTCGACTTGGCGTTCATTTTGTCGCCCACTGCATTCTCAAGGGACTGTTCGGTCATGATGTTCATACCAAATTGCCTTTTTTCTACCAGCGCCGCTCGAACCGGCGCCGGAGCACGATCGCGGTGATGTTCATGGCCATGAGGAAGACGAGCAGGATGATGATGGCGCCGGACATGCGCTCGACAAAAGCGCGCTCAGCCTCGTTTGCCCACATATAGATCTGAACCGGCAGCGCGGTCGCCGGATCGAAAGGCGTCGTCGGATAATCGGCGACGAAAGCGACCATGCCGATCAAGAGCAGCGGTGCTGTCTCGCCGAGCGCACGCGCCAGGCCGATGATGGTGCCGGTAAGGATGCCTGGGGCGGCAAGCGGCAGGATGTGATGGAACACCATCTGCATCTTGGAGGCGCCGAGACCTAGGGCCGCCGAGCGGATCGACGGCGGCACCGCGGCGAGGGCGGCGCGCGTGGCGATGATTATGGTCGGCAATGTCATCAAGGTCAGCACCAGGCCGCCGACGAAGGAAGCCGAGCGCGGCATGCCGAGGAAGTTGATGAACACGGCAAGGCCAAGCAGACCGAAGACGATCGACGGTACCGCCGCGAGATTGTTGATGTTGACTTCGATCAGGTCCGTAAAGCGGTTCTTCTTGGCGAATTCCTCGAGATAGATCGAGGCGGCGACGCCGATCGGCAGCGCCAGCAACAGCACGATCACCATCATGTAGAACGAGCCGATGATCGCCACGCCCATGCCCGACGTTTCGGGCCGGCTGGAGGCGCCATAGGTGAACAGGCCGGTGTTGAAATGCTCGGCCATCACGCCGTCGGCTTTAAGCTTGTTCATCCAGTCGATCTGCTGGTTGGACACCTTGCGGCGCGCTTCATCGACGCCGAGGTCGATCTGACCCTTGAAGGCCGAGTCGAGATTGGCGGCAGCCAGGATGTCGACATCGCGCGTCGTGCCGATCACCGAGGGATCGGCGGAGACGATGTCGCGCAGCTGGACCCGCGCGCCTTCCGACAGGAAGCCCTTGAGCTTCAGCATCATCGGCCTGTTGGCCGGATCGATGCCGAGCTTGGCCACCAGCGCGTTTTCGGCGAGCTTGGGATAGTTCGCCTTGATCAGCACGGTAGGGTCGGTGGCGCGCTTGCCGGAGGGATCGATCACCTTCTCGTCGAAGGTGACCGGCAGCGTCACCGTCGTCTGCCAGAAGGCGGTGTAGCCTTTCGAGACGATGGTGATCAGCATGATGGCCAGGAACGCCAGGCCCACCGAGATCGCAATCACGCCATAGATGCGGAACCGGCGTTCGGCGGCATAGCGCGCCTTCAGCCCGATGTCGCGGCGCGGACGCGCGACGGCACCCGCCATCGTGTCCAGGGGGATGTCGGTCATTCGTACTGCTCCCGGTACTTGCGCACGATGTAGAGGGCGACGATGTTCATCACCAGCGTCAGCGCGAACAGCGTCAGGCCGAGCGCGAAGGCGACCAGCGTCTGCGGCGAGTTGAACTCGAGATCGCCGGTCAGCTGGTTGACGATCTTGACGGTGATGGTCGTCATCGCCTCGAACGGATTGGCCGTCAGATTGGCGGCGACGCCCGCCGCCAGCACGACGATCATCGTCTCGCCGATGGCGCGCGACGCCGTCAACAGGATGGCGCCGACGATGCCGGGCAGTGCCGCCGGCAGGATCACCCGCTTGATCGTCTCGGAGCGCGTGGCGCCGAGGCCGAGCGAGCCGTCACGCATTGCGCGCGGCACCGCGGTGATGATGTCGTCGGACAAAGAGGACACGACCGGGATCAGCATGACGCCCATCACCAGACCGGCGGTGAAGATGCTCTGGCCCTGGATGAAGGGCGAGCCGCCGGTGAGTGCCGCCGACAGGTCGCGCAGGAACGGTCCGAGCGTGACCACGGCGAAGATACCGTAGACGATGGTCGGGATGCCGGCCAGCAGTTCAAGCGCGGGCTTGACCACCGACCGGACGCTGCGCGAGGCGTATTCGGACATGTAGACCGCCGACATCAGCCCGACCGGCACTGCGACCAGAAGCGCGACGGCGGCGATGTAGAGCGTGCCGGCGAGTAGCGGGATCAGGCCGAACTGACCCTGGCTGCCGCCGGAACCGGCGGCGGCGAAACGCGGATCCCACACCGTGCCGAAGAAGAAGCTCATCGGCGATACGCTTTCGAAGAAGGTGATCGTCTGGAACAGCATCGACAGCACGATGCCGACCGTGGTCAGGATGGCGATGGTCGAGGCCGCAAGCAGCCCCCACAGCATCAGCTTCTCGACATTGTTGCGCGCCCTGGCGCGCGGCGCGATCTGCCTCAGCGCATAGAAGGCGCCGGCGACCGACAGCGCGAAGGTCAGCACGGCGCCGAACAGGCCGAGCCGGTCCTGGACCTTGTTCGCCTCGACCGCGATCGGGATCATATAGTCCTGGGTGTCGCTGGCCAGTGCCACGCCCTTGGCGGCGAGCAGCGGCTGCAATTCGGCGAAAGTAGCGGGAAGTGCGGTATCGCCATCGAGCCGGCGCAGGCCCTTGGCCAGGCTCTTCACCAGGCTGGCGTCGAGCGCTTCGCTGGCGACCTTTGTGTCGGCGGTGCGCTCGGGCAAAGCGGCATGGATGTGCCGGTCGAGATAGAAGGAAGAGCCGATATCCCAGACGGCGAGCAAAAGGACGGCAGGCAGGATCGCGAGCAGAAAGGCCCACCAGCCATGATAATGCGCGCGCGAATGCGGCTTGACCTTGCCGGTATCCTGCGCCGCTGCGCGCTGGCGGCCGATCACAAAAGCGACCACGCCTATGGCAATGACTATGGCGAGTACGAGCAAGGACGACATCACCCACCCCAGGAAAATTCAGATCGCCGCCGCCGTTACGGCAAGCGGCGAAATCAGGGCGCGGATTTGGTCCGCGCCCTGATCCGGTCGGTTGATTACATCGTCTTTCCGGCGGCGAAGGCGTCGCGCTGACCCTGACGTTCGGCGTCGGGAGCGGAAACAAGGCCGTACTGGGCGAGCGGGCTTTCCGGGCCGATCATCTGGTCATCAAGGAAGAACTCGACATATTCCTTTAGGCCGGGAACGACGCCCAGATGCGCCTTCTTGACGTAGAAGAACAACGGCCGCGACACGGGGTACGTGCCATCGGCGATGGTCTGCGTCGAAGGCACGATGCCTTCCACGGTAGCGACCTTCAGCTTGTCGGCATTGTTCTCGTAGAAGGCAAGGCCGAACACGCCAACGCCGGTCTTGTTGGAGTCGATGCGGGCCAGCGTCTCGGTGTAGTCGCCGTCAATGTCGACAGCCTTGCCGTCCTTGCGGATGGCGATGCAGGTCTTGCCGATTTCCTTGTCGTCGGCGATGCCGGCAGCCTTCAAAACGGCCTTGTCGCAGCCGGCGTCGAGCAGCTTGGTCTCGAACACTTCACGGGTGCCGTGCTTCTCACCCGGGATATAGGCGGCGATATCCCAGTCGGGCAGCTTCGGATTGACCTGGTTCCACTTGGTGTTCGGGTTGTCGACCAGCTTGCCGTCGACCACCAGCTTGGCGGCGAGCGCCTTGTAGATGTCGGCGGGAACCAGCGCCCAGTCCGGACCCTTGATGTCGGTGGCAAAGACGATGCCGTCATAGCCGATGCGGACCTCCTGGACGTCCTTGACGCCGGTGTCGGCGCAGGACTTCAGCTCGTCCTTCTTGATCGGGCGCGAGGAGTTGGCGATGTCGATCGTGTCTTCGCCGACGCCCTTGCAGAACTCCTTGATGCCGGCGCCGCTGCCGCCGGACTCGACCACCGGGGTCTTGAAGTTGGTGAAGGTTTCGCCGAACTGCTCGGCGACGATCTTGGCGTAAGGCAGCACGGTCGACGAACCGGCGACCTGGATCTGGTCACGCGCAGCGGCGACACCGGACGATGCGGCGAACGCTACCGCCACGGCCGATGCCGTAACGAGGAATTTCTTCATGTGGCCTGCTCCTGTTCGGAAGATGGTCTCTCGGCGCCCTCTTCAAACCGGCGCCCGCTGAGGCCAATAGCCTTCGACTATTACAGTCGCATGACAGTTTCGTGTCAGCCCGGTAACGTCGCACGACGTCTTGTGGGCCGCACCCTTTAAGCCGGTTTGTGGGAATGGAAGTTGCCGCTGGAATCAGGCGCTTGCGCGATTCGTGCTGGCATCAAGTCCCGGCACACCGCAGGCCGCGATGCCGAGAAAGAAAAACCGGACGGGAGCGCGTTGCCCGTGGCCAGAGCAAATCTTGGCCCAGCCATCGCCAAAAACAGGTCCGTTGGGGTAGATTCGACGCTGTTTCTTGTCGGCGGTCGCTTGCTCCCGCCCGTAACTGAATGAGCGGTTTCGTTGCGACCATTGTCCTGACTAGGCGCCACCTTTGATATGGTGCGATCGCACCATAGCCTTGGCTGTTGCGGCGCGGCCGAATCCCGGCCGGCGCCGCAGGTTGCTATCCAGCGTCTCGTTGGGCTTCGCCTGATATGCCGACCCAGCGCTCGACCTTTTCGAGCAGCGCCCTGGGGCTGATCGGCTTGGGCAGATAGTCGTCCATGCCGGCTTCCAGGCAGCGCTCGCGGTCGCCCTTCAAGGCATGCGCGGTGACGCCGACGATCGGGATATGCATACCCGTATGTTCTTCAAGCCGGCGAATTGCGGCGGTGGCCTCGAGCCCGTTCATCTCCGGCATCGAGACGTCCATCAGGATCATACGCGGATTAAGCCGGCCGAAGGCATCAAGCGCCTTGCGGCCGTTGCCGACGATTTCGAAACTGTAGCCGGTTTCGCCGATTATCTGGGTGAACACCATCTGGTTCACTTCATTGTCCTCCGCAACGAGGATGTCGAGCCGGCGTTCATCCCCGGCGGCCCGGGCGCGGGCACGAACCGGCGGCGGTTGCAGCAGGGCGCGTTCCGAGGCAGCGAGCGGCGGCTTTGCCGGCGACGGTTCGTTCCTGTCGCCGCCGGAACCGCTGCTTGCCGCCGGCAGCACACGGCCGCCCGTGATGTTGTGATGGTGCCGCTGGATGGTGGCGACCAGCGTTTCCAGAAGCACCGAGGAACGCGCCGGCTTGATCAGCTGGGCGTCGATGCCGAGATCGCGATAGCTGGTGTTGGCGAGCGACTGGTCGACCGAAGTCAGCATGATGATCGGCGTGTCGGCCAGCCCTGCGGTGTTGCGCACGACGCGCGCCATTTCGGCGCCGCTCATCCCCGGCATCTGATAATCGAGCACGACGCAATCGACCGGCACGCCGTAGGCAGCCGCGGCGACCAGCACCTTGAGCCCTTCGGGTCCGCTTTCGGCGGCGCAGGAATCGAAGGTCCATGACGCCATCTGCTCGCTCAGGATCGATCGGTTGACGGCATTGTCGTCGACGATCAGCACCCGTGAGCCGGTCACGTCGACCGGCATGATCCGCCGTCCGGTCTGTTCCTCGGCCCTGGGCAATGTCACGGTGAACCAGAAGGTCGAGCCCTTGCCTTCGGCGCTCTCGACACCGATCTCGCCGCCCATCAACTCGACCAGCCGCGAGGTGATGGCGAGCCCGAGCCCTGTGCCTTCGTGGCGTCTGGTCGACGAGGTGTCGGCCTGACTGAATTTTTCGAAGACGAGCTTCAGTTTCTGCTGCGGAATGCCGATGCCGGTGTCGGTGACCGAAACGGTAAGCTTTGTCCCCGTCGGCCCCCTTTGTCCGGTCACGTCGACCAGCACGTGGCCTTCGTCGGTAAACTTCACCGCGTTGCCGACCAGATTGGTGACGATCTGCCTCATGCGACCGACATCGCCGACGAACAGGCTTTCCAGGCCCGGCTCGACGCGCACGATGAGCTCGAGGTCCTTCTCCTTGGCGCGGGTCGATATCAGCGTCGCCACATCCTCGATTGCTTCGGGCAGGTTGAAGGGCGCAGGGTCGAGCACCAGCTGTCCGGCATCGATCTTGGAGAAGTCCAGTATGTCGTTGATGATGGTCAAGAGCGCGTTACCCGACTTGACGATGATATCGGTGAACGTCTTCTGCTTGGGATCGAGGTCGGATTTGGCCAGCAACTCGGCCATGCCGAGTACGCCGTTCATCGGCGTGCGGATCTCGTGGCTCATATTGGCCAGGAATTCCGACTTGGCGCGGTCGGCCAGTACGGCGCGCTGGCGCGCCTCGCGCAGTTCGGCCTCGCGCAGCTTCAGTTCGGTGATGTCGGTGGTCGACCCAATCAGATAGAGCGAACCGTCGGACGCGATCATCGCGCCCTTGCGGGCGAACTGGTGGCGCACGCTGCCGTCGGCAAGCGTCACCGTTTCCTCGATCTCCTGTGTATCGCCTGTGCGCAGCACGGCGAGATCGCTGTTGACGAAGGCTTCGCCGTCCTCGCCGAAAATCTCGATGTCCGTCTTGCCGATCGCGTCTTCCCTGCGGAGGCCGGTGAGGTCGCACCAGCCCTTGTTGACGTAGAACTGCCTGAGGTCGGAACGCTTGGCGTAGATCGACACCGGCACGTTGTCGATGAGATTGCGGAACACCTCGTTCTCGCGCATGCTCTCTTCCAGCGCCTGCTCGCGCGCCTTGACGTCGGTGATGTCGGTGCTGGAGCCGACAAGGTGCACCGACCCATCGAGCGCCACCAGCCGGCTCTTGCGCGTCATCAATTGCCGCACCGTGCCGTCGCGATGGGTAACGGGCTCCTCGATCTCGCGGCCGCGCCCGGTGACGACGACCTCGGTGTCGTCATGGGTGTAGGTTTCGGCGTCGTCGATGCCGAAAAGCTGGAGATCGGTCCGGCCGATGACCTCCTCCTTGGGGATGCCGGTCAGCGCGCACCAGGCTTTGTTGACGAATTCCATGCTCAGATCCTGCGCCTTGATGAAGGCGGCGACCGGCAGTTCGTCCATGACGTGGCGGAACAGGTCGATCTGGCGCATGCTTTCCTGCAGCGCCTTTTCGCGGCTCTTGATCTCCGAGATGTCGACGCGCACGCCGATAAAGGTGCCGTCCTCGGTGCGCATATCGTAGACCTGATACCAGCGGCCGTCCGCATTGAGGCGCTCATAGGACGAGTTGGGCAGGCGATAGCGGGCGAGGATGGCATTGAGCCAGACATCGGGGTCGCCTTCATAGAGCCTGTCGATTTCTGGATCGCCGCTCGATCGGAAATAGCCGACCGAATGTCCAAGTTCCAGGGCCTCGCGGAAGCTGCGGCCAGGCTGCCATGCCGGTTTCAGCGCCGGCAGCGTGTCCTGCAGCTTGCGGTTTGCAAAGACGAACTTGTCGTCACGGTCATAGATGATAACGGCCGCCGGCAGGGACTCCAGCACCGTGGCGAGATTCTTGCGGGCGTCCTCGGCCTCGGTCTCGCGGCGCTTCATGTCGGAAATGTCGAACAGGAAACCGGCGACATAGTTGCGGCCGCTAGGCATGCCGACGCGGTTCTTGCGCACGATGCGCGAGCGCTTGGTGCCCTCGGCGTCGAAAGTCTCCTCGACCTCGTAGGGCGTGCCGGTCGCCAGCACGGCGCGTTCGCTGTCTTCGAATTGCGCGGCGTCCTTTTGCTTGAGGAAGTCGCCGCCGGGCCTGCCCAGCATCGCTTGCGGGCTCTGTCCGAACAGTGCCGAAAACGCCTCATTGACGAAGACGAAACGCAGATTGTCGTCCTTGACGAAGATCGGGTCCTTGACGCCGTTGATCACCGCCTCGGCCAGCCGAGATTTCTCCAGCGCTTGGGCGAGTTCAGCCTCGCGATCCTTCATGTCCGTGACGTCGACATAGGAGATCAGCCTTTTGCCGCCGGCGAGCGGCGCCAGCGATGCAATCAGCGTACGGCCGTCATTGCGTGGCAATTGCCTGGAGCCCACCAGGCCAGCCGAGATTTCTGCTTCGCGCTCGGCGATGTGGCCCTGCCATTCGGCATCGTCAGCACCGTACGGGTCCATATCGCGGCTGGCCTGCATCAGTTCGCGGAAGCCGCAGCCGATGCCGGCGCATCGGGGATCGATTTCCCAGAAATCATAGAAGGCGCGGTTGATCACCTCCGCGCGCATCTCCGCATCGAGGACGAGCACGCCGATCGGCATCTGGTCGACCATCGTGCGAAGATTGGCGAAGGTCTCGGTGATCTTGGCGTTGGCACTCTCGATCTCGGCGTCGCGACGCTTGAGCTCGGAGACGTCGTAGTAGGTCAACAGCCGCTTGCCGCCGGACAATGCCGTCACCGAGAACATCATCGTCCTGCCATTGGCATGGAGAAATTCGCGTGGCGCAACCGAGCCGGCGCTGATCTCCTCGATGCGGGTGGCTAGGTAGTGCTGCCACTGCTGTTCATCGAGATCGCCGTAGATGCCGTTGCGTCGGTTGAGTTCCATCAACAGGCTGAACGGCGCACCGACCGTGACGGCGCCCTCGGGTATCCTGGAGAGCTCGCGATAGGCCTTGTTGACTATGAGCGTGTCGAACTTCGCGTCAAGCACCACGACGCCCATATGCATGGCATCCATCGTCCGCTCGAGATCGGCGAGGTGCTGCGTGGCCTCGCCGGCCGGCGGATCGCTCTCGTCCTGCCGCAGTTCGTCCAGCGCACCGGCCAGTGCCGTGACGTTGCGGCCGATGCCGCGATAGCCGATGAATTCGCCTTCGCCGTCGAACCGCGGGGAACCGGTGATCGAAACCCAGCGGCAGCCGGGACGGCCACCCTTCAACTCATAAACAAAGTCGCGAAACGGCCGATGGGCCTGCAGGTCCTCCAGATGCGCGGCGACGTGCTTATTGCCGTGCACCATCTGCTTGAGGAAATCGAAGCGGAAACGGCCAAGAATGCTGGCCGGATCGATGCCGGTGGCGGCCTGGTAGTTCTCCGAAAGCCAGGAAAAGCGCAGCTCGGCGTCGGTCTCCCAGACCCAGTCGGCACCGGCCTCGACCAGTTCGCGCAGCGCTTCGGGCGCCCCCCCGACGGACGTATCCTCGCCGTTCACAGCCCCTTTTCCGGAACCGCGTCCGCCGCGTGTTCCAACAGTCCCGTCAGCCATCCCGTTCCCACCCCGAAAGCCAAGGCCGAACCCCCTCAGCGGTTCGCCGGCGGAATGTGCCCGAGAAGCATTAATGATCCGCTAACCATAACCAATCCAGACTGCGGCCAGAGCCACATTGCCCTGCGGTATTCCGCCGGTTGTCGGCGGAACCCCGGCCGGGCTATAAGTCGGCGGGGGTGTTGCTGATGACCGGTTGGATCGTGCCTTGTTTCCTGTGCCTGGCGCTGCTTGCGGGCAGCGGCTGCGCACGCAGCTATGACGGCACGGTGGTGATCCCGAAGCCGCTCGATATCAGGCGGGTCTGGGATCGCGATCCGTCGCAGACTGAGGCCAGCCGGATGCAGGCGGCAGCCGGTGTGTTTCCGACGCCGCCGCCGCAGGAGCCCTACCGGCCCGCGGCACGCAGGCACACAACACAAATAGCTGCGCCAAGGCGGCACGTCAGGTCCAGCCCTCCCAGCATGGCTTCCGAACCGGCCAATCCGCTCACCTGCAAGAATGTCAGCGAACCCGGCAAACGCTACAGGATGGTTTGCGAATAGCTGGTACTAGAGCAATTCCAGGAAAAGTGTGAAACGGTTTTCCGTCCGGAATTGCGTAAAACAAAGACATAGAGCGGTTCGCCGTTTCGGTGAAACGGTGAAACGCTCTAGGCGCAGGTTACTCCGCCGGGAAGAAAGCCGGCCCGACCACCCTGACCGGCCGCGAGCCGGCCAATGGCTCGACCGACTGTCGCTGGGCGGCGCCCCTGGCCTCTGCAGCGTCTGCGCCAGGCTGGAGAAGTTGCGCCACGGTGCCAAGATCCGGCTTCGCTGACGGCAAAGGAATGATCGCGTTGGCCATATTGGCTGGCGTCACCGTGCGCGCTCTCAGCTCGGCAACGCGCCGGTGATAGCGCTTGAGGTCGCAGGCCCTGAAGTTCGCATCATTGCGATATTTGAAGGCCGTCGGCAGGTCCTTGTAGGATGTGCGCGTATCGAGCGCGACCATCTCTTCGGTTTCAAGGCTTGGGTCACTGAGCGTGTACAGGTCGACGCCGGCATCGTCGCAGATGTAGCGGCACTGATCGACGATCTCCTTGACATCGCCGCCTTGCACGAACTGCGATTGCGGCGCCGGGAAGAAATAGCCGTCGGAGAGACGAACGCAAAACAGCATCGAATTGCTGCCGATCATGGCGCCAGCCGGACGCTGTCTTTGTTGCCCGGCGGCGAGCGTGCAGCCGAGCGCGACGAGCCTGGCCTGCAGTCCGGACGTATCCCGGCGCGAAATCGCGGCGCCGGCGATCTGGCGTTGCACCTGTGTGCGGCTTTTGGCGAGGTCGGCGCAACCATTGAAGAAGCCCCCCACCGCACTTTGCGCCGTGCACCGGCGTTGCCTCTCCAGCCCCTGGATCGCCGCAAGCTGGCGACGCAGCTGCGCAAGCTCGGGGCTGATCCCGCCGCTGCGGCCGGACGGTGCCAGCTGGCTCCTGAGCGCGGCGCATGGATCGGCAAGGGAAGCCGAAATGCCGAGGCCGCTTGCCGCTACCGACACCAGTGCAAAGGTCACGACAAGCCACAAACGCATCATCGGCGACACCTGGTCCTTGTACCCCTGTGGAGCCGATCGTCGCTCCAGCCGATTGAGCCTCAATGCGTGAGCCAAGTCTAATTCAAGAGAGGCCAGCAACCGCTAGGTATTTTATGCCGAGTGTATTATGCAGTTCCTGTAAATTCGCTATTACACTTTTGTTTCAAGATTGAGACGTAGCCAGGCTCGGGCGAGCCCGGGCCGCCGCAATCATCGATCCCGCGTTGTCGGCCCTTGCGGATGAAACCTTTCTCCGGTGTCTCGCGTTGTGTCGGGCAAAGGAGACGAAGATGTCTATTCACTTCACTGTCTCTGGCCTGACCAGGAACCTGTTCCACTCGCTGGGGCTGGACCATGAGCGGGCGCCGAGAGCGCTCGATCCCGAACAGAGCCTGTTGCTGGAATGCTATCTGGCCGGACAGATTCCGGAATCCGCCTGGGCCGACTACGTCTTCGAGGCGCCGGAACTGCAGCGGCATGTCGATATCAGACGCCCGCACAACTGATCAGAGCAACTTCAGGAAAAGTGTGAGTCGTTTTCCGGGAAAAGCGCGTAGCGCTTTCCCCTGGGAATTGCGTCAAGACAACGAGAGAGGGGGTCGCCGTTTCTGTGAAAACGGTGAAACGCTCGCCCGCTCGCCTACTGCTTGGGCGAAGCGAATTGCACGGTGAAGACATTGCCCGCGACGCCTTGCGCCAGCGTCGGCGAGAAGCTCAACGGGAGGCACTTTTGCAGGGCAGTGGTTGCGGCGTCGACGAACGGCTTCCTGGTATCGGCATCGCCATCGACCTTGATCGCCGTCGGCCGCGGCGGACCGATCAGCGTGCCGTCGCGCTTGAAGCTGAAGCTCAAGGTGACGCTGGCATTTCCAACACCCGCCGGCGGCGTCCAGCACGCCTGGATGGCATCGCCGACCTCCGCCATCGTGTCGAGCGGCGCGGCATTGCACGGGTAGCCTCCGACCAACACAACACCGGCAATCGCAAACACTCTCGCTACGCCCTTCGTCGCAAAGCTCCTCGTGTGTCGTCCGCCGACCATGATGGTAGGGTCGAAGCAGACGATGGCAATATGCCTGATGCCAGACTTTACGGCATGAGACGCGCCTGATGGCGCATCGGCGAAAAGCAAAAGGCCGGCATTGCGCCGACCTTTCCCTTCACCCTTGCGCCAGTACATCCGTGGTCGCGCGGTGCCTTCAATAGACAGCGTTTTGGTTAATGAATCCTTAGCGTTGCGCGTTGGCCTGCGACTTCACATAGGCAATGTAGCCGCGCACGTCGCCGGCCGGCTCGGCATAGGCCTGGCCGAGTTTCTTCTCCATCGCAGCGACATACTCCATGGCCCATTTGGGCAGCGCATAGTCGATGACGGCCAGGAACTCCAGCGTCGATGCCAGGCGTATGTCGGCGATCGACGGGTGCTTGCCGCCGATGAACGGCTTGCCGTCCCTGAAGAAGGAGTGAAACACCTCCAGCGGCTCGGCAATTGCCGCCATGGCGGCCTTCTGCGCCTCGGACTTCTTCTCCGGATGGGCGTCGCTATGGCCGACCTCGCCGGCATAGTGCGGGAAACCCAGCGCCGGATAGGTGGCGCGCGCCACATACGGGTAGAGCGTGCCGATCAGGTAGAACATGGCGCTGTCGACCATCGCCCGCTTGGCCGGCGCCTTGGGATAGAATTTCTCCAGCCCGTGCTTGTTGGCGAGATACTGCATGATGGCGCAGCTCTCCCACAGCACGCCGCGCGGCAGCCCCTTGTCCTCGATCATCGGCGTCAGATGCGCCGGATTGCGCGCCATATATTCCGGCGACCGGGTATGGCCCCAGGCGTCGGTCTCGGCGGCGTCGAACCCGGCCGCACGGGCAAACACCCGAACGGTCATGTTGTTGACGCTTGGCTTCAGCATCGAGAGCTTCAGCGCCGGTTTTTTCGCCGCCTTGGCCTTCGGCGCGGATTTCTTGGCAGCCGGCCTCGTCGCGGTTTTCGCGGCCGGCTTTGCGGCTGCCTTCGGCGCGGCCTTTACCGCCGCTTTTGCCGCCGGCTTCGCAGCCGCTTTTGCCGCAGGCTTGGGCGCTGATTTGCCAGCGCTCTTAACTGTCTTTGCCATTGTGGTCCTCCCCTTTTGCTGGCCGTCAGTATGGATTCTTCGGCGTCCGGTCGTCCGACAAGGTCGCGCGCGACCGTTCGACCAGCGTCTGGATCGCGTCGGCAAGGTGCACTTCGGCGATGTTGTAGTCGCCGCGCGCAACGCGCAGCTTGTGCGCCTGCATCAAGACGTCGGCATGGGTGAAGCCGGCCGGCGGCTCGAAGCGGTAGGACGCCAGCTCGATCAGAAGGCCGAGCGGATCCTCGAAATAGATCGAATCCATGAAGCCGCGATCCTTGACGCCGCTGTGCTTGATGGCGCGCTCGTCGAGCCGGGCGACCGCCTGCAGGAAGGTCACGCGCGACACCGAGAACGCAATATGATGGACGCAGCCCGGTTCGGTGGGCGTGCGCCGCTTGACCGGCGTGCGGCTCTCGTCGGTGAAGACGGTGATCAACCTGCCGTCGCCGGGATCGAAATAGAGATGACTTTCGCTTGGCTTGTCGAGGTTGGGCTGCTCGAAGATGAACGGCATGCCGAGCACGCCCTCCCAGAAATCGATCGAAGTCTGGCGCCCGGCGCCGACGAGGGTGATGTGATGGACGCCCTGCGACTGCAGTTTTTGCATCGGTCTCCTCCTCGCCGACCCTCGCCTATGTTCCCCGGCGTCTTGCGCGCCGCAACGCCCTTTGGCGAGGCTTCGTACATGATGCTAGTGCAATTGGCAGCGCCGCGCCAGAAGCTCGCGGAGACTGCCGGCGCTGGATGGTGAAAGGGGTTTGAGTTGCATGACCTGAGGCTATGCAACGGCTCTGAGATCGGCTTCCGCCAGCGTTCCCAGGCCCGCGCATTCGGCGCATGCCATCGTCTGCCCGGGACAGCCGGCCCGGTGCGTGCCTTGCGGGCAGCAATGCCCTTTCGACTCACGCCATTTCAAGCAATCGAAAACCTGCCCGCTGCCGTGACAGCACGGGCATATCATTTTTGCCGAATTCATGCCTGCTATGCCAAACCAAATCCGCGTTGCCGCAGATGCTATCCCCGCACCGCAAGTAACAGAGATCGCTACGCTTTCAAGCGTCGCGGCCTGACTTAAATTGGGTGTATTCGGGTGCGCGGACTTGCCGAATTTCGCTGATGCGCCGACCCTCGCGGTCACACGCGATCCGCGCGGCTGCTGCCCGAAATTTTCGATGATGCGGAAGGAAAGTCGTTGCTTGGTACGCCCAAGGGGAATCGAACCCCTGTTCCCGCCGTGAGAGGGCGGTGTCCTGACCGCTAGACGATGGGCGCGTTCAAGAACCGGCGATATAGGCTGACGGTTTGGAAAAAGCAACTGGGCTTGGAACGGCCGGACCGCTTCTGTGTAATGTCGCTTCGCGAACCTAGCGTTTCGGCTCGATCAGGTCCCACAGATTGCCGTAGAGATCGGCGAAAACCGCCACTGTACCGTAAGGCTCATGGCGTGGCGTTTCGTGGAAGTCGACGCCGTTTTCCAGCATGGTCGCATGGTCACTGTCAAAATCATCGGTTTCGAGAAACAAAACCACGCGGCCTCCGGTCTGGTCGCCGACGCGGCTCTTCTGCACATCGTCCAATGCTTCCGCCAGAAGCAGCCGGGGCCCTTGCCCGACCGCCGGCGTTACCGTCACCCAGCGCTTGCCGTCGCCGAGCTCGATGTCGTCGCAGAGGACAAAGCCAAGCTTGCCGACATACCAGGCGATCGCCTCGTCATAGTCGGCGACGACGAGCGTGATGGTTGCGATGCGGCGATGTTCGGCAAACCCGGTCATAGTTTCGGCCCGGCTATTTGTTGCGGATGGCGAAGCGGCCGATGATACGGCGCTCGGCGATGTCGTAGACGAAGATGGTGCGGCTGCCGTCGCTGAGCTCGGCGTCGATCGAAATGCGATTGCCCGACAGAGCCTGGCTGATCACCTTGGCTCCGACCGGGAGCACTATGTCGGCCGCGAGCGGCTCGCCGGGCGGAACTGGAATGTCGTTGGCGAGCGGCGGGTTCGCGGGCGGCGCCTTGCGCGATTTGTAGACAATGGCCGCGATCACCACCATAAGGGCCAGCAAAAGCAGGCCGAGATTGATGGCCATGAAGCGGATGAGCCTGCCGCGCACCTTTTCGATCTCGGGATCGAGCGGCTTTTCTTCTTCATCGGCAACGGGCCGGGCCATGGCAGAACTTTCCGGAACTTTTTCGATGAGCGCTCATAACGAAGAGACCCCTGAATTGATAGAGGCTGGACAATTCATAGAGGCGGCGCCGACCGTGCTCGAAGCCGGCGCGGAAGCGGCCGGCCAGCGCCTCGACCAGTGGCTGGCGAGCGCCCTCGGGCCTGACATGTCGCGCAGCCGGGTGCAGATGCTGATCCGGCAAGGTGCCGTTTCGATCGACGGCAAGCCGGTCGACGAGACCAAGCGCAAGATGAGTGCCGGCGAGCGCGTATCGGTCGTCATGCCCGAGCCGGAACCGGCCGAACCGCAAGGCGAGGCCATCGCGCTCGACGTGCTTTATGAGGACGACGAGCTGATCGTCATCAACAAGCCGGCCGGCCTCGTCGTCCATCCCGGCGCCGGCAACTGGACCGGCACGCTGGTCAATGCCCTGATCCACCACTGCGGCGACAGTCTTTCAGGCATTGGCGGCGTCAGGCGGCCGGGCATCGTCCATCGGCTGGACAAGGAAACCAGCGGCGTCATGGTGGTGGCTAAGACCGACCGCGCCCACAAGGCGCTGTCGGAGGCCTTTGCCGACCACGGCCGCACCGGCGACCTCGAACGTGCTTATTTGGCGCTGGTTTGGGGCATCCCTCCACGGCCGACCGGAACGGTCGACGCGCCGCTTGGCCGTGCCGCCGACCGCGTGCGCCGCGCCGTCGTGCCGGAAGGCCGTGACGATGCCCGCCGCGCCGTGACCCATTTCACCGTCAAGGAGCGTTTCGGCGAGGGCCAGCAGTCGTTCGCCACCGCCAGCCTGGTCGAATGCCGGCTGGAAACCGGCCGCACCCACCAGATCCGCGTTCACATGGCCCATATCGGCCATCCCGTCATCGGTGACCCCGATTACGGCCAGGCCTTCCGCACCAAGGCCAACCGGCTGCCCGAACTGCTGAAGGGTCAGGTCAAGGCATTTTCCAGGCAAGCTTTGCATGCCTGGCTTCTTGCATTTCGGCACCCGGCTACCCATTTATCGATGAGGTTCGAGGCGCCGATACCGGGGGACATGGAGGAACTCGTCGGCGGCTTCCGCAAGCTCTGAACCAGCCAGCTAAAACCTGAGCGGCATTGTTCACTTCAGCGTGACACACTGTTTCGTGTTGAACAAATGCCTGTCTTTTCTGGTTTTGTTCCTATATAAATCAGTTGCCGCGGGCGAGCCTTTTGGTGCTCGCGTCACATGCCCGCCGCGTTTCGGGGGCATAACTCCAATAGAGAGGGGGCGCAATCATGGCCCAGTCACTACCCAGTATTGTTTCCGGCGAAGGCGGCCTCAGCCGCTACCTGGAAGAAATCCGCCGCTTTCCCATGCTTCAGCCGCAGGAAGAGTACATGCTCGCCAAGCGCTACGCCGAGCATGAAGACACCAGCGCTGCGCACAAGCTCGTCACCAGCCACCTTCGGCTCGTTGCCAAGATCGCCATGGGCTATCGCGGCTACGGCCTGCCGATCGGCGAAGTGATCTCGGAAGGCAATGTCGGCCTGATGCAGGCCGTCAAGAAATTCGAACCCGAGCGTGGCTTCCGCCTCGCGACCTACGCCATGTGGTGGATCAAGGCCTCGATCCAGGAGTACATCCTGCGCTCGTGGAGCCTGGTCAAGATGGGCACGACCGCCAATCAGAAGCGCCTGTTCTTCAACCTGCGCAAGGTGAAGGGCAAGATCCAGGCGCTGGACGATGGCGACCTCAAGCCCGACCAGATCACCGAGATCGCCACCAGGCTGAACGTGTCGGAAGCCGAAGTCGTGTCGATGAACCGCCGCCTGTCGGGCGACGCGTCGCTGAACGCGCCGATCCGCGCCAGCGAAGGTGAATCCGGCGAATGGCAGGACTGGCTGGTCGATGACCACGAAAGCCAGGAAGACATGCTGATCGAGCAGGACGAGCTGGAAAACCGCCGCGGCATGCTGTCGGGCGCTCTGGCCGTGCTCAACGATCGTGAGCGGCGCATCTTCGAGGCCCGCCGCCTCGCCGAGGAGCCGCTGACGCTGGAAGAGCTGTCGTCCGAGTTCGACATCAGCCGCGAGCGCGTGCGCCAGATCGAGGTGCGCGCCTTCGAGAAGGTGCAGGACGCGGTCAAGGCCGCCGCCAAGCGCCAGATGCAGGCGCTGCGCACGATCGAGGCGCAGCCGGCGGCCTAAGGCTGGGTTCGGTTAAGGAACAGAAGGCGGCGTCGGGAAACCGGCGCCGCCTTTTTTGTTTTGTCGTCCGTCGGCGGTTAGCGAAAGTCGGGCAACAGCTGATCTCCCCCCTTGAGGGGGAGATGTCCGGCAGGACAGAGGGGGGCGTGACGGATCGCAGCTTGCGATTTTAACTATCCCCAACCTGGAATTGTTCGAGCACACAGCAAAGGTCGGCGGGACAGCACCCCCCCTCTGCCCTGCCGGGCATCTCCCCCTCAAGTGGGGAGATTGGCAGCTTCGGCGACGGCGCCAACAGCATGAACCGATCTACAGCCCATCCAGCGGAAACTTGAGATACCTTCGGCCGTTGGCCTCCGGTTCCGGCAGCCGTCCACCATTCATGTTGACCTGCAGCGCATGCAGGATCAGCCGCGGCATCGGCAGTGTCTTGTCGCGCGCCTCGCGCAAGGCGACGAACTCGGCTTCGCTGCGCGCCGCAACGAGGTGGATATTCTTTGCCCTCTGCTCGGCGACCGTGCTCTCCCAGCACGGCTCGCGGCCGCCGGCCTGATAGTCGTGTCCGACAAACACCCGCGTTTCGTCCGGCAGCGCCAGAACGCCCTGGATCGAATGCCACAGCCGCGCGGCACTGCCGCCGGGAAAGTCCGTCCTTGCCGAGCCGCTGTCGGGCATGAACAGCGTGTCGTGGACGAAGGCTGCGTCGCCAATGACATAGGTGATCGAGGCGAGCGTGTGGCCGGGCGAGAACAGCACCTTGACCGGCAGGTTGCCGATCATGAACGTTTCGCCTTCCCCAAAAAGCCGGTCCCACTGCGAGCCGTCTGCGGGGAAATCCGGCCAGTTGTAGATCGCCTTCCACAGCGCCTGGACTTCGATGATCCTGTCGCCGATCGCCGTCGGCGCGCCGGTCTTTTCCCGGAGATAGTGCGCCGCCGAGAAATGATCGGCATGCGGATGGGTGTCCAGGATCCACTCGAGCTCCAGCCCGTTTTCGCGGATAAAATCCAGCAAGGCGTCGGCATTCTTCGTCGCCGTCGCGCCGGATTTTTCGTCGAAATCGAGGATCGGGTCGATGACGGCGCAGCGTCTCGTCACCGGGTCGGTGACGACATACTGGATGGCGCCGGTCGGCTTGTCGTAGAAGCCGGCGACCTCAGGTTTGGCCGAAGCGATGTCCAATGTCCGGCCCCCCTGCCCCTTGCCCGACAGGAACCGTTTTCTCCGTCGGGTTGAACAAGAGCATGGTCATCTGGCAAAGCGCGCCGGTCAAGCACGCCTTGCCACAAATAGGACTGAAGCCCCAAATAGCTCCGACGGAGAAAACCTAGGCTGACGGCTGCTTGGTCTTCCTGAGATAGGGCAGGATCGTCTCGAAAGCGCCAAAACGCTTGACCGCATCTTCGTTCGAAACCGCGGCGGTGATGATCACATCCTCGCCCTGCTTCCAGTTGGCCGGCGTCGCCACCTGGTGCTTGGCCGTCAGCTGCATGGAATCGACCGCGCGCAGGATCTCGTCGAAGTTGCGGCCCGTCGTCATTGGGTAAGTCAGCACCAGCTTGATCTTCTTGTCCGGCCCGATGACATAGACCGAGCGCACCGTGGCGTTGTCGGCCGGCGTACGGCCTTCCGACGTCTCGCCGGCGCCCGCCGGCAGCATGTCATAAAGCTTGGCCACCCTGAGGTCCTTGTCGCCGATCAGCGGGTAGTTCACCGTCTGGCCGGTCGCCGTCTTGATGTCGGCCTGCCACTTGTCGTGGCTAGCAACGGGATCGACGGAAATGCCGATGACCTTGACGTTGCGCTTCTTGAACTCGCCTTCGAGCCCCGCCATCGTGCCCAGCTCGGTGGTGCAGACCGGGGTGAAATTCTTCGGATGGCTGAACAGGATCGCCCAGCCGTCGCCGATCCAGTCATGAAACTTGATCGGCCCTTGCGTGGTCTCGGCGGTGAAGTCAGGCGCGATGTCGTTGATACGAAGGCTCATGGCATTATTTCCCCAGCAACAGATTTCGTCAGGAGCGGCCGTGGACGGCGTCAACGCTCCGGCATTGCCGCATCTTAGCGCAAAAATCGCGGCTGCAGGACAATAGGAAACTATTATTGGCGACGGAACGAGCACTTTCGTTCTACGGACCGACGTTGGGCCGACAATCTTTCGTTTGTGCGGGAAAGGCTCAGGCCTTGTTGACCGCCAGCGACGTGGCCAGGTCTTCCATGCGCTGGGCGAGCGCGCCGAGCGCGCTGGTCAGCACGGTGTCGTTCTTGTCGGCCTTGGTCAGCGCTTCGTCGCGCGTCTTGCGCAGCGTCTGCACTTCGGTCTCCATGCCCTTGACCCGCTTCTGCAGCTCCGAAAGCTCGTCCATCACCATGATGCCGGCCATCACCGTCAGCCGCTGGTCGCCGATCTCGCCGAACGAATCCTTCAGATGCGAGACATAACGGTCGAACCGCTCGGCGAGGTCGATCAGGTGCTCTTCCTGACCCTCGTCGCAAGCCATGCGATACTGCTTGCCGTCGATGGAAACCGTGACCTGTGCCATGGTCTGCAGCTCCTACCTGTCCAGCACCGCGCGGATGGTTTCCATGGCGGTCACCAGTCGGCGCGACACTTCCTTGTTGGCATCTTCCAGCCGTTCGGCGCGGGCTTCGGAATTGTCGAGTTCCTGCGCCAGCCGTGAACGGTCGGCGTTCATTCGCTGCACCTCAGCCTCGGCTTCGGAATAGTCGCGCTCGTGCTCGAGCTTGGCCGCGACGGCGTTTTCCAGCCCCTCGATGGCCTTGCCCAGCCTGTGGATGACTTCCTTGAGTGTGGTTTCGCCGGTCATGGCCTTCGTCCTGTGCCCTGCCCATCACCGAATCGCTTCGCGTTCAGAACGCGTTAACAAGGAAACATTAGGCACCGGGTGAAGGCAACGTCAACAAAGCTCTCGCGACTGTCCCCCGCTAACGCTAATGTAGGTCGCCCCATAAGGTCTCAAAGCCATCACAAGACCGGCAAATGTGCAGCCGATTTGTTGACTAAAACCCCCTGGCTGCTATGTGTCGCGCACTCTTTCCTGGGCTCTGCCAAGCCCACAAATCCCCACCCCGGAGGTACCATGACGTCGCGTGAACAACATGACCGGATGGCCAATGCGATCCGTTTTCTCTCCATGGACGCCGTCGAGAAGTCCCAGTCCGGCCATCCCGGCCTGCCCATGGGCTGCGCCGACATCGCCACAGTGCTGTTCACCCGCTTCCTGAAATATGATCCGAAGAACCCCCATTGGCCGGACCGCGACCGCTTCATCCTGTCGGCCGGCCATGGTTCGATGCTGCTCTACTCGCTGCTGCATCTGACCGGTTACGAGGACATGACCCTCGACCAGATCAAGCATTTCCGCCAGCTGGGTTCCAAGACCGCCGGCCATCCCGAATACGGCCATGCCACCGGCATCGAGACGACGACCGGCCCGCTCGGCCAGGGTCTCGCCAATTCGGTCGGCTTCGCGCTCGGCGAGCGCATCATGAACGCCGCCTTTGGCAACGACCTCGTCGACCACTACACCTATGTGCTGGCCGGCGACGGCTGCCTGATGGAAGGGGTTTCGCAGGAAGCCATCGCGCTGGCCGGCCACCTCAAGCTCAACAAGCTGATCGTCTTCTGGGACAACAACAACATCTCGATCGACGGTCCGGTTTCGCTTGCCGACAACACCGACCAGGTCGCCCGCTTCCAGGCCTCGGGCTGGAACGCCAGCCACATTGACGGCACCGATCCCGAGGCAATCGCCTACGCCATCGAGGCCGCCCGCCATTCCGACAAGCCGACGATGATCGCCTGCAAGACGACCATCGGCTTCGGCGCCCCGACCAAGGCCGGTACCAACAAGGCGCATGGCTCGCCGCTCGGCGCCGACGAGATCGCCGGCGCGCGGAAATTCTTCAACTGGGACTCGCCGCCCTTCGAGATCCCGGCCGACATCCTCGACGCCTGGCGCACCGCCGGCAAGGCCGGCGCCAAGCCGCGCACCGACTGGGAGGGCCGGCTCGCCAAGGCCAAGCCCGAGCTGAAGGCCGAGTTCGAGCGCCGCCTCGCCGGCAAGCTGCCGTCGAACTTCGATGCCGTCATTGCCGACTACAAGAAGAAGCTGTCGGCCGACAAGCCGAAGGTCGCCACCCGCAAATCGTCGGAAATGGCGCTGGAAGTCATCAACGGCGCCGTGCCCGAGACCATCGGCGGCTCTGCCGACCTGACGGGCTCCAACAACACCAAAACCAGCCAGACCAAGAACATTACGCCGGACGATTACGGCCAGCGCTATGTCCACTACGGCATCCGCGAGCATGGCATGGCGGCCGCCCTCAACGGCCTGACGCTGCATGGCGGCCTCATCGCCTATGGTGGCACCTTCATGTGCTTCTCCGACTATGCCCGTCCGTCGATGCGGCTGGCGTCGCTGATGGGCATCCGCTCGATCTTCGTCATGACCCACGATTCGATCGGTCTGGGCGAAGACGGCCCGACCCACCAGCCGGTCGAGCACCTGGCGGCGCTCCGCGCCATGCCCAACCACAATGTCTTCCGCCCGGCCGACGCGGTGGAAACCGCCGAATGCTGGCAGATCGCCATTGAATCGGAAAAGACCCCGTCCACCCTGGCGCTGACCCGCCAGAACCTGCCGACGGTGCGCACCGAGCACTCGGCCAGGAACCTTAGCAGCCAGGGCGCCTATGAGCTGGCCGCGGCGAGCGGCGAAGCGGCGGTGACGATCTTCGCCACCGGCTCCGAGGTCGAGATCGCTCTCGGCGCCCGAGACCTCCTGGAAAAGCACGGTCACCCGACCCGCGTCGTCTCGGTGCCTTGCTTCGAACTGTTCGACCAGCAGAGCGACGCCTATCGCAAGGAGACGATCGGCAACGCGCCGATCAAGATGGCGATCGAGGCCGGCATCCGCCAGGGCTGGGATCACCTGATCGGCTCCGACGGCATCTTCATCGGCATGACCGGCTTCGGTGCTTCCGGCACCATCGAGCAGCTCTACCCACATTTCGGCATCACCGCCGAAGTCACGGCCAAGGCGGCGGAAGCCCGCCTGCACGGCAAGTAAGATCAGGGTCAGTCCCGCGCACCTCCGAGGCGGATTCGCGGGGCTGGACCAACCTAATCGATTTAAATTCGGCCTTCTGCGGCTGGATTCTTGTGCCATCCGCCGCTATGAAGCTGCGGACCCATCTGCCGCCTCCAGCTCCCAGGGAGAGTAAAATGACCGTCAGAGTTGCCATCAACGGATTTGGCCGCATCGGCCGCAACATCCTGCGCGCCATCCATGAATCCGGCCGCAAGGACATCGACGTCGTCGCCGTCAACGACCTCGGCCCGGTCGAGACCAACGCGCATCTGCTGCGCTATGACAGCGTGCACGGCCGCTTCCCGCACGAAGTGTCGGTCTCGGGCGACCAGATCACCGTCGGCAAGGAGACCTTCAAGGTCACCGCGATCAAGGACCCGGCGCAACTGCCGTGGAAGGAACTCGGCATCGACATCGCGCTCGAATGCACCGGCATCTTCACCGCCCGCGACAAGGCTGCCGCGCATTTGACCGCCGGCGCCAAGCGCGTCGTCGTCTCCGCGCCTGCCGAAGGTGCTGACCTCACCGTCGTCTACGGCATCAACCACGACAAGCTGACCAAGGACCACATCGTCATCTCGAATGCGTCCTGCACCACCAACTGCCTGGCGCCGCTGGCCGCCGTGCTGCACGAGACCGTCGGCATCGAAAAGGGCATGATGACGACGATCCACTCCTACACCGGCGACCAGCCGACGCTGGACACCATGCACAAGGATCTCTACCGCGGCCGCGCGGCTGCCCTGTCGCAGATCCCGACCTCGACCGGTGCGGCCAAGGCGATCGGCCTGGTGCTGCCCGACCTCAAGGGCAAGCTCGACGGCATCTCGATCCGCGTGCCGACCCCCAACGTCTCGGTTGTCGACTTCAAGTTCATCGCCAAGCGCGCCACCTCCGTGCAGGAGATCAACGAAGCGGTGATCGCCGCCTCCAACGGCAAGTTGAAGGGCATTCTCGGCGTCACCCATCACCCGAATGTGTCGATCGACTTCAACCACGATCCGCGCTCGTCGATCCTGGCGCTCGACCAGACCAAGGTCATGGACGGCAACTTCGTTTCGGTGCTGTCCTGGTACGACAATGAGTGGGGCTTCTCTAACCGCATGGCCGACACCTCGGTCGCCTTTGGCAAGACCATCGCCTGACCTGAAGGCATCGTCTCGCAGCTTCGAACGCCCGGCTTGTCCGGGCGTTTTTCGTCAGGGCGGCGGGCAAGGCGCGCCAAGCCGCCAAACGCCGGAAAATCAGCGGCATCAGGCAAAAAGCCATCCTTGCGCCTTGCACCGGCCATGCCTTCGCCCCACTCTCCCGTGAATCGGTAGAAAGAGGAATTCGAGGGGCAAATCACGGATGGAGCATGCGATCTATCTCGTCACGCTGGTCGGCACAGCGCTAGTCGTCGCCGCAGCGTTCTCGAGCCTGATCGCCTTCCGCTTCGGCGCCCCTTTGCTGCTGCTCTTCCTCTGCATCGGCCTCGCCAGCGGCGTCGATGGTCTCGGCATCGAATTCGACAATGCGCGCGTGGCATATTTTGCCGGCTCACTGGCGCTGGCGGTCATCCTGTTCGATTCCGGTTTCGGCACGCCGCTCAACGCGCTGCGCCAGGCGGCCGGACCGGCGCTGTCGCTGGCGACCTTCGGCGTAATCCTGACCACTGGCCTGTTTGGCGCCGCCGCCTATTACCTGCTCGACCTCAGCTGGCTGGAATCCTTCCTGCTTGGAGCTGCCGTCGCCTCGACCGACGCGGCTGCGGTGTTCTTCCTGCTGCGCGCCGGCGAGATCAATCTGCGCGAGCGCGTGCGCGCGACACTGGAAGTCGAATCCGGCACCAACGACCCGATCGCCATCTTCCTGACCATCACGCTGGTCGAGATCATCGCTGCCCACGCCAATCCCGAGACCCATGTGCTGGTCACCGACCTGATCCTCGGCTTCCTGCTCAATATGGGGCTCGGCGCCGTCGTCGGCGTGCTTGGCGGGCTCGGCATCGTGCGCCTCGTCGACCGGCTCAACCTCGACCATGGCTTGCTGCCGATCTTCGTGCTGACCCTGTCGCTGATGGTGTTCGCCGCCGCCGGCGCCATTGGCGGCTCGGGCTTCCTGGCGGTCTATCTCGCCGGGCTGATTGCCGGCAACTCCGACATCCGCGCCGTCACCATCCTGAAGCGCTTCCAGGACGGCATGTCGTGGCTGGCACAGATCATCATGTTCCTGATCCTCGGCCTGTTCGCGACGCCCTCGCAGTTTCCGGCGATCATGGTGCCGGCGGTGCTGCTCGGCCTGTTCCTGATGTTTGTCGCGCGCCCGGTCGCCGTCTGGCTCTGCCTTATCCCGTTCCGCCTGCCACGTCCCGAGATCGCCTTCGTCTCCTGGGTCGGCCTGCGCGGCGCCGTGTCCATCCTGCTTGCCATCACCCCGCTGCTCGGCGGACTGGAGAACGGCCGCACCATCTTCAACGTCGCCTTCATCATCGTTCTGGTATCGCTGGTGGTGCAGGGCTGGTCGGTCGGTCCGCTGGCGCGCCGGCTCGGCCTGATCGTGCCGGCGAGACTCGGGCCGCTCGACAAGGTCGAACTCGAACTGCCGGGCTCCGCCCACCACGAACTGCTCGCCTACCGCGTCGCGCCCGGCAGCCCGGTGGCGCGCGGCGAGCGCATCCCGCGCTGGGCACGGCCCTCGCTGGTGCTGCGCGACGGCCGCTCGATGCGTTTCCAGGACATGGGCCGGCTCGCGGCCGGCGACCAGGTCTACATCTTCGTGCCCGACCGCTATCCGCGCCTGCTTGACAAGCTGTTTGCCAGCCGCGCCGTAGTCGACCCCGAGGATGCCGACTTCTTCGGCGCCTTTGCCGTCGATCCCGCCCGCTCGGCCGCAGAACTCGAGGCCGCATACACACCGGGATTGAGCGAAGCCGAGCAGAAGCTCACCGTCGGCGCGCTGGTGACGGCAAGGCTTGGCGGCCATGCCGAATATGCCGACCGGGTGCTGATCGGCCCGATCGAATTGATCGTCCGCGACGTCGACGACAAGGGCAAGATCACCGGTCTCGGCCTCTCCTTCGAGCCGACCGCGCCGGTGGCGCGGGTTCCGGTGTTCCTGAGCGCCGGCGAGATCGGCGATCGTGTCTCCGCCTTCATCCGCAACTGGCGCAAGCCGACCGAGACGCAGACTGCAGAGGCGATAGCCAATGAGAAGGCCCTTGAGCCGACGGCGGAAAAGGTAACGACCGAAGGCTGACAAGCGATCGGTTCACGCTGACGTCCCGCATCATCACGACAGCCTTCTCCTTGATCTCAAAATTTAGCTCGCACTCCGGCTCAAGCCTTGCATCGTCATCGATGCGAGGTATGGTCCCGGCGATTTTCCACGGAAAGGAACCCGCATGGCCGCCTTCAAGACACTCGACGATATCGGCAATATCAGCGGCAAGCGCGTGCTGGTGCGCGTCGACCTCAACGTGCCCGTCGCCGACGGCAAGGTCACCGACGCCACCCGCATCGAACGCATTGCGCCGACCATCGCCGAACTGTCCGGCAAGGGCGCCAAGGTCATCCTGCTCGCGCATTTCGGCCGCCCGAAGGATGGTCCCTCGCCCGAATTCTCGCTGGAGCCGATCGCCAAGGCTGCCGCGGAGGTGCTTGGCCGCCCCGTCGGCTTTGCCGGCGACTGCGTCGGCGACACGGCGGGCAGTGCGGTCGCCGCCATGAACAAGGGCGATGTGCTGCTGCTGGAAAACACCCGCTTCCACAAGACCGAGGAGAAGAACGACCCGGCCTTTACAGAGCGGCTCGCCGCCAATGGCGATATCTTCGTCAACGACGCCTTTTCCGCCGCCCACCGGGCGCACTCCTCGACCGAAGGCCTGGCGCGGCTGTTGCCGTCCTATGCCGGCCGCACCATGCAGGCCGAGCTCGAGGCGCTGGAGAAGGGGCTCGGCAATCCGGTCCGCCCTGTCGTCGCCATTGTCGGCGGCGCCAAGGTGTCGACCAAGATCGACCTGTTGATGAACCTGGTGAAGAAGGTCGACGCGCTGGTGATCGGCGGCGGCATGGCCAACACTTTTCTCGCCGCGCGTGGCACCGCTGTCGGCAAGTCGCTGTGCGAGCATGACCTTGCCGCGACCGCCAAGCAGATCATGATCGAGGCCGCCGAAGCCGGCTGCGCCATCATCCTGCCTGTCGACGGTGTCGTCGCCAAGGAATTCAAGGCGGGTGCGGCCAGCGAGACCGTTGCCATTTCGGATGTCCCGGCTGACGGCATGATCCTCGATGTCGGCGAAAAGACCGTGAAGACGATCGGTGAATGGATCGACCGCGCCGCGACCCTGGTCTGGAATGGCCCGCTCGGCGCCTTCGAGATCGAGCCTTTCGACCACGCCACGGTGGCGGCGGCCAGGCACGCGGCGGCCCGCACCAGGGCCGGCAAGCTGGTCTCGGTCGCCGGTGGCGGCGACACGGTGGCCGCCCTCAACCATGCCGGCATCGCCGACGACTTCACCTATGTCTCGACCGCCGGCGGCGCTTTCCTCGAATGGATGGAAGGCAAGCCGCTGCCCGGCGTCGACGTGCTGAAGAAACAAGCCTGACCGGATCGGGGGCGCAAAAACGGACGCCAGGAACTTTCAATCGATTCGAGCTTTCCGATCCCATTCCTTTGGCGGTAGACTTCCGTTACGCGCGGAACGTACCCCCTTAGGAGAAGAAAAATGAGCGAACGTCTCGAAGACATTGCCGCCGCGATGGTGGCCGGCGGCAAGGGCCTGCTGGCCGCCGATGAAAGCTCCGGCACCATCAAGAAGCGCTTCGACGTCATCGGCGTCGAATCGACCGCCGATAGCCGCCGCGACTACCGCGAGATGATGTTCCGCGCCAAGGACGCGATGACGAAGTACATCTCCGGCGTCATTCTCTACGACGAGACCATCCGTCAGAAGGCTGCCGACGGCACGCCTCTGGTCGACATCATCAAGGCGGCGGGCGCCATTCCCGGCATCAAGGTCGATGCCGGCGCCAAGCCACTCGCCGGCTTTCCCGGCGATACCGTTACCGAAGGCCTCGACGGCTTGCGCGAACGGCTCGCCGATTATTACAAACTCGGCGCCCGCTTTGCCAAATGGCGCGCGGTGATCGACATCGACACCGGCAAGGGCGTGCCCTCGGCCAATTCGATTGCCTCCAATGCCCATGCGCTGGCCCGCTATGCCGCACTGTGCCAGGAGGCCGGCATCGTGCCGATCGTCGAACCGGAAGTGCTGATGGACGGCGCGCACGACATTGACACCTGCTACGACATCTCGAAGGCAACGCTGATCAAGCTCTATGACGAGCTGCATGCAGCGCGCGTTGTGCTGGAAGGCACCATCCTGAAGCCGAACATGGTGCTGGCCGGCAGGAAGTCGGGCAAGGTGAGCAGCCCCGAAGAGGTCGCGGAAAAGACCATAAAACTGTTCCGCGAAACCGTACCGGCAGCGGTGCCGGGCATCGCCTTCCTTTCGGGCGGGCAGTCGGACGAGGAGGCTACCGCCAACCTCAACGCCATCAACGCCATCGGCCCGCATCCGTGGAAGCTGACCTTCTCCTATGGCCGCGCCTTGCAGGCCGCCCCGCAAAAGGCCTGGAGCGGCAAGACATCGAACGTCGCCGCCGGCCAGGCCGCCTTCACCCATCGTGCCCACATGAACCATCTGGCGGCGCTGGGACAATGGACGGCGAGCCTCGAACAGGCCGCCTGAGCGCAGTCCTCCCGTTGTCATACAACCCGGGCCGATGCGCCCGGGTTTGTTTATGCAAAGCCCGGCTTGGACGGAGTTCGTCCATCCTTATCTCCTTTTCGGCAAAAGCTGACGGCGATGTCGGTTTCTGCCCACCCCAAACGTCCTTGGGTGAACAGACAGGGAGAACTTCATGACTCGCAGCAAGGTGGTTTCGCGTGAAGACTGGTTTGAGGCGCACAAGGCGCATCTGGCGCGCGAGAAGGAATTGACACGGTTGCGTGAGCGCATCGCCGCCGAGCGGCGTGAACTGCCCTGGATGAAAATCCGCAAGGACTATGTCTTCGAGACCGAGCAGGGTCCGAAGAACCTGGCCGGACTGTTCGGCGCCAACAGCCAACTGATCGTCTACCACTTCATGATGACGCCAGGATCGAACCACCGCTGCGAAGGATGCTCCTTCCTTGCCGACCATATAGACGGCGCCGATCAGCATCTCAGGCACCACGACGTGTCGCTGGTGGTGGTTGCGCGCGCGCCGCTGGCGGAACTGCTGCCTTACAAGCAGCGTATGGGCTGGAAATTCGACTGGGTGTCGTCCTACGCCTCGGATTTCAACTTCGACATGCAGGTCTCCTTCACCGACAAGCAGATCGCGGCCGGCGACACCACCTACAATTTCGAGACGCGTCCGCGCACGTCAAAGGACCTTCCCGGCACCAGTGTTTTCTACAAGGAAGAGAACGGCGACATATTCCTTACCTTTATGTCGCGCGCCCGCGGCGGCGAGGCCCAGATCGGCACTTACGACTATCTCGACATGACACCGAAGGGCCGCGGCGAAAATGGCCCTTATCATAGCCTGATGGACTGGGTGCGGCTGCATGACGAATATCAGGACAAGCAGGCGGACAAGCCGAACTGCTGCGACTAGAAGCTCGTTCACCTCAGGCGAAACTTGCGCTAAGGCTGCCGCTGATCTCTAAACGGTATCGCCATGCGCTTCCCGGCCCTTCTTACCTGGCTCGCCTACCCCGTTTATGTCTGGCAGGGCCTCGGCGTGCGCCGCCGCACCACCCGCATGCTGCCGGCACAAGGGCCGGTCATGCACGAAATATCGGGCAAGGCGCCGGCCATCTCGCTGCTGGTGCTGGGCGATTCCTCGGCCGCTTCCGTCGGCATCGGCAATTCCGAGAACGGGCTTGCCGCGCAGCTTGCAATGCTGGTCGCAAAACGAACCGGCCTTGCCGTGCGCTGGCGCGCCGCCGGGTTCAACTCGGCAACGTCGGGCCAGATCCGCGACCATGTGCTGCCCAATCTGTCGGCCGATCGGTGGACGCATATAGTGCTGGCCATCGGCACCAACGACACCAAGAATTTCCACTCGGTGCCGCGCTTCAAGAAAGAGTTCGGCGGCCTGCTTTACGCGCTGCGCGCCAAATGGCCGGAGGCCCGCGTCTGCTGGTCGCCGGTGCTGGAATTCACCCGTGCGCCGGCCATGCCGCCGCTGCTCGGCAAGATACTCGAAATCCGCGCTACCGCAATGAACCGCATGGGCGAGCGCCTCTGTTTCGAGCGCGGCGCCGTGCCGGCGCCACGGCTGCCGATCACCAACCCTGAGGCCGGCTTTGCCTCCGATGGCTTTCATGCCTCGGAAGCCGGTTACCGCGCCTGGGCCGAACATCTGGTCGGATGGGTGCTCGCCGATTGACCTGAGGGGGCACAAGCTCGGACTGGTGGGCTTCAGAGAACTGACGCGAGTATTTCCAAATACTGTTGATTGCAGCCTGCTTCCAATGGATCTGAGCCAGAATATAATCCAGCAGCAATGGATGAGCTACGGCCTGGATTCCGAAACCGGCAACGACACCTGCACGCTGACCGGCAACCGCGCCGAATCGAGCAAGCATGTCATTCCGGCCGGCCCGGCCAACGGCACGCCTTTTATTGCGGCGAACCTGCCGGAATTCATGACGACGCGCGGTGGCGATTACTTCTTCGTGCCCAGCCTCAACGCCATCCGGATGATTGCCATGGGAACGGTGGACCCGACCTGACCCTCAAGGCTATGCCCAGTGCCCCAGCGCACCCGCCAGCGCGATGGCCGCCATGGCGATCAGGGCCAGCTTCCAGAAATCGCCGCGCCGCTTCAGGCCCGGCCAGCCGAGCGGCTTGATCAGCTGAATGGCCATCATGCCGATGATGACGAGCGCGAGGAGTTTCGACATGCCCGCCTTTGAGCAGCATCGCGACAGGCTGTCAAAGCGGTTCTTGCATGGTCTCGGTCGACTTGGCCATTCCTGACAAAAGGCTCGTTTCCGAACCGACCGCCAAGCACCTCGCAGCTTTCTTCAACGAGCTGACATGCTCCTGACAGACTGCTGTCAGGAGGGGTATGCGATAGTGTCTCCATCAGAGAAGAGGAGATGGTCATGAACAGCTTTGGTATTTTGAACAGCGTACAGCACTATGTCGGCAAGATCCGCACGATGCGCAATGAAGTCCGTACCCAGCGCTTCCTGAACTCCTTGCCGGCGGACATCCGCAAGGACATTGGCTGGCCGGATATGTATGAGGGTCACAGCCGCATTCGCGAGATCTGAGGCGTTTTACATGACAATGCTTGGATGCGGACCCCGCAACGCCCGGATCATTGACATGGACCCCCGGGCGGCGACGCCTTGGGCTGGCGCAAAGACTTTTGGCGCCTGCTACGGACAATGCTGAAGGCTCCTGACAGAATGCTGTCAGGAGCACCATGCCATAAACGTGTCAGGAGACATGAATGGTGAAAAGCTGGAACGACAGGCTGAACACGCCGGGCGTCAACGGCGTGAAGCCGACGCCACGCACAATGGGCGACGTCGTCGAGGGCCAGCCGATGCTGGTGCCGACGCCCCGTCAGGTCGATGATTTCATCCGCACGATCCCCAACGGCGTCGAGATGGATGTACGCGCCTTGCGCACTGCGCTCGCCATCGAGCATGGGGCGCAAGTGACATGTCCGGTCACCATCGGCTATCATCTGCGAACCGTCGCCGAAGCCGCCAATGAGGATCTCGAACGCGGCATGACGCTGAACGATATCACGCCGTACTGGCGTGTGCTCGACGTGAACACGCCGACAACGAAGAAGTTGTCCTTCGGCGCGGAATTCGTCGCCGTGCAGCGCAAGCGCGAAGGACTTAAACCATAATGCGTGTCGCCCAAAAGTGCGCAGCGGTTTTTGGGAGAACGACAAGCATAAAACAGGAGATGGATGTCACCCGGAACCGGTTTCGGGACCATGACATTCATAGACAAGCAGCCGAGGGACCATACGATGCGACGTGCCGACAGGCTCTTTCAGATCGTGCAGCACCTGCGTGGCGGCCGGCTGGTCACCGCCCAGAAGCTCGGCACATGGCTCGAGGTTTCCGAGCGGACCATCTACCGCGATATCGCCGATTTGCAGTCGACCGGAGTGCCGATCGACGGCGAGGCCGGCGTCGGCTACATGATGAGGGAGGGTTTCGACCTTCCGCCGCTGATGTTCACGCGTGACGAAATCGTCGCGCTGGTCGCCGGCGCCCGCATGGTGCGGGCCTTTGGCGGCGCGGCCATGGCGCGTGCGGCCGACGAGGCGCTGGTCAAGATCGGCGCCGTCCTGCCCGACGCCGAGAAGGACCGCATCGCCCGCACCGAGATCCACACGCCGATGTGGGTGGTGAGCGACGCCGCGCGTGAGGCGATCGACGTGATCGAGCGCGCTGTCGAGAAGCGACAGGTGCTGACCATCGACTACCGCGACGAGGCCGGCCGCGGCACCGGGCGTGACATCCGTCCGCTCGGTCTGTGGTTCTGGGGCAAGGTATGGACGCTGGTTGCCTGGTGCGAGATGCGCGACGATTTCCGCGCCTTCCGCATCGACCGCATCGCCTCGGTGGTCATCGCCGGCCGCATCTTCAAGCCGGAGCGCGGCAAGCAGCTCGCCGATTTCTACCGCGCGGTCGAGCGCAGCGAGGATTATGGCATGACGCCGGACCGGGCGGCGCGCAGCTGAGACTTCGACAATCAATGAAAAAGCCCGCTCGAAGCGGGCTTTTTTGATGAACTGTCGCAAACCTTACTCGTCGTCCGCATCTTCCTTCTTGGACTTGAGCGCCGAGAGCTTGGCGAACACGGCGTTGGCGTCGAGTTCGGCATCCTCGTCCTTCGGCTTCTCCGGCGCCGGCACCAGGCGCTCGGTCACGGCAGCCGGCAGCAGCGTGTCGCCGACAGGCTGCGCCTGCTCGCGGCCGCGCGAGGCGCGGTTGACTTCCATGTCGAGGTCGATCTGCGAAGCGAGACCCAGCGTCACCGGGTCCATCGGCTGCAGATTGGCCGAATTCCAGTGCTTGCGCTCGCGGATCTGTTCGATCGTCGACTTGGTCGTGCCGACCAGGCGCGAAATCTGCGCGTCCTTCAATTCCGGATGGTTGCGGACCAGCCACAGGATGGCGTTGGGCCGGTCCTGGCGCTTCGACAACGGCGTGTAGCGGGGACCCTTGCGCTTGGATTCCGGCACCCGCACCTTGGGGTCGGACAGTTTCAGGCGCTGGTTCGGATCCTTCTCGGCGCGCGCGATCTCGTCGCGGGTCAGCTGTCCGGTCATGATCGGATCCATGCCCTTGATGCCCTGCGCCGATTCGCCGTCGGCGATCGCCTTGACCTCGAGCGGATGCAACCCGCAGAACTGCGCGATCTGCTCGAAGGAAAGCGCGGTGTTGTCGACCAGCCAGACGGCGGTCGCCTTGGGCATCAGCAGCGTATTGGCCATTTCAAAAATCCTTCTCGTTCGCCCGCGTTCCCGCGCGGGCGGTGGTTTAGAGCCACCAAAATGGGAAATTCGCGGCCTGTATAACCGCTCCGCTGCCGTTTCGCAATGTTTTTGGCGCAGGGCGCAGCCGTCGGACACCGGACAGCGGGGGAGGCCAGGAGGACCTCGGCTCCGGCGATCATTGATGCCGAGTTGTACAGGGGGTCCAAAACGACAAAACCCGCCGGACAGGGTCCAGCGGGCTCGGAACCGGCGACGGGATACCGTCTGCGGCGGCTCTTGCTTCTGCCGCGTGGTCAGGCCTCATCGGCCGACCAGGCTTCGAATTAGATGGCCTTGCGGGCAATCCTCTCGATGTCGCCGCGGCTGATGCCGAGGTCGCTGAGCTGACGGGCGTTGAGCTTGTTCAGCTCGCGCACGGTTTCGTTGTACATACGCCAGTTACGGAAAGCGCGGATCGGGTTCATGGTCGTCCTCCAGTTGTTGGATCAAATCGTTTCGATGACGCTTAGATAGGCAGTGCTGCCCACGAATTGAACAGACGTCTTTGCATAGCCGCAATGCAAATGCTGCATTGCAGCATTAAGCTTCTGTTCATCTTGCCGACAGGCTGAGCGCGGAGGATGAGCGAGATTCAGGTCAGGCCGAGCCGAGAATGGCGGCTCCCGAGAACCGGCCTACGCCGGCCGTAGCCTTAACTGCCGCAACCCCTCATGGGGGCTTCGGCCGGCGGAGGCCGGAAGCGCAGGGAGCCGCCATTCGCAGGCCGGCCTCACCTGAATCTCGCCCCATCTAGCCGACGTCGAGAACGATCTTGCCTATATGCTCGCCCTCTTCCATGCGCTCATGCGCCCGCCAGGCGTCGGTCAGCGGGAAGATCATGTCCATCACCGGCGCTACCTTCCGGGTGCCGAGCAGCGGCCACACCTGTGCTTCCAGTGCGGCGGCGAGCGCCGCCTTGAACTCGACCGTGCGAGGCCGCAGCGTCGAGCCGGTGTGGGTCAGCCGCTTGACCATGATTTTCGAGAAATCGGCGCTCGCCACCGCGCCGGCCTGGACGGCGATCTGGACGATCCTGCCCTCGACCGCGGCGGCCTCGTAGTTGCGCGCGATATAGTCGCCGCCGACCATGTCGAGAATGACGTCGGCCCCCTTGCCGCCGGTCGCATCCTTGACCGCCGCGACGAAATCCTCCTCGCGGTAGTTGATCGCCCGGTCGGCGCCGAGTTTCAGGCAGGCGTCGCATTTTTCCTTGCTGCCGGCGGTGGCGACGACATAGGCGCCGAAGGCCGACGCCAGCTGGATCGCCGTGGTGCCGATGCCCGATGAGCCGCCATGGACCAGCAGCGTCTCACCCTTTTTCAGGCCGCCGCGCTCGAACACATTGTGCCAGACGGTGAAATAGTTTTCCGGAACCGCGGCCGCCTCCGTGTGGGTGAAGCCGGCGGGCAGCGGCAGCACGCTGCCGGCATGAACCTTGACATATTCAGCATAACCGCCCCCCGGCGTCAGCGCGCAGACCCGGTCGCCGATGCGCCAGCGCGATATCTCGTCGCCAAGGGCGGCCACTTCGCCCGATGCTTCGAGGCCGGGCAGGTCGGAAGCGCCGGGCGGCGCCGGATAGGCGCCCTTGCGCTGCTGCACGTCGGGGCGGTTGACGCCGGCCGCACGCACCCGGATCAGGATTTCGCCGGGACCAGGCACCGGCACGTCGCGCGTTTCCGGTTTCAGCACCCGCGGCCCGCCCGGTTGCGAGATTGCGATGGCCGTCATCGTGGCTGGAATTTTATGTCCGCTCGCCATGAAATTTCCCGTCTCGGTCCGCCGGTCTGTCGCCGGCTGCCAGCTTCTTGCCGGCTGTTTGCATCTGCGCCCCTGCCCTATGTATGCTGATTGCCGGATCAGGCAAATGGCCAAATCAGCCCAATACTGAATAGGGAGGAGCGACGATGGCGATCTTCGACGACGAACCCAAAAAGAAAGCCCGCCCGCATGAGATCGGACAGGATCTGTCGCTGCTTTCGGTCGGTGACCTTACCGAACGGATCAGCATCCTGCGCGAGGAGATTGCCCGGCTCGAAGCCGAGCTCCAGACCAAGGGCAGCACCAAATCGGCGGCCGAAGCCCTGTTTCGCCGCGGCTAGTTTTCGCGTTAGTTTCGGCGTTGAGCATCCGCCGCCGAAAAGCCCGAATGCGCCTGTCTTCAGACCCCGCCACCGAATCTCCAGACGGATCAAATAATGTTTGCAAGCTACAGGCCGATCCTCTCGCTGCTTCGCGGCACCGCTTTCCTGCTCGCGGCTTCGGGATTGCACGGCCTGTTGTTGCCGTTGCGCGGCCAGCTCGAAGGGTTTTCGACCGCATCGCTCGGTCTGATGGGCACGGCCTGGGCCGGTGGCTTCGTCACCGGCTGCTTCTTCGCACCGCGCCTGGTGCGCCGCGCCGGCCACGTCCGGGCGTTCGGCGCCTTTGCCGCTTCGGGCGCCATCGTGGCGTTGCTTACCGGCCTGATCATCGACGAATATGTCTGGATCCTGCTGCGCGCCTTCACCGGCTTCACCATGGCCGGAGCCTTCATGGTCATCGAAAGCTGGCTGAACGAGAAGGCCACCAACGAGAACCGCGGCACCGTCTTCGGCCTCTACATGATGGTCACCTATGCCTCGATCATGGGCGGCCAGATGATCGTTGCCGGCGGCGACGTCAGATCGGCGTCGCTGTTCATGATCACCGGCATATTGTTCTGCCTGTCACTGATCCCGACCGCGGTGTCGTCGGCTTCGTCTCCCAAGCCGCTGCAGGACGTCAAGCTCGACGTCAAAGGTCTCTACGCCAACTCGCCGGTGTCGGCGATCGCCTGCCTGTTGGTCGGCATCGCCAATGGCGCCTGGGGCACGCTTGGCGCCGTCTACGGCGCCCGTATCGGCATCTCCACCGCCCAGATCGCACTGATGATGAGCCTTGTCGTTATTGCCGGCGCGGCCATGCAGCTTCCGGCCGGACGCCTCTCCGACAAGACCGACCGCCGTTTCGTGCTGGCGGGCGCGGCTTTCGGCGCCGCACTGTTCGCCATCCTGATCTTCCTGTTCGAACCGCGTTCCGCCGTCCTCGTCATTGTCTTCGCCGCCGCCTACGGCGCCTTTGCCTACACGCTCTATTCGATCGCCGTGGCGCATGCCAACGACCACGCCCGATCGGAGGATTTCGTCAAGGTCTCGGGCGGCCTGCTGCTTCTGTATGGCTTCGGAACCATGATCGGGCCCCTGCTGGCTGCCGCCCTGATGGGTTGGCTCCGCCCCGAAGGCCTGTTCCTGGCCACCGCGCTGGCGCATCTCAGCCTCGCCGCCTACACGTTGCTGCGCATCAGCCGCCGCGCGCCGGTGCCGATCGAAGACCGCGATGCCTTCAAGACCCAGCCGGCCGATCGCTCGGTCACCCCTGAAGCACTGCGGCTCAGAAAAGCGGAAGCCGACGGTTGAGATTTGAAAAGCTTTGCCCCACAAGTATAGGCATGATCTTTTCTGACGCCTTCATGGCGATTGCCGACCCCAACCGGCGCTATCTTCTGGAAGAGCTCCGGCGTGGCCCGAAAACCGTCAACGAACTGGCTTCGGGCCTTCCAGTCTCCCGCCCGGCCGTGTCCCAGCATTTGAAAGTGTTGCTGGACGCCGGTCTGGTCCAGGCCAGGGCCGAGGGCACGAGGCGGGTCTATACAGTCAGCAGTGCCGGCTTCCTCAAGCTCAATATTTGGCTTGATCAGTTCTGGGAAGCATAGGCCGCGATTCCAGCTCGCCTCCCTGGCTTTCAAGTGTCCGTTGCCAGCGCCTTGCCCAGCGCATCGAGCAGGAATCCGGTACCATGCTCGCGCGATGACGGCGTGTCGTGCCCATCGAGAAACGCGCCCTGCTCGGTCAGCACCAGACGCGTGCCCGTGCCTTCCGGGCGAAGCTCAATTGTCGCCAGCGAAACCGAGATTCTGACATCACCGAACAGCATGTCGTAGCTGTAGACGATGCGCTGGTTGGGCACGATGTCCTGATAGGTGGCGGTATAGGTGTGGATCGGCCCGTCCTTCGGCCCGCCGGCATTGACCTCCTGGCCGCCGACGCGAAATTCCATTTCGTGCCTGTGGGTCATCGGGTTGTCGGGGTCGGCGAACCAGCGCCGCTTAGCGGCCGGATCGCTGAGCGCGAAATAGACTTTCGCCGGTGCAACTGGATAGAGGCGCTCGAGGACGAAGGTGGAGTGGACGACGGATCGTTCGGCCATGTCAGGTCCTCTTGGTCAGCTTGATGGTTTCTGCGCGACGAAGACGCCGTCGCGATAGGACGCGCCGAAATAGACTTCGACGGCGCGCAACCTGTCGTAATGGAACAGATGCAGTTCGGTGTTGCGGAAGGTCTTTCCGTCCGCCGTCTCGCAGCGATAGAGGACAAAGGCGGCGTCCTCGTCCTCGCATATCCGCTCGATGACGATCGAGCTGAAGGCCGGGCTGTCCGGCCAGCAGCGCTCGAAATAGGTCGCACGGTCGATGGCGTCGTCATAGGGGCTGGTGAAGGTGAAATCGTCGGCGAGCACCGCCGCGACGGCAGCCTTGTTATTCGCCTGGTAGGCGGAAAAATAGCCGCGGATCAACTCCGCTCTGCTTTTGCCGGGCATGGTCATTTCTCCTCTGCTTCAGGTCATTCGGTCTCGGCGAGAAAATCGCCGAGCCGGTCGAGCCGACGCTCCCATGTCAGCCGCCGTTCGTTGATCCAGTGTTCTGCGCTGCGCAGCGCCTGCGGCGCGATCTGGCAGGTGCGCACACGGCCGAGCTTTTCCGAGCGCACCAGCCCGCTTGCTTCGAGCACGTTGAGATGCTGGACGACGGCCGACAGCGACATCGCCAGCGGTTCGGCCAACTGGCTGACCGAGGCCGGCCCACGCGACAGCCGTTCGACCATGCTGCGCCTGGCCGGGTCTGCGAGCGCCTGGAACATCAGGTCGAACTGGGCGGGATCGTGCAGCATCGCGATCAGCCGTTATTGTAGGGAAAGAACTTGAAGTAGGGCTGCGCCTCCTCGACCACCCGGGCGAAGGACGGCCGCTTGAGCAGGCGGTCGTGGTAGTGTTTCACGGCCGGATAGCTGTCGCCGAATGGCTCGACCTTGTTGGCGTAGAACAGCGCCGGCGAGGCCGCGCAGTCGGCCATGGTGAAGGTAGGCCCGGCCGCCCAGAGTTTCGAGCGCATCTCCTCCTCGATGATCGCATAGGCGTTGCGCAGTTGCGCGCGCGCCTCATCGACCCCGAACGGATCGGTCTTGTCCTGCGGGCGCAACCTGTCGCCGACGATCTTCTGCATCGGCGCCTGCACGTAGAAATCGTAGAAGCGGTCGGCCTGGCGGACCTGGAGAGCAAGGTCGGCCTCGGCCGGGATAAGCTCGACCGGCCCGGGATAATGCGCCGCCAGATATTCGATGACGATGGTCGATTCCAGCACCGTGCGGTTGCGTGCATCGTCACGCAGCGCCGGCATCTTGCCGGTCGGCGACACCTTCAGGAACGCTGCCCGCGACTGCTCGTCGCCGAGGTCGACCATAACCGGCGTAAACGGCGTATCGTTCTCGTAAAACGCAATCAGCGGTTTCCAGCAGAACGATGCCAGCGGATGGAAATGGAACGTCAGGGACATTTTTTGCTCGTCTGTTTGCGATTCGTCGATGCTGGAGCGGTGCCAGCCAGCGCCAACACTGAAGCATTTACTTAACTATTTCCGTGAGGCGAATGTGTCAAGGTTCGAGACTGCCTTCAGGGTTTGGTATGCGCCACGATGGCGGCGACGATCGTGCCCCAGTCGTCGGGATGCAGTTCGTGGCCACCGCCTTCGACGCGGACAAGCCGCCCGCCGGCAACAGCGTCGGCAAGGGCTGCGCCATGCTCGACCGGAAAGATCGGATCCGATGTCCCGTGAATGACGAGCAGCGGAACCTTGATCTCGCGCAGGCGTCCTTTCATATCCTCGCCGCCCTTCAGCATGAAATGGTTGGTCGCGCTCAGGAAGCCGCCGGATCGGTCGTAGTCCTGTTCAACGAACGCCCGCATCGCCTTCTCGTCGAACGGATGCGCGGTGCTGGCGATCGCACGCGCGTCCTTGACGACGAAGCCGATCACCTGGTCGCGGTTCGACCAGTCGACCTTGGCGCCACCGGCCGAGTGCTCCATATAGGCTTCGGTCGCCCCCGGCAGCTGCGATGTGTCCATCCCCACCGGTGAACTGCTGATCACCGTCAGCGAGATGACACGCGAGGGATGTTTCAACACCAGTCGTTGCGCGATCATGCCGCCCATGGACATCCCGACCACATGCGCCTTGCCGATGCCGCAACTGTCGAGGACGCGCATCGCATCGTTCGCCATGTCGTCGAACGTATACGGCGGTTCGCCCGGCGCATATTTGGTCGACAGGCCGGTATCGCGATTGTCGTAGCGGATCACGAAACGGCCCTCGCCGGCGAGTTTTTTGCAGAGCGCCTCCGGCCACCACAGCATCGAGGCCATGGCGCCCATGATAAGCAGAACGGTTGGATCGCCGGGATCCCCAAACGTCTGGGAGACGATTTCGGGTGCTGCGGCCCGTGTCATGGGACTCTCCTCGCATCGGCCAATCAAAGGCCAACCAAACTGATTGCGTTTTGCAATCGGTTGCACGATAATAAAACTGATACGATAATGCAACTGGTTTTTGAGGAGAGTCGGATGAAAACCGAACACCGCTCGGGATGCCCTATCAATCTGTCGCTGGAAGTGTTCGGCGATCGCTGGAGTCTGATCATCCTGCGCGACATGATTTTTGGCGGCAAACGCCACTTTCGCGAACTGCTCAACGGCTCGATCGAGGGCATCGCTTCCAACATCCTGGCCGACCGGCTGAAGCGGCTGATGGAACTCGGCATGCTGACCAAGGCCGACGACCCCTCGCATAAGCAGAAGGCGATCTACAGCCTGACCGAGATGGCTATCACGCTGGTGCCGATCATGGCGCATCTCGGCGCTTGGGGCCGCGTCTGGCTGCCGGTGAGCGAGGAGCTTTCGATCCGCGCCGAACTGCTGGAGAAAGGCGGGCCGCCAATGTGGGAGCAGTTCATGGACGAGTTGCGCCACGACCATCTGGGCACGCCTGTCGCCACACCCGCGCAGCCTTCCGTCCGCGCTACATTGCAGGCCGGATATGAGGCGGTGGTCGCCCGCAAGGCGTCGAGCGGCATCCAGGCCCCGGCCGCTTGACCAACTTATTTCCCCATTATCAGGCCGGCTCTGCTATCAAGGGGCTGAAAAACATAATTTACGGGATTGGATAACGCTCTTGGTCGAGAACTCTAAGGATACTGCCCGCGCCCGGGCGGATATGCGTTTCAAGAAGCAGGAAGAGGCCGCCACGGTGCGGCAAAAGGCGATGGCGGAGTATGTCGCCGAGGCCGACGCCCGCCAGGCCAAGACCAACAAGCTCCGGGCATTGCGCCTTGCCAAGGAAGCGGAAGACCTCGCCAACGCACCCGCCGCTCCGGTCAAGAAAGCGGCCCGAGCCAAGAAAAAATAACGCGGTCTCTTCATCGACGTGCCATCTGGATGCCGGCGGATCGTATCCGCCATGTGCCACGATCAGCAATGCCCGCCATTTCCGCTTGCCCGCGCGAAGCAATTTCAACCGCAACCGGGATTTCGCATCCCGCATGTCAGGTTGATGATTGACGCGTTTTGATCAGGAGACAGCCATGACCGCACTGACCCTCGAAAAAGCCAAGCACATCATCGACGCCGCCTTCGCCAAGGGCGCCGAGATGAAGCTCAAACCGCTCGGCGTTTCCGTGCTGGATGCCGGCGCGCATCTCGTCGCCTTCCAGCGTCAGGACGGCGCCTCGTTCCTGCGCCCGCAAATGTCGGCCGGCAAGGCCTATGGGGCGCTGGCCATCGGCATGGGCTCGCGCCGTGTCGAGGCTTTCGCCAAGGAGCGGCCGCATCTCGTCGCCGGCATTTCGGACGTTTCGGGTGGACGCGTATTGCCTGTCGTCGGCGGCGTGTTGATCCGCGACAAGGCAGGCGCCGTCATCGGCGCCGTCGGAATTTCGGGCGATACGTCTGACAATGACGAGGCCGCCGCCATCGCCGGCATCGAAGCGGCGGGCTTCATCGCCGATCCGGGCTGAGTGTAAGCGGAGCAGAATTCTGCACCGTTGCAACGCCTTAGCTTCACGGAATGGATCCCAGGGTCTGCGCCGTGTTGCTTCGCTCCTTGCTTCGCCCCAGGATGACGACCAGAAAGAGCAGCCACGCCAATCGCGAACGGATGCGATCATCCAACGAAGGCGGCTAGTTCAAATTTATGTCTCTACTCGCCGACCGCATCGACACCGAAAACCCGGCCAGCACGTCGAACAGCGCGATCACCATCAGCGTGAAGAAGACGGAATGCGCCGCGCCCTTCACCAGCAGGAACTCGACCAGGAACGCCACGAAGACCAGCGTCGACAACAGATGGTCCATGATCGAAGCGTTGGTGGTGCGCACCGACTTCACCATTTCCAGGAACAGGAAGATCAGCCCGATCACCACCATCAGGTCGCCGAGCGTCATCGAGAACACCCCGCCCGACATCATGCTGAACGAGAAGATCTCGGTCGCCCAAGGATCGTCGCCGCTGCCGAATATTCCGAGGAGTCCGAGATTGTAGGCCACGAAGGGCACGATTAGCAGCGGGATGGCACCGAACATCAGGCGTCTCCTCTAGCAATCCAGGAAAGCGGCTTCCTACAAGAATTGCGTAAACATGGGGGCACCTTCTGTAGAATGCCCCGCAGGCACGCCGTCAAGATTTTTCGCTAGCGCCCGCAAACACGGAAAAAGACCGCGCGAAACAACCCTGTCAGCCGCAACCACCGACACGCCGGGATTCAGCGCTTGAACTGGCCTGTCCGCACGGCGGCGCCGATAGCGTTGAGGATGAAAAGGCCGGCGGTCATCGAGGTGATCTCGTTGACGTCGCGCGCCGGCGCGATCTCGACGATGTCGATGCCGACGACACGTCCCTTGGCGAACAGCCCCTTGATCAGTTCGATCGTCTGCCGGTAGCTGATGCCGCCAGGCGCCGGCCCTTCGACCGCCGGCATGACAGCGGGATCGAGACCGTCGGCATCGATGGTCAGGTAATAGCGGCCACGGTCCGGGATGCGCTTGAGCAGCGCCGCCGTACCGATATCCTGCCATTCATTGGCGGTGACGACGTTGGAGCCGTAGGCGCGGGCCGCCTCGACCTCCTCGAGCCGGGCGCTGCCCTGGCCGCGGATGCCGAGCTGGAAAATCCCGGCTATATGCGCCATCTCCGAAGCGCGGCGGATGGGGCTGGAATAGCCTTCCCTGACCCCGTTGACATTGTCGCGCCAGTCGAGATGGGCATCGATCTGAACCAGGGTGATCGGCCCTTCGCCGTCAAGCGCCCGCAGGATCGGGATTGGAATGCCGTGATCGCCGCCAATGGTGATCGGCAAGGCGCCGGCGACGCGGATCTTGCGGATCGCCGTTTCGGCCAACCTGTAGTGGCCGCCGGCGGCATCGCCGGGAACATCGCCGACATCGGCCACCTTGACGTCCTGCCCGTCGAACAGGGTTCCGCCAATGTCGAAATCATAGCGGTCGAGCCCGAGGCTGATGCGCTGCGAGGCGCGCCGCACCGCGGTCGGCGCGTTGGTCTGGTCGTTGACCAGCTCGTCGATCGTGTAGGGACTGCCGTAAGGCATGCCGATGATGGCGACATCCGCCTTCAGCGCATCGAGGTCCTCGACCAGCGGGAAGTTCATGAAGGTCTGGAAGATATCGCGGGGTGCTGTGGTGAGCTTGGTCATGCGGTCCCTCTGAAGCCGGTCGATCATCGCGCGGAAGCGCCGCGACAAGGCATGCGGACTCAATACAGCACCGCCGCCGCAGCTTGTATCGCCACGGACGCCCGGTCTTTGGCATAGTTGGCGGCGCGGCGCACCAAACGCAAAAAAACCGGCCAATGGCCGGTTCTTTTGGCATTCAAACCCTTCGAAAGCTGGTCTCAGCTTTCCTTGGGCGTCAGCACCTGGCGACCGCGATACATGCCGGTCTTCAGGTCGATATGGTGCGGGCGGCGCATTTCGCCGGAATTCTTGTCCTCGACATAGGTCGGGGCCTTGAGAGCGTCGGCCGAGCGGCGCATGCCGCGCTTGGACGGAGAGGTTTTTCGTTTCGGAACGGCCATGGATATGCTCCACTACATGGTCAAAATGCCCCGATAGCCCTCGTGAAAGGGCCGCGTCAGGGCCATAATCTGAGAAAGTCGGGTGCCTATACACGCCCTGCGCCGTTTTGGCCAGCACCGTGGCGATTTTTTTTGAGCCGGCAGCGGTTCGACCTAATCAAGACAACCGACATACGCGCCCGAACGGCCGGCGCGGCGTTCGATCAGCGACGCCAGGCGCCGCAGACCCGGACCGGGCTTGGCCGGATTGCGGGCGATCGGATTGGGCAACGAGACGGCGAGCAATGCCGCCTGCCGCCGCGACAGCTGTTTGGCCGAAACCCCGAAATGATGCTGCGCCGCCGCCTCGATGCCGTAAATGCCCGGCCCCCATTCGGCGATGTTGAGGTAGATCTCCATGATCCGTCGTTTTGACATCACCGCGTCGAAATAGACGGCCAGCGGCAGTTCGACCACCTTGCGCACCGAGCCCAGCGGCCGTGACCACAGGAAAAGGTTCTTCACCGTCTGCATGGTGATGGTGGAGGCGCCGCGCGTCGCTTCGCCGGCCAGCGCGTCGTCGACGACGCCGCGCAATTCGCCGAGATCGATGCCGCGATGGAAGCAGAACTGCCCGTCCTCCGACATGATCACCGAATTGGCCAGCACCGGCGACACATCGTCGATCGACACCCAGCGCCGGTCGTAACCGGAGAAGGTCGCGAGGTCTTTGACCATCAAGGTCGATATCGGATGCACGAAGGACGGCAGATAGAGGAAGGTCAGCCCAATGGGTATCGCCGCCAGCACGACGGCGACGACCAGGCCGCGCCGTGCCAGGCGCTTCAGACCGGCGCGGTTCACGCGCCTTGGTCGCGCCATCTCAAACCCTTCGGTTTCATGATCGACGATCGGTTCCGTCAAGCCGCCCCCACCCGCGCCACTCTCCCGCCTCCGGCATAATGGCGCGAGGCTTCTTGCGCAACGTCTGAGTGTCGGCTACCGCTCCCGGCCATGACGAAAGACGAGCAATTGGCCTTTGAGGCCGGACTTCTGGGGCGGGCGGCGGCGATCGAGGCCGGGCTCAGGCTGCTGCTCGACGGCCGCACGCTTGCCGGCGAGATCGCCCGGCCGGAGCGTCTGATGGCGGCCATGCGCCATGGCGTGCTGAACGGCGGCAAGCGGCTGCGCCCCTTCCTGGTCATGGAAAGTGCCGCCCTTTTCGGCGCCGATGGCGAGGCGTCGCTTCGCGTGGCGACAGCGCTCGAATGCGTGCATTGCTATTCACTGATCCATGACGATCTGCCTGCCATGGACGACGACGATCTGCGCCGCGGCCAGCCGACCGTGCACAAGGCCTTCGATGAAGCCACCGCCATCCTTGCCGGCGATGCGCTTCTGACGCTTGCCTTCGATGTCCTCGCCGATGAGGCGACGGCGCTGCCGGCGGAGCGCAGGGCGGCACTGGTGCTGGCGCTGGCGCGCGCGGCCGGCACTGGGGGCATGGTCGGCGGGCAGACGCTCGATCTCGAAGCCGAGCGCAGCAGGCCGGACGAAGCCGGCATTATCCGGCTGCAGGCGATGAAAACCGGCGCGCTGATCCGCTTCGCCTGCGAAGCCGGCGCGATCATTGCCGGCGCCGCACCACAGGACCGCGACCGGCTGGCCGAATTCGGCTCGGCGGTCGGGCTTGCCTTCCAGCTTGCCGACGACCTGCTCGACCTGACCGCCGATGCCAGCCAGATGGGCAAGGCGACCGGCAAGGACGCAGCCGCCGGCAAGGCGACGCTGGTGGCGCTGCATGGCGCGAACTGGGCGCGCAGCCAGCTCCATGGGCTGGTCAAGCAGGCCCATGAATTGCTCGAGCCTTACGGTGAACAGGCAGCCTTGCTGAAGGCAGCGGCAAGCTTCGTTGCAATCCGCAACAACTGAGGTTTGGGCGATCGGATGCCGAACCGTTTTCGGAATTTGTCGGCCTTGCGCTGCCTTGCTTTGGTGTCTCTCAAATGCCCCAAAGCAACTGGGCGCGCTATCTGACCTTGACGACGACCTTGCCCTTGGCGCGTCCTGTTTCGACGTAAGCCAGCGCCTCATTGGTCGCTTCAAAAGGAAAGACCCTGTCGACGACCGGGCGAATCGCCCCATCTTCGATGAGGGACGTGATTTTGCTCAGCTGCTCACCTTGCGCCGACATGAACAGGAACGAAAATCCCACGCCCCGGCGCTTGGCTTTGGTCCTGATATCACGGCTCAGCAGCCGCAGCAGCAGCCTTAGCACCACGTTCAGTCCCTGTTTCCAGGCAAATTCGGGATCCGGAGGACCGGAAATCGAGATGAGCTTCCCACCCGGTTTCAGCACAGTCAGGGATTTCTCAAGCGTCTTGGCGTCCTGGCTGTTCAGGACGACGTCGTAGCCCGACAGGATTTTCTCGAAGTCGTCCTTCCTGTAGTCGACGACGACATCGGCGCCGAGATCCCTGACCAGATCGTTGCTTGCCGCGCCCGCTGTTGTCGCAACGATCGCGCCGAGGTGCTTTGCCAACTGGATGGCGAATGTCCCCACGCCGCCGGAGCCAGCCTGGATGAAGATCTTCTGGCCTGTCTTCAGACCCGCCCTCTCGATGAGAGCCTGCCAAGCGGTCAGACCGACCAGCGGGATCGAGGCCGCCTCTTCCATGCTGAGGTTCGCCGGCTTCAGCGCCACGTCGGCTTCATCGATTGCGATGAATTCGGCGAATGTCCCGATCCGGCCGTCGCGCGGCCGCGCATAGACGGCGTCGCCGGGTTTGAATTTGCGGACTTTCGAGCCCACCCTGACAACCCTCCCGGCAACGTCGTGACCGAGGATGAAGGGCCGGCGATAGGGAAGGACGAGTTTGAATTCGCCGGTCCTGATTTTGGAATCCAGCAGGTTCACCCCGGCGGCATGGACCTCGACCAGGACGTCATTGTCCAGCAGCTCCGGCTCCGGCATCTCGGCCAGCCGCAAAATGCCTTTCTTGCTATATTTATCGACAACGAATGCCTTCATGGCAGTGACTTTCTGAGAGTGTCCGTTGGTGTGCCGTTTGTGTGTGAAATTCTCCGTCCCACCGTTGTTCAGACCGGCAGGCGGAACTGCTTGCGCAAGGTCTTGTCGAACATCCCCGCGGGGGCGAAGCGGCGCAGCAGGCTGACCTGGCGCGCTGCCTTCCCTGCGGTATAGCGCCGTCGCGGACGGGCGTCGGTCGCTGCCTTGACGACCACATCCGCCACCACTTCCGGCCGATCGGCTTTGGGCATCACATCGGCAAGCAGCGCCTTGAGACCGGCGCGCGCCTGATCGTAGTCCTTCAACAGGGAATCCGGCTCGATGCCGTTCTGGTCGAAGACGGTGCGCACGAATGCCGGCTCGATGACCGAGACGCGAATGTTGAAGGCGCGAACCTCATGATCGAGCGATTCCGAATAGCCCTCCAGCGCGTGCTTGACCGCCGAGTAGTGCGCTGAGTATGGCGCGGGCACCAATCCTAGAATCGAGCCGATGTTGACGATGCGCCCTTGGCCGCGGCGCCGCATCGACGGCAACACCGCATTGGTCATGCGCATGACGCCGAACAGATTGACGTCGAACAGAGCCTGCACCTGTGCGACCGAAGATTCCTCGGCGCCGCCAAGCAGGCCGACACCGGCATTGTTCACCAGCAGATCGATACGACCGGTCTGGGCCAGCACGGTTGCAACGAGGGCGCTGACGGACTCCCCGTCGGTCACGTCGCAGGTCAGCATGGACACCTTAGCCGGGCCGTTGCCAGCCTTGCTGCGGCTTGTCCCGAAGACGGTATACCCCGCCCGCGCCAAGGCCTCGGCACTGGCGCGGCCGATGCCCGAAGAGGCTCCGGTCACGACTGCGGTTCTTCCCGAAAGGGTACTCATTTGATACTCCACAGACATGAGGGCTAGCTTTTTGCCGTTGATTGAATTATGATCGTAATATCACATTACACCTATAATGCAATAGCAGAAAGGAAGAGCGCCATGCGCTACGAAAAGGGCCGAAAGGACGCCTCTCGCGATCGCATCGTCGAGGTCGCAGCCCAGCGTTTTCGCGGTGACGGCATCGCCGCGTCCGGACTGGCAGCCATCATGGGCGACGCCGGACTGACGAACGGAGCCTTCTATCCGCATTTCCAGTCCAAGGCGGAGCTTGTGCGTGAAAGCCTTGTAGCGGCACTGGAGGCCCAGTCGCAGCAACTGCAGGAGGTATTGGCAGCCGGTGGTCCGGAGATGGGCATAGCGGCGTATCTGTCAGCTGAGCACCGGGACAATCCGGGAGCCGGCTGCGCGTCGGCCGCCCTGTTGCCGGAACTCGCGCGTCAGCCGCCCGAAACGCGCCAAGTCTATACCGAACGCTTGCTGGTTCTGGTGCGCCAGTTGTCTGCAGTACTTCCGCAGACCAAGGACCCGGAAGCCGCCGCCCTGGGCGTTTTTGCGACCCTCATAGGCACGCTTCAGCTGGCCCGCGCGGCAGCGGGGACGGAATTGTCGGATCGCATCCTTGCGGCAGGAGCAGACGCCGCGCGCAGCCTGATCCAGCCACGTGAGGGCGAGAAGGCATCCATTTAGAGATAGAGCGGCAGCAGCAAAGAGCCTGACATCCTCATCATGGCGGGCCGCATTACAAGAAGGGTCGCTTTGCCTAAAGTCATCGGCCATTGCCAGCACGAGGCCATCTCAACCTGCATCAGGGAATGACCGCATAAGGGCCGGAAGCGACTGGCAGCTTCAAGGCTCGGAATCGGACGGCCACCGCGACGCAGTCCGTGAGGGGGGCAACTTGCGACGGAGGAATCGATTTGGACGCCCGAAAATTGTGCTGATGAGGGAGGGATAACTCACTTCGCCAAGTTAGAGCGGCGTGTTTTCGCCCTTCCGTCACGCCTTGAGACGGAGTGCCTCCACAAGAAGAGCGAACGCTGCAGTGTGCTGGCGTCGGCTGGGATAATAGAGGTGATAGCCCGGGAAGGGTTGGCACCAGTCTTCCAGCACCCGGATCAGGCGTCCGTCTGCGACGAACGGAGCGACCTGGCTTTCAAATGTGTATGCTAGTCCGAGCCCGTCGAGGGCCGCAGCCTCCAGCATTTCCCCGTCATTGATAATGAGTGGGCCATTCATCCTGACTTCAAGTTCCTCACCGCGTTTTTCGAACTCCCAGGCAAAGAGCCCGCCGCCGGTCTTCTGACGGTAGCTGATGCCTTTGTGTTCCCCAAGTTCGCGCGGTGTCTTTGGAACCGTTCGGGTTGCAAAATACGACGGTGATCCAACTACCGCCATACGCAGGTCCGGGCCGATCCTTACTGCCACCATGTCCTTCTGGACCTGCTCGCCGATCCGGATACCGGCGTCGAATTTGCTTGCAACGATGTCAACCAGACCTTCGTCCAGGCTCAATTCTACTTCGATATCCGGATACTCCAGAAGGAGTCTGGCGATGACGGGCCACAGTACTGATTTGGCAGCATACCGGAATGTCGTCAGGCGAATGAGGCCAGTGGGCTTGTCGCGCAGGGCGGCGACGGCGGCGATCTCGCTTTCGATGTGATCGAAGGCCGGTCGCAGGCTTCGCAGCAAGCGCTCTCCAGCTACCGTCACGGACAGGCTGCGGGTGGTGCGTGAGATCAGCCGGACTCCCATGCGCTGTTCCAGCGTTCTGACAGCGTAGCTGAGCGCCGACTGCGATAGACCAAGCTTTGCTGCGGCGCGTGTGAAGCTGCCCGCCTCTGCTACGGCGATGAAGACTGCCAGCTCGCTGAAATCTCCGCGCCTCATTCATCAATCCTATTTCTAACTTCATGCAGATTATAGAGGCTAATCGTATCGAGTCCTATTCGCTATTTCACCAGGCAGACAACGAAACGCTGAGACGGACGTGCCACAAGCCAACGCGGCATAAACTGAAAGATACCGGCCATGAAGGATATGCCTATGAACAGAGTATGGATGATTACCGGCGCAGGGCGAGGCATGGGCCTCGACTTTGCCAAAGCGGTCCTGGCCATCGGCGATAAGGTCGTTGCGACCGGTCGTAACCCAGATCGGGTCGCCAAGGCGATCGGGCAGTCGGACAATCTTTTGGTCGTCACGTTGGACGTGACCAAGCCGGCCGACGCCGACGCCGCGGTGAAGGCAACCCTGGACCGCTTTGGTCGCCTCGACGTGCTCGTCAACAATGCCGCGGGCTTCTATGCCGGCTATTTCGAGGACCTGACTCCGGCCCATATCGAACTTCAGCTCGCGTCCACCCTGACCGGCGCCATGAACGTCACCCGCGCAGTCCTGCCGGTCATGCGCGCGCAGGGTTCTGGCAAGGTCATTGCCATCTCATCGACGGCCGGCCTGGTCGGCTTTGAGTTCTGTTCTGCATACGCCGCGGCAAAGTTCGGCGTTGATGGCTGGATCGAGTCACTGCAAGCCGAGGTGGCGCCGTTCGGCATTGAAACGATGATCGTGAACCCCGGGTTTTTCCGCACGGAGCTGCTGACGGACGAATCCACTCAATATGCTCCGTCATTCGTCAGCGATTACAGCGAACGTCGCGCCCGGCAGATAACGGGTTGGAAAGCCGCGAACGGCCAGCAAGTCGGCGACCCCGCCAAACTCGCGCAGGCGTTGATCACTCTGGTCGACAAGCCGGAGCTGCCCCGTCGGTTCATCGCCGGTGCCGATGCTCTTGCAATGGTCAGGCAGAAACTCGCTCTGCTGCAGCAGCAGGTCGATGCCCATGAGGAGCTATCCGGCTCACTGGCCTTCGACAGCTGAACGTCGCATCCAGCACTGCCGTCGTCGCAGGTCTATTTATGAGCGCCATCGATAGGCTCATGCGAATTCTGGGGGCTAATCCGAACGTCGCGCCCGTGCTCTCCTGAGGGTTGACCGTTGGGCAACCGGCCAACGACCGAACTTCGGAATGGACGTTCCCTTTCCCACTGATGCCGCCAGGCGTCGTCGGTCCGATTAGCTTCGCGTCCTATATCCCGCCCGCCACTCGAGGAGACGACATGCCAGAGCCCCGACAGCTAGCCTTGGACATCAACAGCCGGCGCCACCAGCTCAATCTTGATGTACGCGTGACTCTGCTGGATGCACTACGCGAGCATGCCAACCTGCCCGGCACGAAAAAAGGCTGTGATCATGGGCAGTGCGGCGCCTGTACCGTCCACGTCGACGGCGAGCGGGTATTGAGCTGCCTGACGCTGGCGGCCCAGGTCGAAGGCCGTCAGGTCACGACGATCGAGGGCCTCCAGGCTGCCGACGGCGTGATGCACGCAGTCCAGACCGCGTTCATCGAGCACGATGCATTCCAGTGCGGCTATTGCACCCCCGGTCAGATCATGTCGGCCGTTGCATGCATTCGTGAGGGCCACGCCGATACGGACGAGGACATCCGCGAATACATGAGCGGCAACATCTGCCGGTGCGGCGCTTACCCCCATATCGTCACCGCGGTGCGCGATGCCGCCAGCCGCCTGAAGAAGGAGGCGGCACTATGAGACCTTTCGAGTATCTCCGCGCCAAAGATGCCGCGACGGCCATTGCCGAGGCTGCCAAGCCGGAGACAAGATTTCTCGCCGGTGGGACCACGCTTGTTGACCTCATGAAGCTGAATGTCGAGCGTCCTGCGCGGGTGGTCGACATCACACGCCTTTCAGGCCTGGACACGATCCAGGTATCGGCGGATGCCATTCGCATCGGTGCGCTCGCCAAGATGAGCAAGGTCGCCGCCCACGCCGATATCAAGCAGGCTGCGCCGGTGCTTTCCGAAAGCCTGTGGCGCGCTGCCTCGGCACAGCTGCGCAACATGGCGTCCATCGGTGGAAACTTGATGCAGCGAACCCGTTGCACCTACTTCCGGGACCCGGGCGCTTATTCGAACTGCAACAAGCGCAATCCAGGTTCCGGATGCGCTGCCCTTGGCGGCGTCAACCGCAACCACGCGGTGCTCGGCACGAGTGACGCGTGCATAGCAATCTACCCCGGAGATTTTGCGGTTTCCCTGGTGGCATTCGACGCCACGGTCATCATCCGGGGAGCTTCCGAACGCAAAATTCCCGTCGACGAATTCTTCCTTCTCCCTGGCGATACCCCGCACCTTGAGCATGAGCTGTCGGCCGGCGAGATGATCGTCGGGATCGAGATCCCGCGTTTGGCAGCCCTGGAACGCTCGCATTATCTCAAGGTCCGGGAGCGCGTGTCGTACGAGTTCGCCGCGGCCAGCGCCGCTGTCGGGATCGAATTGGAAGCCGATGGCAAGACAATTCGCGAAGTACGCATTGCGGTCGGCGGCCTCGCCACCAAACCCTGGCGCCTGCGCGCCGTCGAAAATTTGCTCAAGGGAAAGACGCTCGACGAGGCGACGCTTCGTAGCGCCTCGTCAGCCGCCGGCGACGGCGCGAAGTCGAGCGGACACAACGCATTCAAGATTGAACTGGCACCGAAGGTCGTGGCCCGCGCCCTGATGACGGTAGGAGGTATCGCATGACACATGGTAACGCGTTCGAACTCAACCGCCGCACCGTCTTGAAGCTCGGCGCCGGCGTAGCCGCTGTCGCTGGCGCCGCTGTCGATCTCTCGTCAAAAGCCGTTGCGGCTGAGACCGTCCCCGCCAAGGCGCCAGCTCTCGGTGCCAGGCTTTCCCGCGCCGAAGGCCCGTTGAAAGTAACCGGGCAGGCTCGCTATGCGATCGAGCAGAAGCTGGAGAACCTGGCCTATGGCGTTACCGTCCAATCGACGCGGCCGGCAGGGCGTATCGTCAGTATCGATACGTCGGCCGCCAAGGCTCTACCGGGTGTCCTGGATGTCTACACCGCGCAGAATTCCCTGAAGCTCAACAAGCCGACCGTCTACAGCAAGGGCGGCGGAGCGACCGAGGAATTTACCCCAATTCAAGACGATGTGGTCCGTTTCAACGGCATGCATATCGCGCTCGTGGTCGCAGAAACCTTTGAGCAGGCAACGGAAGCGGCAAGTCTTCTCAAGATCGAATATGAGGACGGCGACCCTATTCTCGACATCAACGATCCCAAGGCAAAAGTGCAGCCCATCGATGAGATGGGTGCCGCGTGGGGCGATGCGGCGACAGCGTTGGCCAATGCCGAGGTCAAGGTAGACGTCACTTACACGACGTCACGCGAATACAATGTGCCGATGGAGCCGCATGCGTGCATCGCTTCCTGGGAGAACGGGAAAATCACCGTCTGGGAGCCCAGCCAGTGGGTTGGCGGGGCACGGAGCGTCGTGTCGGAATGGCTCGGCATCGACATCGAGAATGTGCGGGTGATCTCGCCTTATGTCGGCGGTGGGTTCGGGTCCAAGATCGGGGCACATCCGCATGTGGGGCTGGCTTGCGCGGCCTCGCGGAAACTGGGCAGGCCGATCAAGGTTTCTCTCACGCGGCCGCAGACCTTCACCGGCCTTGGCGGTCGGCCGGCGACACGGCAGACACTCTCAATCGGAGCCTCGAAGGACGGAAAGATAAGCTCGATCGTCCATGAGAGCTGGAACGAGACGGCGATTGACGAGGTCCATATCGAGGCTTGCAACAATGTGACGAAGATCATGTATGCGACGCCGAACTTCTCGTCACGTCTCAACGTCGTCCCGGTCAATACCGTCCAGCCCGGCTGGAAACGGGGGCCCGGCGAAAACCCCAGTGCCTATGCTCTGGAAAGCGCGATCGACGAGCTGGCGTACGCGCTCAGCATGGATCCGGTCACGCTGCGCCTTGCCAACTGGGCGGAGACGGATCCCAGCAATGGGATGAAGTGGAGCACTCGACAGTTACGCGAAGCCTATGCCGTCGGCTCGGAAGCCTTCGACTGGTGGAACCGGAACCCGGCCCCCCGCTCGATGCGCGAAGGCCGCGAGTTGATCGGTTATGGAATGGCCGCCGGGTCATACCCCATGATCCGTACCGCGAGCGAAGCCAAGATCGTACTCCATGCCAGTGGGCAGATCGAAGTCCTCAGCGCGGGCACCGACATGGGAACGGGGACTTATACCATTCTCGCCCAGACAGCGGCTGACGCTCTGGGCGTTCCTGTTGAGACAGTCGCGGTGCGGCTGGGTGATACCCTCCTCCCCAGATCGGCGCTCGCTGGCGGCTCCCAGCAGGCCAACAACCTGACGGGAGCGGTGGACAAGGCGGCCAGGAATGCACGGGACGCCTTGCTGGCGCTTGCCGCATCCGATCCGAAGTCGCCGCTGGCAACCTCGAAGGCGAGTGACCTCACGTTCGAAAACGGCTCGGTGCGACCGACCCGGCGGCCGAACGGCGGTATCGGCATCGCGGAACTGTTGAAGGCAGTGGGCAAAGACAAACTGGAAATCGAGGGTAACACCTTTGCTCCCGGCGCCACCGAGGAGATGAAGAACGGAGCTGACCGCAGTTTCGCCCAGTTGAAGGGCGCTTTGGAAGGAGGCGTCTCGGCCCATAGCTGGTGTGCGCATTTCGTGGAAGTTCGGATCGATGAGGATTTTGGCACGATCCGCGTCAAGCGCATGGTCTCGGCATTCGATAGCGGCAGGATCTTCAATCCGAAGCTTGCCGAAAGCCAGTGGATCGGCGGTATGGTCATGGGTCTCGGGCAGGCTCTCCTGGAAGAAGGTTACGTCGACCAGCGAGACGGGCGCATCATCAACGCGAATTTTGCCGACTATGCCGTCCCGGTTAACGCCGATGTGCCCGACATCCAGGTGATTTCGGTTGGAATTCCGGACATGCAGGCAACCGCTCTTGGCGGCAAAGGCGTCGGCGAGATCGGTGTCGTAGGGGTCGCACCTGCGATCGGTAATGCCGTCTTCCACGCGACCGGCAAACGCATTCGAAGCCTTCCGATCACGCTGGAAAAGCTCGTTTGAGTTCGGTCGATGCGCCCTGGTGACCCTCAGGCTCGCAAATAGGCGAGCATGCAAAAACAACGATTCTAAACCCAAGGCGAAACTGGGTCGCTAATCCCTGGTCGCCGCCTGTTGTAACGTCACCAAGCAACGCCGGGAAAGTGTGCAACGGTTTTCCCGGCGCGTTCAATCGTCTTTGATCAGCACGATCTTCGCCGGATCGAAATCGATCCCGACCATCGTCCCTTCCGCCACGGCGGGTGTGACATCAGGCGATGTCGCGAACAGTTCGACCGCCGGATCGCTGATCGCGATCCGGTATTCCATGTGGTCGCCGAGATACGAGCTCTTGACCACCTGGCCCTTCATGGTGCCCGCTGGCTGGCCGGGCAAGATGCGCACGGCATTCGGGCGCACAGCGAGCATCGCCGGTCCCGGAGCGTTACCGCGACCCGGCATGTCGAGCAGCAAGGGTCCGACCTTGACCCTCGCTCTGGTTGCATTGCTGGAAAGCACCTCGACGTCGAGCAGATTGGCGTCGCCCATGAAGTCGGCGATGAAACGGTTGGTCGGCTCGTTGTAGAGGTCGCGCGGCGTGCCGTCCTGGGCGACGCGAGCGGCGTTCATGACGATGATGCGGTCGGAGACGGCGAGCGCCTCTTCCTGGTCATGCGTGACATAGACCATGGTCAGCGCCAGATCTTGCTGCAGGCCGCGGATTTCGTCGCGCACCCGCCGGCGCAGCTTGGCGTCGAGATTGGACAGCGGCTCGTCGAACAGCAGCACCTTCGGCTCCAGTACGATGGCTCGCGCCACCGCGACGCGCTGCTGCTGGCCGCCGGACAATTCGCTCGGCTGGCGCTTCTCGTAGCCGGACAGGCCGACAAGCGACAGCTTTTCGGCGGCGCGCTCGGCTGCCTGCGCCTTGCCAAGCCCCATAGCCCGCAAGCCGTAGCTGACATTCTCCATCACGTTCATGTGCGGGAACAGCGCATAGGACTGGAACACCATGGAGACATCTCGCTCGGCGGCGGACAGCAAGGTGACGTCCTTGTCGTCGATCAGGATGCGCCCGGTGCTGGTCTGTTCCAGCCCGGCGATCAGCCTGAGCGTCGTCGTCTTGCCGCAACCCGAGGGCCCGAGCAGCGTCACCAGGCTGGCCGGCGCGATGTCGAAGCTGACATTGTCGACGGCGATCACCGCGCCGTATTTCTTGGTGACGCCCTCGAACCGCACGGCCGGCCTGTCCGTGACAACCGGGACAGCATTCTTCGCCGTCTGATCCACGCCGCTTCTCCCCATCAGATTGCTGCCACCACGGCTTCCGCCCCAGGCCGGCGCCGGCCGAGTCGGCGTTCGCCGACCAGCAGCTGGATGCCGATGAGGATGACCATCATGACAACGATCATCACCGCCGAATAGACAATCGCGATGCCGTATTCGCCGACATCTGCGCGCCCGACAATGTAGACCGTGGCGAGATTGAACCGGCCGCTCGCCAGGAAGATGACGGCGCTGACCGCCGTCACCGCGCGCACGAAACTGTAGATCATCGCGGTCACGATCGCCGGCTTCAGGATCGGCAGGATCACCCGCAGCAAGGTAGCAAAAGACCGCGCCCCAAGCGTCAGCGATGCCTCGTCCAGGCTCTTGTCGATCTGGCCCAGATTGGCGAGCCCGGCACGGATCGCCACCGGCATATTACGGAAGATGAAGGAGATGACGATGATCAGCCCGGTACCGGTCAACTGCACCGGCGGCACGTTGAAGGCAAGGATATAACTGACGCCGATCACCGTGCCGGGAATTGCGAAACTCATCATGGCCAGGAACTCGAACATGGTGCGCCCGGCGAAACGCTGCCGGTCGAGCAGATAGGCCGTCAGGATGCCGAGCGCCGCAGTGAACGGCATCGCCACCAGCGCCAGGCCGATGGTCATCAGCAGCGACGGCCAGGCCGAGCCGCTGAAAAACCAGCCATTGACGCCTTTCTCGATCGAAAAGGCGGTGAGGAAATACTCGAGCGTCGGCGTGTTGTCGCGCCCGATCGATTGCACGAAACCGCCGCCCAGGATGATGCCGTAGACCACGATGGTCAGAACCAGCCACGGAACGACGGCGGCGTAGCAGCCGATCCGCAAGGCCTTGGGCAGCGTCGCCGGTACGCCGCCATCGCCCTTGCCTGCGACGGTGACGTAGCTGCGGCTGCCGATCCAGCGGCGCTGGATGACGAAGGCTGCCAGCGTGAACATCAACAGCACGATCGCCAGCACCGCCGCGCGGCCCTGGTCGTGCGCCGCACCGACCACTGCAAAGAAGATGTCGGTCGACAGCACGTTGAAGTTTCCGCCCAGCACCAGCGGATTGGCGAAATCGGCCATGCTCTCGATAAACGAAATCAGGAAGGCGCTGGCCAGCCCCGGCCGGATCAACGGCCAGGTGACGGTGCGAAATGTGCGCCAGCGGCTGGCGCGCAGGGTTTGTGATGCTTCCTCCATGCTTGGGCTGACGCCTTGCAGCACGCCGACCAGAACCAGGAAGGCGATCGGCGTGAAGGCCAGCACCTGCGCGATGGTGATGCCGGCCATGCCGTAGATCCAGCGGCTGCGCGGAATGCCGAGATGCACCGACATGAGGTTGGTGACGATGCCGGCGCGGCCGAACAGCAGGATCAGCGCCAGGCCGATGACGAAGGGCGGCGTGATGATCGGCAGGATGGACAGGCCGCGCAGCAACCATTTGGCCGGCAGCTTGGTGCGTAGCGCGATCAGCGCCAGCGCTAGGCCGAGCGCCGTGCAGAAAAAGCCGACGAGGACTGCGATCGCCACCGTGTTCCACGCCACGCCGCAGGAGCCCTCGCCATAGAGGCAGCGCAGGCTCCATATATTGGCGCTGAAGATCTTTTCGACGAACAGCGCCGGCACGACATTGCCGTCATTGTCCTTGATGGCCGAGGTGAGGATCGACAGCAGCGGATAGGCGACGAACAGGATCAGCGAAGCAATCACGATTGAGAGCGAGCCGACGACGAAGCGGTCGCCCTTGCACCAGCCGCGCGCGGCGAGCGCCTCGGCGATGAACATCAGCATCGCCACGGCATAGAGCGCCGCGCCCCAGCCAAGCCCCGGCTGCATCGGTCCCGGCGTGCCGGCGATCCGGGTAAGCAAGCCAAATCCCCAGCCCGAATGGATGATGGAAAAGCCTTCGATGGCCAGCCACAGCAGGCCCGCCGCGCCTGCAACCGCAAGGCTCTTGGGTTTGTTGCGCCCCACCAGCCAGCTCGCCAGCAGAAGCGGCAGGACAAGCGGCAACAGCCAGGGCCGGCCACCGAGCGCCAGGATGATGGCCGGTGTCGCATCCGCCGGCTGTGCCAGCCAGTCGAACGACAAGAAGCCGCCTTCGACCTTGTACCAAGGCAAGAGAACGAAGCTCGCCCACGCGGCCATTACCCAGGCGAGCGCGCTGCGTCCAGGAGCGGAACTGACCATGGAACCGGCCGCGGCCATTCAATGTCTTTCTGTGCCAAGGATGGTGCGCCGGCTGCCGCGAGGGGCAGCCAGCGATCAGATGCTAGAGTGAGCGCGAAAGAACGCGCTCAGCCGCCATTGCGGACCTCATCGGTGAACTTCTTCAACAGCCGCTTGCGTTCGGCCGACGAGCCATATTTGGCGAAGTCGTAGTCGATCAGCTTGATCTTTGAGAGGTCCGGCGCCTCGGGCGGCACCGGCGTGGCGGTGTTCGACGGGATCTGGAAGCTGCCGTTCGGCGCCGCGAGCTTCTGCGCGTCCGGGCTCAGCGCCCAGTCGTAGAATTTCTGCGCCTCTTCGGCATGCTTGGCGCCCGTCACGATGCTCATCGAGCCGATCTCGAAGCCGGTGCCCTCGCAAGGCGAAACCACCTTCACCGCCGGGTTCTGCTTGGCCGCGTTGATGACGTCGTGCTGGAAGGAGATGCCGATCAGCGTCTCGCCCTTGCCGACGGCGAGCGCCGGCGCGGCCCCTGCCTTGGTGTATTCGGCGATGTTCTTGTTGAGCTGCTTGAGATAGTCGAATGCCTTGTCCTCGCCCATCAGCTGGACGATGGTGGCAAGCATGGTCCAGGCCGTGCCCGATGAATTCGGGTCGGCCATCTCGATCTCGCCCTGGAATTCCGGCTTGACCAGATCGGCCCAGCACGCCGGCGCGGTCAGCCCGCGCTGCTTCAGATCTTCCTCATTGTAGCCATAGCCGAGTGCACCGAGATAAATGCCGACCGTGCGGTTCTTCGACCTGTCGGCCTGCTTCAGCGCCCAGTCGCGCAAGTTTGCCAGTTGCGGCGACTTGTATTCCTGGGTGAGGCCCTCTTCCGCCGCCTGCAGATGCGGGTCGCCGGTGCCGCCCCACCAGATATCGGCTTGCGGATTGTCCTTCTCGGCCCGGAGGCGGGCGTAGATTTCGCCGGCGCTCATGCGGGTCATGTCGACGCTGACGCCCGTCTCCTTCTGGTAGGTGGTCGCCATCGCCCGGCACCAGGCCTCGTCGACGGCGCAATACATTGTGAGGCTGCGGTCGACCGCCTGGGCGGCACTCGCCAATCCGAACATGGCCAGCGCCGCGCCAAGGCCAAGCCAGGCGGCGCGCAAGCCTCGCTTACTGTCAAATGTCTTCATCGATATTCCTCCCTGTCTTCTCACTGGAAACGATCTACCCGTCGTCGAGCGGCACTCCGATCACCTGGGACAATGTCGCCGCAACGCCGGGTGCTGCCGCTAGCACGGGATTGCCCTTCGCCATGCCGTCGCCGTCGAGGAACCGGTTCACACGGCCGCCGGCCTCCTCCACCAGCAGCAATCCGGCCAGGCAGTCCCACGAATTGATGTGCAGCTCGGCATAGGCATCCGAGCGGCCGTCGGCCACATAGGCCAGCCCAAGCGCTCCGGAGCCGGAGCGGCGTACATTGGCGCCGAGCGCCCACACCAGGCTCACCTTGTCGAGATACTCACGGTTCGGAATCCTCGGCGACCAGCCGAACTCCACAAAGGCACGGTCGAACGCTTGCGTCGGCGAAACATGGATCGGCGCGCCATTGCGTGTCGCGCCTTGCCCGCGACGGGCAAAATACGTTTCGCCGATGGCCGGATTGGCAATGCCGCCGATCTCGCTGCGGCCGTCCTCGACGAAAGCTATCGAAATGCAGAAATGCGGAATACCGCGCATGAAATTGGCGGTGCCGTCGATGGGGTCGACGACCCACATGCGGGCAGAGCCGATGCCACCGCCTTCCTCGCCCAAAAACCCGTCCTGCGGAAAAGCGTCTGCCAGCGTCGCGCGGATGTGCTCCTCGACCTTGCCGTCGGTTTCAGTGAGAAAATCCTGCGGGCCTTTCATCGCCACCGGCTGGACGGCGCCCTGCCGGGCATAGCCTTCCATCGCCAGTTGCCCGGCCGTGACAAGCAGTTTCCGGCAGACCTCGGCACGCCTGTCCATCTCGGCCTCGGACAGCCGGTCCGCCTTCGGATGCGCCGCCGCCCTGCTCATGCAGCCGGTCCGGACAGTCGCGCCCTCAATGCCGTCTTCGGCGAAATGGACAGGGTATTCCTCCGATGCCACTCTTGAGCCGGCTTGTATTGCACGGCTGTGCAAAGCTGTTGCATTCCGCCATGCCTGTCAAGTGCGGTGGGTGGCAATGGCAGAAGAGTTGCATTACATTGCACGGGCGTGCAAAGAATCACGAAAACAGCAGCGAGAGCGTTCGCTTGACGGTTCCGAGAATCCGCACCGGTTTTTCCAGCGCCCAGCAGGTTGCCGACCTCGCCGGGGTTTCGCGCTCGGCCGTGTCACGTACCTTCACGCCCGGCGCTTCCGTTTCCGGGGAAACCCGCGAACGGGTGATGCTGGCGGCCGAGCAACTCGGCTATCACGTCAACCATCTGGCTCGCGGCCTGATGCGGGCTTCGACCGGCATCGTCTGCCTCATCGTTGCCGATGGCGACACGCCCTATCATGCCCGCCTGCAGAAGGCGCTGACCCAACATCTGCGGGACGCCGGCAAAATGGCCATGGTGTTCAACACCTCCGGCCCCAGCCACCATGTCGACCAGGCGCTGCGCAACACGCTGAACTATCGCGCCGATGCGAGCATCGTTCTGTCCGGCTCGCCGCCGCAGTTGCTGATCCGCACCTGTCTTGAGAACGGCCAGCGGCTGGTGCTGATCAATCGCGATGACCGCTTCGACGGCCCGCACAATATCGGTGTCGACAACGCTGCAGCCGCAGAGGCAGCGCTGCATGCCTTCATCCGGGCCGGCTGTACCCGCCCCGCTTTGGTGACCTCGGCTGCCGGCACGCCCAGCCTGCTCTCCCGCGAAACCGCCTTCCTTACCGCCGCGCAGAAGGAAGGGCTGGAGGTGACCGTGTGGCGCGAGGGCCGCACCGGCTATGCCACCGGAGCCGATGGCGCCAGGCGACTCTTTTCCGGCCGGCAGCGGCCGGATGCGGCGTTCTGCGTGACCGACCTGATTGCGTGCGGCTTTCTCGATGCGGCCCGCCACGAGTTCGGCATCAACGTACCCCGCGATCTCTGCGTCATCGGCTTTGACGACATTGAACAGGCCGACTGGGCCTCTTACCGGCTGACGACGTTCTCGCCGCCGATCGAGGAGATCGCCAGGCGCGCCGTGCGGCTCGCGACCGGCGCGCGGGAGGAGGCTGGCAGCCGCCTGATCTGCCATGCGCCCATGGTCTGGCGCAGCACGGTGAGGCCGGGCCAGGGCTGATGAGAAACATGTGTCGGTCAAGACGGGAAACGTACTGATGTCCAAGAAAAAGGCCAGGAAGACCCGCCAGGCGGCAAGACCGGTGGAGATAGCTGTAGGCCCCGAAATCCGGAGCATGATGCGCAAGTTCGGCCTGACCGAGGAAGAAGCACTGCGCATGATGCGCGAATGCGATGCCACCCTCTATGGCGCCAACTCCGGGCACGTGCAGCCAGGATCTTGACGGCCCGCCAGGCGCGAACGGAATTTTAATGTAAATCAAGCGTAATCCCGACCGTTAAAATGATGCGTATGTGTTGGGGTTGCGCATGCCGGAATATTCTTTCTTCATCCGCTCGATCCGGATCCGCTACATCTCGGGATTGCTCATCTTTGCGCTGGCTTCCACCGCGGTGATGTTTGCGCTCAATCGCGTCAATTCCTTCCGCCACGACATCGACGCGCTTAGCAGCAATCTCGTCGTCTTCACCCGCGACCTGCGCAACGCCTCCAGCTTTGCCGAAACCGCCAGCACGGCCTGGCGCACCGAAACCCGTGACGGCCTTGCCGCCGCCGCGCGCGGCCATTCGCAACGCCTGACCGGCGAGATCGAAACACTGTCCGCGGAGTTGGCCGCGATCAAGCCGAGCCTGTCGGCCAAAACGCTGGACGAACTCTCGTCGGCCGCCGTCAACGGCGACCTGTTCTGGTCGTCGCGTGACATCGTGCGCAACTTCAACCTGATGTCGGCGGCGCAACAGACCGACGAATGGAGCTCGCGCGAAATCCTCAACCAGAACGACCTGTTCGTCCAGCCGATGCTGATGCGTGTGCGGACCGCCATGGATGGCGAACGCCATCTGGCCGACGCCTCCAGCGACAGGCTGCTGTTGTGGGCAAGCGGCCTTCTGTTCGCGGTTCTTGCCATCGTTGCCCTCTGGATCTTCCGGCCGATGGAAAAGGCGATCCGCCGCGCCTTCACCGAATCCGCCGTATCCTTGTTCAAGGCCGAAGCGGCCGACCGCGCCAAATCGGAATTCCTGGCCAATATGAGCCATGAGATCCGCACGCCGATGAATGGCGTGCTGGGCATGGCCGAACTGCTCGCCAAGACCGAGCTTAACGCGCGGCAGAAGACCTTCACCGATGTCATCGTCAAATCGGGCAATGCGCTGCTCACCATCATCAACGACATCCTTGATTTCTCCAAGATCAATGCCGGTCAGCTGACGCTCGATCCTGCACCCTTCCGGCTTGCCGAAGCGGTCGAGGACGTGGCCACACTGGTGTCGGCGCGCGTCGCCGAAAAGAACCTCGAGCTGATCGTGCGCGTCGACCCGCGCCTGCCTGCCCATGTCGTCGGCGATGCCGGACGGTTCCGTCAGATCGTCACCAATCTGCTCGGCAATGCGGTGAAGTTCACCGAGAAGGGCCATGTGCTGATCGATGTCGGCGGCGAGGTGGTCGACGGCATGGTCCAGCTCAAGGTCCGCGTCGAGGACACAGGCATCGGCATTCCTGCCGAGAAGCTCGAGAACGTGTTCGAGAAATTCGCGCAGGTCGACGGCTCGTCGACGCGCCGCCATGAAGGCACCGGCCTCGGCCTTGCCATCGCCGCCCGCCTCATCGACCTGATGGGCGGCAAGATCGGCGTCGAAAGCGAGATCGGCCGCGGCTCGGTGTTCTGGTTCGCCGTGCCGCTGCCGGCGCATCAGCAGGACACGCGCAACGAGATCGTGCCGGTCGACGTCACCGGCGCCCGCGTGCTGGTCATCGACGACAACCCGGTCAACCGCGAGATCTTGCTGGAGCAGCTCAGAAGCTGGAGCTTCGACTGCGCGGCCGCCGAAAGCGGCGCCGTCGGCCTCGCCTTCCTAGACCGGGCCAGCCAACTCGCTGCTGCGGTCGACTGCATCATCCTCGACTACCAGATGCCCGGCATGAACGGCGCCGATGTCGCCAAGGCGATTTCCGCCGACAGCCGTCTCTCCGCCATCCCGGTGGTGCTGCTGACCTCGGTCGATCAGGTCGATTTCGGCAAGATGGTCATCGATTTCGGCATCGCCGCGCATCTCACCAAGCCGGCGCGCTCGGCCATCCTGCTCGGCACCGTCATCTCGGCCATCCAGAAAGCGCGGGCCCAGATCGGCAAGGCCCAGTTCGTTCGCGAGCCTGTCGTTCCGCAGGCGGCACCCGTGACGCCACCCGCCTTCACCGTCATTCGCGGCCCGGCAATTCCGGCGGCCACAGTGCCTGAATCGATCGCCACGCCAAACGGCCCGATCGATATTCTGATCGCCGAGGACAATGACGTGAACCAGCTGGTGTTCGGCCAGATCCTCAATGGGCTTGGCCTCAGCTACCGCATCGCCAGCAATGGCCGCACGGCCGTCGAGATGTACCGGGCGCTGCGGCCGAAGCTGATCCTCATGGACGTCTCCATGCCGGAGATGAACGGCTACGAGGCGACCCGCGCCATCCGGGCGGCGGAGGCAGCGAGTGGCAATCACACACCAATCATCGGCGTCACCGCGCACGCACTGAAGGGCGACCGCGACAAATGTATCGAGTCCGGAATGGACGACTATCTGCCCAAGCCGGTGTCGCCCGACCGCCTCGGCAGCAAGATCGGCACATGGCTCAGCGAAACGGTCGCGGTAAAGAGGGCTTGATCAAATCGCCGCGTCCAGACGATAGCGGCGCATCCAGTCCAGACTAATCTCGTCCGAGAGCTTGGCGACGCCCGGCTTTACGTCGGCGGCATTCGGCGCCGGAACGCCCAGGGCCTTGCAGATGGATGCCAATGCCGCTGCCGGATCGCCTGACAGGCGCTCATAGCCGATGCGCAGCGGGACGATCCCCTGCTCCGCGAACCAGACGTTCCAGCCCGCGTCATAGGCTTCGAGTTCGGCAAGCTCGCGCTGGATCCGCTTGAAATCGTAGCGGGGTTCCTGCGGCGGTGCGACTCGTTCGATCTCGGTTCCGTCGGCGCGATGTGCCAAAGCCCGGTCTGCTCGGCCTTGATCAGCGACACCGCCTGCGCCAGCTTGTTTTCGCGCGAAAGATGGATGTAGAGGACCCGCCCGAAGGCCTTTTCAAAGCGTGCTTTGTCCGATGGCAGGTCTGGGTAGATCCGGTCGAGGATGGCCGAGAGTTCACCCAGGTTCTCCCGCATCAGGCGCAAGCCGAAGACGGCTGTTCCGCCCTTTCCCGCGCTGATTGCCGCCTTGAGGTAGGCGACATCGAAGTCATGCGCGCTCATCGTATCGGGATGCGGCAATTCCACTCTTCTGCCCATTCCGCCTTGTCCTGCCGCCGGTAGAACGAGTGCGGATCGCCGGCTGTTTTCGTCGAGGCCAGAAGGCCGCACAGCAAGGTGCTTCCGGTTGTCGGCGTGCCGCAGATTATGTAGCCGTCACGCATCTCGGGGCTCTGTCGCTTGTCATGGATTGGGCTAACCTCGCCAGGCGCGGTGACACGCGCGCTTCGCGAAGGACTCCAGTCTAGCCGCGCCGGAAGGGATAGAGGAATTGCTGCCAGTATCCGTTCGGAACGGGATGTCCGTGAATGCCGTAGCCGTTCGGCCAGCGCCCTTCGGGCATATGGTGGGTACCGAACAGCCGGTCGAGCAGCGGGAAATGGATGGCGAAGTTTACGTCGATCGCTTCTTTCTCGAGGCCGTGATGCCAGTGGTGGTAACGCGGCGACACCAGCACCTTTTCGACTGGACCGAAACTGGTTCCGATGTTGGAATGGATGAAAGACGAATAGACGTAGACGATCAATATATACGTCTGGATAGCCGATTCATCGAACCCCAGCACGAACATCGGGGTGGCCGTCAGGCTGCGCAGCACGATGATTTCCAGGAAATGCATGCGCGCACCGGCAATCCAGTCCATCGACTTGGCGGAATGGTGCACGGCATGGAACTTCCACAGCCAGGGAACGCGATGAAAGGCCCGATGCACCCAATACTGGGCAAGGTCGGTCAGGAACATCACCGCCACCAGCTGCACCAGCCACGGCAAGTCGTGGACCCAGGCGCGCACCGAACCAAGGGCGCCCTGTGCATTGACGAAGTTGGACGGCGCCAAGGTCAGGTAGGTCAAAATCTGCACCAGCAGCGATGAGACCAGATAGTAGAACAGGTCCTCGCGCCATTCGTCGCGGAACACAGTCTGATCCTTGTTGCGCGCGAAAAGACGTTCGAGCGGAACGAACAGCACACCCATGAACAAGGCGTTCAGGATGAAGAAATCGAGCCCGAAGAACACCCCGTCTATGTGCAGGTGATGGCGCACCGGAAGCATGCCGACCAGCGACGCCAGCAGCACAGTGAACATGGCCGCCGCGCCGAGCGTCTTTTGCCTGCGCAGCGTCATGCTGAGGATCGCCAGGATATAGCCGGAGATGAGGACGAAATAGAGCACCGGCTTGAAGAACAGCATCTGGTGGATGGGGGCCAGATCCGGCATCGATGTAAGCGACGGGTAGCGCAGCACGATGACCATCAGCAGGGCGGTGACCCCGGCAAGCAAGCCAATCGAGCCGGACAGCCAGCCAGAACCGAACGGCCGTTTGGCGCGCGGCGTTTCAAGTTCACCGACGACGCGTCTAAGGAAATTTGTCACCGGCATGATGTTCCCCCGTTAACGGCCCCAAAGGTCTCGCCAGAAATTTCGACCCGTCTTACTACAGCAAGGCTCATAAATATTAATCGACACGACTTTGCAGGCCAGAGACGGCTATCGGCGTTTTGGGCAATTGGTAAAAGCTGCGATCGTGTCAAAGACACCGGCCACTATAGTCGGAATCTTTCCTGGATGCGACGGGCGCATTCAAGCGGCGTCAGCCGGCTGGTGTCGACTTCGAGGTCGTAGTCCATGCCCTTGTGGACGCGTCCATATTGCCAGCGCGCCAGGCCAGGCAGCCTGTCGGCGCGCGCGGCCTCGCGCGCTTCCAGCACCTCCAGCGGCGCCATGACGCCGACCAGATGCAGATCGAAACCCGACAGCAGCATGCGGTACTCCGCTATCTCGTCATTGAAGACCACGTCGTCGACAATGAGATTGTTGCCTTGCCCGGCCGTGGCGGCGATGGCATGGCGCATGCCGCGCATGGCTCGCGCGCCGACCGGCCCGCTCCTGATCACCACCGACGGCTTGCCGTCTTCCAGCACGGTCTCAAAGGAAAACCCGTCGGCATGATCCTGCAGCGCCGGCGGCAGCATGTCGATGAAAGCATCCATCTGGACATGCAGGAAGGGCTCGGTGGCGATTGTTTGCAGCGCCCTGGCGATCGAGCTTTTGCCGGCGCTGCCGACGCCATTAAGCAGGACGATTTTGGCCGTCATGTCGCCCCCTATCGGTTGCGCACGACGATACAGGCGCCGCCGACGCTTTGCAGTTTCTGGCAGATGACGTTGGCGGCGGCGCGGTCGTCGACACCGATCCTGACGGCGTAGATGCCGCGTCGGCCGATCGGCGTGCGCACCCGGCTGACCACCGGGTCACGACCGGAAAGCAGCGCCGGAAACCGGCTCCTGACCCGCAGCCACTGATTGATCGCAGCTCCCCTGCGGAAATTGCCGGCCACCTGCACGCCCCAGGGCTTCACATTGATCGAGGCCATGGCCACGGTTCTCGACATGATCACCGGCAGCTTGCGGCAGGCGACGGCAAAGCTGGTTTTAGCGTCGAGCGGCTCGATCGATCCGGCGTAGGCGCTGTCGGAAAACTTGTCGACGGGCTCGCCCATGACGTCGAAGACATAGCTCTCCGTCTCCATTGGCAGGAAGCCGCCCGAACCCAGCCAGCGCGACACCCGGTTCTCGCCGGCATTGTAGGCGGCCGCCGCCAGGCCGAGATTGCCGTAGGCGAGCTTCATCTCGCCGAGATATTTCGCCGAAGCCGGGATCGCCTGATCGATGTCGAAAGGATCGGCCAGCCCGCGCATCTTGGCGGTGCCCGGCATGAACTGGGCGATGCCTTCGGCACCGACCGGGCTAACCGCATTGGGATCGAAGCGGCTTTCTTTCCAGATCAGCCGGGCGAAGTAATCCTTCGGCAGGCCGTTCCGCTCGGCATGCGTCTCGATCAGGTCACAGACACGGCCGATCAATCGTTTCGCCGCCGAGCGCGATTGCGGTGGATCGGCAAGTGCCTGTCCGGCACTCAGCCCGCAGAGCAGGATCACACCGGCTTTGAGCAGCCCCCGCATGGCTCATTCGGCCGCGGCTTTGCCGTGCTGGCCAAACCGCCGCTCGATATAGTCGGCAACCATTTTTTCGAAATCGGCGGCGATCGACGGACCGCGCAGCGTCGCCGACTTCTTGCCGTCGACGAAGACGGGTGCGGTCGGCGTCTCGCCGGTGCCGGGCAGCGATATGCCGATATCGGCGTGCTTGGATTCGCCGGGGCCGTTGACGATGCAGCCCATCACCGCGACCTTGAGGTTCTCGACGCCGGGATATTTCTCCCGCCAGACCGGCATGTTCTTGCGCAAATCGGCCTGGATGTTCTGGGCGAGTTCCTGGAACACGGTGGATGTCGTGCGGCCGCAGCCGGGGCAAGCGGCGACGATCGGCACGAACTGACGGAAGCCCATGGTCTGCAGCAGTTCCTGCGAGACCTGCACCTCGCGCGTGCGATCGCCATTCGGCTCCGGCGTCAGCGAGATGCGGATGGTGTCGCCAATGCCTTGCTGCAAGAGGATGCCCATGGCAGCCGACGAGGCGACGATGCCCTTCGAGCCCATGCCGGCTTCGGTGAGGCCAAGATGCAGCGCATGGTTGGAACGCGTGGCAAGCTCGGTGTAGACGGCGATCAAATCCTGCACGCCGCTGACCTTGGCCGACAGGATGATCTTTTCGCGGGCGAGGCCTATCTCTTCGGCCATTTCGGCCGACAGGATCGCCGACTGCACGATCGCTTCGCGGGTTACTTCCTGCGCCGTCAGCGGAAAGCCTTGGCGCTGGTTCTCGTCCATCAGCCGGGTGAGCAACTCCTGATCGAGCGACCCCCAATTGACGCCGATGCGCACCGGCTTGTCGTATCTGATCGCCATTTCGACGATCGCTGCGAACTGGCGGTCCTTCTTGTCCTTGAAGCCGACATTGCCGGGATTGATGCGGTATTTGGCCAGCGCCTCGGCGCAGGCTGGATGGTCGGCCAGCAGCTTGTGGCCGATATAGTGGAAGTCGCCGACCAGCGGCACATTGATGCCGAGCCGCTCGAGCCGTTCGCGGATGCGCGGCACGGCGGCGGCGCTCTCGTCCCGATCGACGGTGATGCGCACGATCTCGGAGCCGGCGCGATGCAAAGCCGCAACCTGCGCGACGGTCTGGTCGATATCGGCCGTGTCGGTGTTGGTCATCGACTGCACGACGACCGGCGCGCCGCCGCCGACGACCACGCCGCCGACATCGACGCCGACCGATGTCCGGCGCGCAAAGGGGGAGGAAAAATACCCGGTCATGCCGGCAGCCTCTTGATCACCCGAGCGACATACGTCCACGTCGACGCACGCTCAATCAGCTATCAGCGCATAGCGCTGAGGTTCGGGCATGAGGTGGAGGAGCAAAGATGGCTTGTCAATGGCGACAGACAAGCAGAGCCGCCAAATCGCAGCAGCGCGGCGACCCCACAGACGGGTTTCGCCGGCCAACAGTATCGGAATCAGTAGCAAAAACAGGCCTCCGGCGGCATGTCGCCACCGGAGCGATAGTCACGCGCCAAGGCGGCGCGTCGAATCCTGGAAGGGCGTCAGTGTCTCGTCGGTTTCGCCTTCAGTTTTTCAATCTCGTCCTTGAGTGCCAGCTTGCGTCGCTTCAGATTCACGATTTCGAGGTCGTCGACCGATGGATGGTTCATCGCATCGTCGATCTCGCGTTCGATATCACCGTGTTTCCGCTGCAACTCATCAAGATGGGATGCAAGAGACATGATTGGTTCTCCCTTTCATGGTTTCCTCGATTGCAGCCGTCAAAGGCACGTCCACCGCAGGTCGCATCTGTGACGGCACCATGACAGTCTGCCACCATCCGGCTGCGATGTCGAATGCTGCGTGGTAGCATTCCACGACAATGTGATATGTGATATTGGCTGCGCGCCGGCGGCAATTGATGCCGCCCCCGCCCAATCATGCCCATTGCCGGGCGCCGCAGACATGCAGACGGTAGAGAATGTCCGACCAGGAAAAGGCCGATGTCCGCCTCGAATTTTCCCGCCTGAAGCAGGAGCATGCCGATTTTGACGCGGCCATCAATGCGATGATCGCCATGGGCTGCGACCCCTTGCAGATCCAGCGCATGAAGAAGAAGAAGCTTTTCCTCAAGGACCGGCTGATGGCGCTGGAAGACAAGATCATTCCGGACATCATCGCTTAGCCGACGGCCTCGGGGCCTAACTGCTCACCCCGCTATCGACAGCCGCGCCGCGCGATGGCGCAGCAACGTCAGCAATTCGTCGGTCTTCTCCGCTGAAGTGTCGATCGGCACCACCAGGCACAGCGTCGCCTCGACCTTGCCAGCGGCCGCGAAGACAGGGGCGGCCAGGCATTTGGTGTAGGCGTCGACCAGCCCCGAAGTGATGCAATAGCCGGTCGTTCTGGCCGTCGCGATATCGGCAATGAAGTCGTCGAACTGCAGCCTGCGGCCGTCGGGCAGCAAAAGGTCGTCTTCCGAGACCATGTCCTGGATGGCGGCCCTTTCCAATCCGGCCAGAAGCAGCCGCCCCGATGCCGTCCATGGCAGCGGGATCTGCAGGCCGGTGGCCGAGCTGATGCGGAACGGCCTGGTGCCGGGGCTGGAATGGACGATGGTATAGCGCCCGCTTTGCAGCATGCACAATTCGGAGGTCTCGCCGGTCTCGCGCGACAGATTGTCGACCTCCTGCCGGCCCCCCCTAAGCAGGTCGTTGCCCCTGACATAGTCCATTCCATAGAGGTACAGCTTCTTGCCGAAATAGACCCGGTTGCCGTCGCCCTCCATCTCCAGGAGACCCGCATCGACCAACGAACGCACCAGCGTATAGGTGGTGGAGCGCGGCGCATTCACCCCCTTGGCTAGATCGCCAATGCCGATGGCGCGCTGCGTAACATGCAGGAAGTCCAGGATCTCCAGCACCCGGTTGAGGCCCTTCTCGCGCGAGCCGGAGGTTTTGTCGGGCGTCGGGCTCTCGGCTGGACCAAGCTCCGCCCGATCCGTGAGTCCATTGCTGTCTTGCATAACTGATTCCTGATGTTAGTATCTGTCTTGTACAGGATACATGTGTCTATTGTAAGAGACAATTCAGGTCGGCGACACGTGTGTCTGTAAGGGGAACTCAAACAACAGGAGGTCGCAGTGAACGACGCATCCAAGCGAGATTTTCTGAAACTGGGCATGGCCGGGCTTGCAACGGCGGGCGTGATGACCGCTGTCAGCGCCGAAAAGGCGGCGGCACAAGCCGCATCCGACAGCGTTCTGCGCACCGCGCTTGACCGCGGCAAGCTGATCGTCGGCACCGGCAGCACCAACGCGCCATGGCATTTCGAAAACGATGCCGGCGAGCTGGTCGGCATGGACATCACCATGGGCCGCATCCTGGCCAAGGGTCTGTTCGACGATCCGAGCAAGGTCGAGTTCGTCATGCAGGATCCGGCGCAGCGGATCCCCAATGTCACCACCAACAAGGTCGACATCACCATCCAGTTCATGACCATGACCGCGCAGCGCTCGCAGCTGATCCATTTCTCCAGGCCATACTATGTCGAGGGCGTCGCCCTGCTGACGCTGCCGACGGCGGAAAACAAGACCTTCGACAAGCTGCTCGCCGGCGGTTCGGCGACGCGCATCTCGATCCTGCAGAATGTCGACGCCGAAAGCTCGGTCCATTACGCCCTGCCGGAGGCGCAGGTGCTGCAGATCGACACTCAGGCCAATGTGCTGCAGGCACTGGAATCGAAACGCGCCGATGCCGCCGCTGTCGATCTTTCAACCGTGCGCTGGCTGGCCTCGCGCAACCCCGACAAATATTTCGATGCCGGCAAGAGCTGGTACTCGATGCTCTACGGCGCGGCGGTCAGGCAGGGCGACCTGGACTGGCTGACCTTCGTCAACCAGACCTTCACCATCGCTATGTTCGGCCATGAGACCGCACTCTACGACGCCGCCTTCAAGGACTATTTCGGCCAAGAGCCGCCGGCCCGCCATCCCGGTTTCCCGGTTGTCTGACAAGTGCTGGCGGAAGGGTTAGCCCTTCCGCCTTCTAGTTCGCATCCCCTTGGTTATTGCGGGAGACGCATGGGCTATACGCTCAACTTCAACCTGATCTGGCGCCATTTCGACAAGCTGTGGGGCGGCCTTCTGCTCAGCCTCGAGCTTGCCGTGATTTCGATTGCCATCGGCGTCGTCATCGGCCTGGTGCTGGCGGTCTGGTATGTCTCGGCCGGACGCGCGGTGCGCGCCATCATTGCGGCTTACGTCGAATTCATCCGCAACGTGCCGCTGATCCTGCTCGTCTATCTTGTCTTCTACGGCCTGCCGACGGTGATCGACGTCGCCTACGACGCGCCGACCTCGTTCGTGCTGACGCTGTCGGTCTATAGCGGCGCCTATCTGGTCGAGGTGTTCCGCTCCGGCCTGGAAGCCGTGCCGCGCGGCCAGCTCGATGCCGGCAAAGCCATCGGCCTGACGCCCTGGCAGCGGCTGGTTCATGTGCGCCTGCCGACCATGCTGCGCATCACGCTGCCGGCGCTGTCCAACACCTTCATCTCGCTGTTCAAGGACACGTCCATCGCATCGGTCATCTCGGTGCCCGAGCTCACCTTCGGCGCCCAGTGGATCAACTTCAACACCTTCCGCATTGTCGAGGTCTATCTGGTGACGACGGCGATGTACCTGGTGACCGGTTACACCCTGCTCTTCGGGCTGCGGCTGGTCGAACGCCGGTTCAGGGCTGCGCGCTGACATGCTGAGCCAGATCCTCTACGCCGTACCGTTCCTCGCCCAGGGCTTCGCCATCACTTTGTGGGTGTCGCTGCTGGTCGTGGTGCTGTCGCTGATTGCCGGCGTCGCGCTCGGCGTCGGCCTGGTCTACGGCCCGGCGCCGCTGCGCTGGGCCGTGCGCATCTTCTCCGACACCATCCGCGGCATCCCGATCCTGGTGCTGATGTTCTTCGTCTATTACGGCCTGCCGGCCATCGGCCTGCATCTGCAATCCTTCTCGGCGGCGGTGCTGGCGCTGACCTTGTTCAAGACGGCGCAGGTCATTGAGTATCTCCGGGGCGCCGTCGGCTCTATTCCCAAGGGCCAGTCAGAAGCGGCGATGGCCATTGGGCTGACTTTTCGCCAGCGGCTCACCTACGTCATCTTTCCGCAGGCCTTCCGGCGCTTCCTGCCGCCCTGGATCAACGGCGTCACCGATGCGGTCAAGGGCAGCGCCCTGGTCTCGCTGCTCGGCATCACCGACCTGATGCAGGCGATCAACCAGGTCATCGGCCGCACCTATGAGGCGATGCCGCTCTACATCCTCGGCGCCTTGATCTATTTCGCCGTCAACTATGCGCTTTCCTACGCCAGCCGGCGGCTGGAACGGCGCTTTGCCTTCATCCGGGACTAGCACGATGGCCACAAGCTCGAACGACAATGCTGCCCTTCTCGACATTGCCGGGGTCTCGAAAGCCTTTGGTTCGGTCGAGGTGCTTCGCTCGGTCAGCCTCAAGGTGGACAGGGGCGAGGTGGTCACCGTCATCGGCCCTTCCGGCAGCGGCAAGACCACCCTGCTGCGCTGCGTCAACTTTCTCGAAAGCTACGACTCAGGCTCGATCCGAATCGACGGCAAGGAGGTCGGTTTTCGTGAGGCCGGCGCGCGCCAGCGGCGCAGCGAGCGCGACCTTGCCAATATGCGCGCCGAAACCGGCATGGTGTTCCAGAGCTTCAACCTGTTTCCGCACCTCACCGCCGCCGGCAACATCATGCTCGGCCTCACCAAGGTGCGCGGCAAGAGCAAGGCCGAGGCGCGCCAGATCGCCGAGCATTGGCTGAGCCGCGTCGGCCTGGCCCACAAGGCCGACAGCCTGCCGGCGGAACTCTCCGGGGGCCAGCAGCAGCGCGTCGGCATAGCGCGGGCAGTCGCCATGGAGCCGAAGATCCTGCTGCTCGACGAGATCACCTCCGCGCTCGATCCCGAATTGGTCGGCGAGGTGCTGGCCGTTGTGCGCAGCCTGGCCGAAGACGGCATGACCATGGTGATGGTCACGCACGAGATGGCCTTCGCCCGCGACGCTTCGAGCCGCATTGTCTTCATGGCCGATGGCGGTGTCAGCGCTGTTGGCCCGCCGAAGGAGATCCTTGCCGAAGAGACCACCAATGAGCGCCTCCGCTCTTTCCTGGCGCGCTTCCGCGCCTCCCATTTCTGACATGGGCGGCCCAAAGCAATTCCAGGAGAAGTGTAAGCGGTTTTCCCGGGAAAAGCGCGAAGCGCTTTCCCCTGGGAATTGCGTAAAACAACAGGCCGGCCCAAGGAGAATTCTTCCATGACGCCTTACATCCGGCTCGCCGAACTCGGCCTGACGCTGCCCGAGCCGCCGACGCCGATCGCCAATTTCGTCACCCATGCCGAGAGCGGCCGTCTGATCTTTCTTTCGGGTCAAGGGCCGCTGCGCGCCGACGGCACGCTGTGCACCGGCAAGGTCGGCGAGGACGTCACCGTCGAGCAGGCCTATGAGCATGCCCGCCTCACCGGCCTCAACCTGCTCGCCGTCATGCACGCCGCCGCCGGCGATCTCGGCCGCATCGTGCGCGTCGTCAAATTGCTCGGCTTCGTCAATGCGACGCCGACCTTCAGCGACCACCCGAAAGTGGTCAATGGCTGCTCGGACCTGTTCGCCAGCGTCTTCGACAAGATCGGCGGCCATGCACGCTCGGCGATCGGGGTCGGCTCGCTGCCTGGAAACATCACCGTTGAAATCGAAGCGGTCGTCGAGATCGCCGCCTGACCGTCAAGGGATTGCTGAACATGAAAACCTATTCCGACACCGGCTCCAACACCACGATCCGTGAACGGCTGGGACTGCGGCCGATCATCAACGTCTCCGGCACGATGACGACGCTCGGCGCCTCGATCATCGTTCCCGAGGCGATCAGCGCCATGGCCGAGATCGCCTCGCAATGGGTGGAGATGGACGATCTGCAGCGCGCCGCAAGCGTGATCACAGCCCGCCTCACCGGCGGCGAGGCCGGCTTCATCACCGCCTGCTGCGCCTCAGGCATCACAATGGCGATCGCCGGGGCGATGACCGGCACCAATTTGCTGGCGATCGAACGGCTGCCCGACGATACCGAAGGGCTGAAGTCCGAAGTCGTCATCCAGCTCGGCCATATCGTCAATTACGGCGCACCGATCGACCAGTCGATCCGCATCGCCGGCGCCAAGGTCATTCCGGCCGGCACGGTCAGCGTCACGCAGGATTATCATGTGCGCGAGGCTATCAACGAGCGCACGGCGGCGGCGCTCTACGTCGTGGCGCACCACACCGTGCAATACGGCATGCTTTCCCTTGAGGAATTCTGCGATATCTGCCACGCCAGGGGCGTGCCGGTGATCGTCGACGCGGCTTCCGAATATGACCTGCGCAGCTTCCTGGCGCGCGGCGCCGACATCGTCGTCTACAGCGGCCACAAATTCCTTTCGGGGCCGACCAGCGGCATCGTCGCCGGCCGCAAGGATCTCGTCCGCGCCGCCTATCTGCAAAACCGTGGCGTCGCCCGCGCCATGAAGGTCGGCAAGGAAAGCATCGCCGGCACGATGGCGGCGCTCGAAGCCTGGGAAAAGCGCGACCATGCCGGCATCCGCCAGCGCGAGGAAGCGGCGCTCAATCTATGGAGGGATTCGCTGCAGGGAATACCCGGCATCGTCGCAAACATCATTCCCGACCCGACCGCCAATCCGCTCGACCGGCTGCAGATCTTCGTCTCCCCCGAAAGCCGCTTCAGTGCCGCCGGCCTCGCCTCGGCATTGGCGGCCGGATCGCCGCCCATCATCGTGCGCAACCACGAGGTCGAGCGTGGCCATTTCTTTCTCGACCCCTGCAACCTGCACCCAGGCGAGGCCGAGATCGTCGCCGAACGCCTCCGCGCCGTGCTCACCGCGGCCGACAGGCCGGCGGATGCGATGAGACAGCCGCGAAAGGATTCATCCGGCGCCCTGCGCTGGCCGGACTAGGCTGCTGCGGCCGCCATCCTTGCGGGCCAGCCCGAATTCCGCTAAGGCGCGCCTTTACCGCCGGGAGCATGCGCTTGACCGACCACCGCGCCGACGTCGCCATCATCATGGGCAGCCAGTCCGACTGGGCGACGATGCGCCACGCCGCCGAAACGCTGGAGGCGCTGGGCATTCCGCACAAGCGGCTGATCGTCTCCGCCCACCGCACCCCGGACCGCCTCTATGATTTCGCCAAGGGCGCCAAGGCGGCCGGCTACAAGGTGATCATCGCCGGCGCCGGCGGCGCCGCCCACCTGCCCGGCATGACGGCGGCGATGACGCCGCTGCCGGTGTTCGGCGTGCCGGTCGAATCGAAGGCGCTGTCAGGCCAGGATTCGCTGCTCTCCATCGTCCAGATGCCGGCCGGCATTCCGGTCGGCACGCTTGCCATCGGCAAGGCGGGTGCGGCCAACGCCGCCCTTCTGGCGGCCGCCGTGCTGGCGCTGCACGACGAAGAACTTGCCGCCCGCCTGGATGCCTGGCGCACCGCCCAAACCGCCAGGGTTGCCACCGAACCGACGGACGCGCCGTGAGCCTGCCCGCGGGATCGAGCATCGGCATCATCGGCGGCGGCCAGCTCGGCCGCATGCTGGCTGTTGCCGCAGCGCGCCTCGGCTACCGCACAATTATCCTCGAACCGCAGGCCGATTGCCCGGCGGCTCAGGTCGCCAACCGCCAGATCACCGCCGCCTATGACGATGCGGACGCCCTTGCCGAACTGGCGGCAGTCAGCGCCGTCGTCACCTACGAATTCGAGAATGTGCCGGTGGCGGCTGCCGGCGCGCTCGCCGCCAAGGTCCCGGTCTATCCGCCGCCCAGGGCGTTGGAAGTCGCCCAGGACCGGGTGGCGGAGAAGCTATTCCTGAACGGCATCGGCATCAGGACAGCGGATTTCCGCTCCGTCGACAATGACGACGAGCTGACGGCGGCGCTGAGAGAGTTCGGTGGCAGCGGCATCTTGAAAACCCGCCGCATGGGCTATGACGGCAAGGGCCAGCGCGTCTTCCGCAACTTGGAGACGGGCGGCTTTGCCGGCACCTGCGAGACCATGGGCAATGTGCCGCTGATCCTCGAATCCTTCGTCGCTTTCGAGCGCGAAATCTCGGTCATCGCCGCGCGCGGGTTGGACGGCGCGGTCGCCGCCTACGATCCGGCTGAGAACGTCCACCGCGACGGCATCCTGCATACCTCGACCCTGCCGGCCCAGATCAGGCTGGAGACGGCGGCGACGGCACAGGGGGCGGCAGCGAAAATCCTGTCGGCCCTCGACTATGTCGGCGTCATCGGCGTCGAGTTCTTCGTTCTTGCCGATGGCACGCTGCTGGCCAACGAAATGGCGCCGCGCGTGCACAATTCCGGCCACTGGACGGAAGCCGCCTGCATCGTTTCGCAATTCGAGCAGCATATCCGCGCCATTGCCGGCCTGCCGCTGGGCAACCCTGGCCGGCATTCAAACTGCGTCATGGAAAACCTGATCGGCGACGATGTGCTGCGCGTACCCGCTTTGCTCGCCGAGCCCGATCTGATGCTGCATCTCTACGGCAAGGCGGAAGCGCGCCCAGGCCGCAAGATGGGCCATTTCACGCGCATCAGCCGCCGTAGCTAAGCCATTCCGGCACTTTGCGCGAGGGCGTGGCTCGAGCCCTATTGCAGCTCGTCGTTCGGATCCCCGTCTTCGTCGGGGCTGGCGCAACTCGCATCGCCTTCCCTACAATTGGCGCCCGCGGTGAGCTGTTTGATGCGCTGGTCCGTCAGTTCGGTCAGGCATTGTGAAACCTCCATCGGATGGATGGAGCCGCCCTCGCTGTCTTTCGTCGTATAGGCGCATTCGGCGTCGCGGAAGGCGATCCAGGCGCGTTGCGCGACCTGCAGCAGCTTCCTGCCCTTGTCGTCGTTGCGACCGACGAGATCCTTGTAGGCCTGGTTGAGCTTGGCATCGGCGGCCCGATAGTCCTCGCCGGCGCAGATGTTCATCATCTGCTGGCTGTCTTCGTTGCGGTCGCATTCCTGCGCCTGCGCGATGGAGGCGGCTGCCAGAACGGCAAGGCTCGCGGACACGAACAACAGGCGCATAGAGGTCTCCAAATCGGCTTGCGGGTGCCGCACCATTCCAGCCCGCCTTCGGCCGCGCAATGGCGTGGAGCCGAGATGGCGGATATTTGATGACCAAAGCCATTCTCGGCCTCTATCCAGCACGCTTGCGGTTGACACGGGCAAGGCTCCTCGTTTATGAGCCACCGCAAGTTCAAAGGCGCGCTTTTCAGGCGCGCCTTAATAATTCGGCCCGGACAGGGCCCAGACCGACGGGCAAGACCATGAAGATCAAGAATTCGCTCAAGGCGCTGAAGGCGCGTCACCGCGACAACCAGCTGGTTCGCCGCAAGGGCCGCGTCTACATCATCAACAAGACCGCTCCACGCTACAAGGCGCGCCAGGGCTGAGTGTTCGGCCGGAGGCTCGTTGCCTCCGTCCATATGATGGTAATTGCCTGGTTCCAGGCACTTTCACGCTAATTTCAGTTTGACGATCCGCCGTCCGGGGTTAGATTCCGGCGATGCGGATTCTTTTTGCATTTTTGGCCACCCTCTTTCTTTTCGGCGTCACTCCGGCGTCGGCGGACGATCCGCCGGCAAAGCCGCCGGTTGCCCTGACCAGGGAAGCCAGGCTCGACCAACTGTTTGCCGAGCTGAAGCGCGAGCGCAACGAAAAGGCGGCCGAGCGCATCGCCGGGCGCATCTGGGGCGAATGGTTCCAGTCCGGCAGCGCCTCGATCGACCTGATGATGCAATGGTCGCAAAAGGCGATTGACGACCAGAAGTTCGACGTCGCCCTCGACTTCCTCGACCAGGTCGTCATCCTGCAGCCAAAATATGCCGAAGGCTGGAACCGGCGCGCCACCGTGCATTACATGATGAAGAATTTCGGGAAATCGATGTCGGACATCGACCAGACGCTGCAGCTGGAACCACGCCATTTCGGCGCGCTTTCGGGCCTGGCCCAGATCATGGCCGCCACCGGCCACAAGCAATCGGCGCTCGAAGCCTGGCAGAAGGTGCTTACCATCTATCCGATGATGCGCAGCGCCCAGGACCAGGTCGCGGCAATTTCGGAAGAGCTTGCCGGCGAAGGAATTTGATTAGGCAGTAGGAATTAGGGATTAGTGAGTAGTCAGTACAGAAGATTGGTCGAGACGCCACCTCCCTACTCCCTACTCCCTACTCCCTACTCCCTACTCCCTACTCCCTACTCCCTACTCCCTACTCCCTACTC